>NZ_DASVSF010000110.1 GCF_036388275.1 Longimicrobium sp.
GCTGCCGCCGTTTGAGCAAGGACTACGAGGGCCTGCCGGAGAGTAGCGAAGCATGGATCCATCTTGCGATGTCGGGTCTCATGCTCCGTCGGCTTCGGCCAAGTTGACATTTCTCAACACCCTCTGAGGCCCAGGCGCACCAGCCCGCGACACATCCACAGCCTGTCATCCTGAGGCCCAGGCGCGCCATACCGTCCCGCAGCACATCCTTCGCGGGCCGAAGGATCTAGCCGCGGATGCTTCTCAGCCTGGGCGCGGTAGCGGTACGAATGCCCGAGATGCACCGTCCCGCGCTTCGGCAGCCTCGGGCCCCATCCCCGCACGGGCGAATGAATTCGCTGCAACAAAGACACGAAGTCCGCCTTCGCGGACTGGCTTGCTTTTGTGTTGCCTCTGTCGGGGGGCGCGGCTCTGGTGCGTTGTTTCCGCCGCTCGTGGCCGATATCATCACGCGCGGTGGTGGGCCGCGTGGGATTCTCTCTCCGCTGGGATCGGCGCATGTATTCTGACGAGGTGGTGGTGGGGCAGACGGCGGAGTTCCGGAAGACGGTGACGGAAACGGACGTGGTGCTGTTCGCGGGGATCACGGGCGACCTGAATCCCGCGCACATCGACGAGGTGGCGGCGTCGGCGAGCCGGTTCGGGGGGCGCATCGCGCATGGGATGCTCTCCGCCAGCTTCATCTCTACCGTGCTGGGTACGCGGCTTCCCGGGCCGGGCACCATCTACCTGGAGCAGTCGCTTCGCTTTACGGCGCCCGTGCGCATCGGCGATACGGTGACGGCGCGGGTGGAGGTGGCAGAGCTGCTGCCCAAGCGGCGCGCACGGCTTACGACCACCGTCCTGAACCAGAACGGTGAGGCGGTGGTGGAGGGCGAGGCGCTGGTGATGGTTCCCGCGCGCCCCGCCGCTGGCTGATCCGCCGCTCCCGAAACGAGAAGCGCCCCCGCCTAGCCGGCGGGGGCGCTTTTTCCGGATTCCGCTGCAAGCGTCAGCGGGGGGCCTTGGAGCGGGCGGCGCTGAACGCGGGGGAGAGGTTGAACTCGACGGCACCGGCGTAGTCGGCCCGGAACGCGACGTCGACGACCACTTCGCTTCCGGCAATCGGCCTGTCGAACGAGTCCAGCTCCACCGCGCGGAACCGCGCCGTGCCGTCGACGTTGTCGGTCGTCACGTCCCTCAGGTTCATGGTGCCGCTGGTGGCCACGTAGAACCGCCCCTCGACGTCGATCTGCGCCACGACCCCGTTGTCGTACTCCAGGTCGGCGTTGTTGCGGATGGAGATGGAGCCTTCGCGGGCGAACTCGTCATCGGTGTTGTAGAACACGATCTCCGCGCCCTCCTCGAAGTCGTTCAGCACGATCAGGTCCTGGAAATCCCCGACCGAGCTGCCCGAGTAGGCATCGCCGCGCAGGCTGGCGCCCACGTCGCCCGACACGTCGCCCTCGAACTCACCCGGCCTCACGTCCTCGACGTTCGTTGAGCCGCGGTCGCACGCCGCGAGTGCAAAGGCGCAGACGAGCGCCGGGATCTTCAGCAGTTTCATCGACCTCTTCTCCACCACGAGGGGGCCCCGAACTCGCGTGAAAGGGCCGGCTGCCCCCCCGCCCGCTCGGGTTGTCGGGTGCCGAAAATTGCAACGGCGATGCCGCCGCGCGGGCCACTGCTTTCGCCCGGGTGGCGGAGGCGTATCTTGTCGAGAGCGTCACACGGTTCCCGCCTGTCCCGGCGGTCAGAGCCGACGCACCCATCTCGCTCCATCCACCGATGCCGCTTCTCACCCAAGGTCAGATCGTCGCGTTCGGCGGCGGCGGGTTCGCCATGGAGCCCGACAATCCGCTGCTGGACGACTACGTGCTGGGGCTTTGCCGCCGCTCGCGCCCGCGCGTGTGCCTGATCCCCACGGCCAGCGGCGATTCGTCCGCGTGGATCGACCGGTTCTATGCCTTGTTCGACGACGGACGTTGTGAGCCGACACACCTCGGCTTGTTCAGCCGCGGCGTGGACGACCTCTACGCGTTCCTTTCAGAGCAGGACGTGCTGTACGTCGGTGGCGGAAACACGGTGAACCTGCTGGCGGTGTGGCGCGCGCAGGGATTGGTGGAGGTGCTGCCCCGGGTGCTGGCGAACGGGACGATCGCGTGCGGGGTGAGCGCAGGTGGATTGTGCTGGTTCGAGCGAGGGATTACCGACTCGTACGGCCCGGGGCTGAACCCGCTGACGAACGGGTTAGGCTTTCTGCCGGGCAGCTTTTGCCCTCATTTCGACAGCGACTCGCGCCGGCCGCACGCGTTCCGGTCGTTCGTCCGCGAGAGTGGACACCCGGGACTCGCCGCGGAGGACGGTGTGGGGCTGCATTACGTCGACGGCGTGTTGACGAGGATCGTCTCGTCGCGGCCCGCGGCGCGCGCGTGGAGGTTCGAGCCGCGGGGCGGGGAGGTGGAGGTGGGGGAGATCGTGCCGGAGTACCTGGGGTAGACTGCGCTGGGGCGACTGAAGTCGCGGCAACCACGGCCCGAAGTCCGCCTTCGCGGACTGTACGGGAGAGTTCAGCGCGCGTGGCGAGGTATCGACCCGGAGCAGATGAATCTGCCGCTCCGCCGCAACATGGGCGGGAAGCCTCCCAAAGGCGCGGGAGCGGTTCAACGGCACGTGCGCCCGCACCTACCGGAGCGCAATCGAATTCTCCCCTCTCCGCATGCGCAGCATGCGGGGAGGGGCCGGGGGAGGGGCCCGCCGGGGACTGCGCCGGACCGGCCGAAATGTACCACACCTCGCCTGCCAAGCCTGGGCGGACACCGCGGCCGAGGCCTCGGCCTGTGTGACCGCTGCCGCGCCTGGGCTGAGATGCATCCGCGGCTAGATCCTTCGGCCCGCGACGGAGGTGCCGTGGGCCAATTCGGTGCGCCTGGGCCTCAGGATGAGAGGTCGCGGTGCGCGCCGATGTCCTCGATGCGCACCCAGGTCTGGTGTGTACCCCCTCTCCCACGCTGTTTGTGGGAGAGGGGGCACGCGTGTCAGCGCGGCCGGGTGAGGGGCCCTCTACTCGGGCAGCTCGACCAGCGCGACGTCGAAGGTGCCGCCGGTCATCTCCAGCACGGGCTGCTGGCCGGGCGCCGCCGGGCTGTAGCAGTGCAGCGTGCCCGAGAACTTCCCTCGCACCCGGTCCGCCGCGCTCGACGTCACCTCCACGTTCCCCGCCACCGAGACGCACACCCACGTGGGAACCCCTCCCGTGGACGTGCCCAGGCTGAACGCTACGCCCGCGCAGTGGTCGCCCTCGCACGCCGCGCCCGCCGAATACGTGCCCACGCCCGAGCCGGGGAAGTGGACGGCCACCTGGTCGTACGATTCGCCGGAAAGCGGAACGATGCCGAACGCCAGCACCTGGTCGGGATCGTCGCTCCGGGTGCCCGCCGCCCACTGGCGGTCCGTGCCGCCCGTGGGAAGGGGCGCGCCCTTCGCCTGGAAGGTGCCCGCGAGCGTGCTGTTGGCGCTGGTGTAGGTGAAGCGGACTTCGCCCGCGGCGGGGTTTTCGCCGGGGCCGGACGGGGTCTCGCCGCAGGCCGCGGCGACAGATACGAGCAGGGCCGCGAACACGGCCGGGATCTTCGAGATGTTCATGGTCGGGTGTGCCGCACCGGGGGTAGCTGGTGCGCCGCGGCCCTGGTGCCCCGGCGCTCCGCAAAGCTGCGGGGGAAGCGCGGGCGGCGCATGGGAAACCTGACCCGGTAGAAAGCAGAACGGCCGCGCATCCGAAAGATGCGCGGCCGTTCTGGTCGTACGTCCTGCGGTGTGGCCTGCCGAAAGCCCTCAGCCCGCCTTGCGGATCTTGCCAGCCGAGATGCAGCTCGTGCAAACGCGGACACGCTTGTGCGTGCCGTTGTCGGTCACGATCCGGGCAGGCTGGAGGTTGGGACGCCAGACACGCTTGGTCTTGTTGTTCGCGTGGCTGACGTTGTTCCCGCTGCGCGGGCCCTTTCCGCAGACGGCGCAAAAAGCCATCGGAAGTCTCCTGTAGCCGTACCTTGGTTCCAAACAGTGCGAAGCCGGGAAAGATAGGGCACTCCGGGTGTTTGGTCAACCCGTGCCCGCCGTCCGCTTACGTTGACTCACATGACGCGCGGGTTTAGCTTTCCGGGCTGCCCACCGACTCTGGCCGCGCGGGCACGCGGGACTCATTTGCCACCCCATGGGACATGAAGACAGCACTGATCACCGGCATCACCGGCCAGGACGGAAGCTACCTGGCCGAGCTGCTGCTGGAGAAGGGATACAAGGTATACGGGCTGGTGCGCCGCAGCTCCACCGTCACCTTCGAGCGCATCCAGCACATCCAGGACCGCCTGGAGCTCGTGTCGGGCGACCTGACCGACCAGAACTCGCTGTTCTACGCCCTGGAGGAAAGCCGCCCCGACGAGGTGTACAACCTGGCCGCGCAGTCGTTCGTGCAGACCTCGTGGACGCAGCCCGTGCTCACCGGCGACGTCACCGGGCTGGGCGTCACGCGCATGCTGGAGGCCATCCGCATCTTCGACCGCGAGCGCCGCATCCGCTTCTACCAGGCGTCGTCGTCGGAGATGTTCGGCAAGGTGCAGGCGGTGCCGCAGGACGAGAACACGCACTTTTATCCGCGCTCGCCGTACGGCGTGGCCAAGGTGTACGGCCACTGGGCCACGGTGAACTACCGTGAAAGCTACGGGATGTACGCCGTCAGCGGCATCCTGTTCAACCACGAGTCGCCCCGGCGCGGGCTGGAGTTCGTCACCCGCAAGGTGACGGACGGGGCCGCGCGCATCAAGCTGGGGCTGGCCACCGAGCTTCGCCTGGGCAACCTGGACGCGCAGCGCGACTGGGGCTTCGCCGGCGACTACGTGCGCGCCATGCACCTGATGCTTCAGCCGGACCAGCCCGACGACTACGTGGTGGCCACGGGCGAAACCCACACCGTGCAGCGGCTGGTGGAGCTGGCGTTCGGCGCGGTGGGGCTGGACTGGCGCGAGCACGTGTCGCTGGACCCCCGCTTCATGCGCCCGGCCGAGGTGGACCTGCTGGTGGGCGATCCGTCCAAGGCGAAGCGCGAGCTGGGATGGGAGCCCGAGGTGGGCTTCGAGGCGCTGGTGACCATGATGGTGGACGCCGACCTGGAGCGCCATCGCGGCGCCGCGTCCACCGGCTGATCGCGTGCGGGTCCTGGTAACCGGCGCGGCGGGGTTCGCGGGCACCTGGCTGGTGCGGGCGCTGCTGGCGGACGGGCACACCGTGGTGGCCACCCGGCAGGAAGGCCACCCGTCGCCCGCCGACGGTGGCGACGTGGAGTGGATTCCCCTGGACGTCACCTCCGCCGAAAGCGTCGAGGCGGCCGTCGCGCGCGCCGCGCCCGAGCAGGTGTACCACCTTGCGGGGCAGGCGTCCGTCGCCGGCTCGTTCAGCGACCCGCTGGGCACCTGGGACGTGAACGCCACCGGCACCCTGCGGCTGGCCCGGGCGCTCCCCGCCGAGGCGCGCCTGCTGGTGGTGAGCTCGGCCGAGGTGTACGGGGTGGTGCCCGAGGACGAGCAGCCCATCCGCGAGGACCGGCCGCTACAGCCGTGCAACCCGTACGCGGCCAGCAAGGCGGCGGCCGAGATGGCGGCGCTGCAGGCGCCGGGGCCGGTGGTGGTCGCCCGCTCGTTCAACCACACGGGCCCGGGGCAGGACGAGCGCTTCGCCCTGGCCAGCTTCGCCCGCCAGCTCGCGCAGATCCGCGAGGGGCGCGGCGAGCCCGTGCTGCGCGTGGGGAACCTGTCCGCGCGCCGCGACCTGCTCGACGTGCGCGACGTGGCCCGGGCGTACGTGCGGCTGATGAACGAGGGGGAGGCCGGCCAGGCCTACAACGTCTGCTCCGGCCACGCGGTCGCCATGAGCGACGCCGTCGAGCAGCTGATCGCCCTGTCGGGCACGGGCGCCCGGCTGGAGGTAGACCCGGAGCGCGTACGGCCCGTGGACGTGCCGCTGCTGTGCGGCAGCGGCGCACGGCTGCGGGCGCTGGGGTGGGCGCCGGAGATCGCCTTCCGCGACACGCTGGCGGAACTGCTGGAGTCGCACGCCCAGGCGCTTCGCGCGGGGACGGCGGCGTGACGGGTACCGTCTATCTCGTGGGCGCCGGGCCGGGCGACCCCGGCCTGCTGACGCTGCGCGCCGCCGAGCTGATCGCCCGGGCCGACGTGCTGGTGTACGACGCCCTGGTCAGCCCCGCCATCCTGGAGCGCGCCACCGCCCCCCGCCGCATCTACGTGGGCAAGCGGGGGGGCGAGCACAGCCGCACGCAGGACGAGATCAACGACATCCTGGTGGAGCTGGCCCGCGAGCACCGCTGCGTGGTGCGGCTGAAGGGCGGCGACCCGTTCGTCTTCGGGCGGGGCGGGGAAGAGGCGCTGATCCTGGCCCGGGCCGGCGTTCCGTTCGAGGTGGTTCCCGGCGTCACGGCGGGGATCGCCGCGCCGGCGTACGCGGGAATCCCCGTCACCCAGCGGGGGATGGCCGCCAGCGTGGCGTTCGTCACCGGGCATGAGGACCCCACCAAGGCCGAGACCGACGTCGACTGGGCGCACCTGGCCCGCGGCGTGGGCACGGTGGTCTTCTACATGGGCGTGGGGCGGATGGCGGAGAACTTCCGCCGCCTGGTGGAGGCCGGCCGCGCCGCGGACACCCCGGCGGCGGCCATCGAGTGGGGAACGTACCCCCGCCAGCGCACCGTCACGGGCACGCTGGCGACGCTGCCGGACATCGCCCGGGAGGCGGGGATCGGCGCCCCGTCGCTGATCGTCGTGGGCGAGGTGGCGTCCCTTCGGGATCAACTCGCGTGGTGGGACCGCCGGCCCCTGTCGGGAAAGCGCATCGTGGTCACCCGCGCCCGGGCGCAGGCCAGCGAGTTCGCGGCCGCGCTGGAGGCGCTGGGCGCCGAGACGGTGCAGTTCCCCACCGTCCGCATCGATCCGCCGGCAGACCCGGAGCCGCTGCGCCGCGCCGCCGCCGGGGCGGGGTCGTTCCACTGGATCGTCTTCACCAGCGCCAACGGCGTCCAGCACTTCTGGGCCGCGCTGGAAGAGGGTGGAGGTGACGCGCGCAGCCTGGCCGGAGTCAGGGTGTGCGCCATCGGCCCGGCAACGGCCGCGGCGCTGAAGGAGCGGGGCGTGCGCGCGGACCTGGTCCCGGGCGAGTACGTGGGCGAGGCGGCGGCCGAGGCGCTGCTGGCCGCCGGCCCCGTCGGCGGCCTGCGGATCCTTCTGCCCCGCGCCGACCTCGCCCGCGCCGCGGTTCCCGACCGGCTGCGCGCCGCGGGAGCCGACGTGGTGGAGGTGGAGGCGTACCGGACGGTGCAGGACGGCGCGGGGGCGGACACCGTCCGGCGGATGCTGGAGCGGGGCGAGGTGGACGCCGTGACGTTCACGGCCGCCTCCACCGTCAGGAACTTCGTCCAGCTGGTGGGTGCCGGCACCGGGGGGGCGCTGGTGGCGTCAATCGGACCGGTGACCTCGGCGGCGGCGCGCGAGTTGGGGCTGCAGGTGGACGTGGAGGCGGCGGAATACACCATCCCGGGGCTGCTCGCGGCGATTCGCGAGCGGCTGGGGAGCCAGAGCGGGACTGCATGAAGACAGGGATCGTCGTTCCATCCGGCGTTTTCCGGCGCGGAGCCCAGGTCCGGGGCGCCGCGCTGCTCGCAGTGGCCGTGTTCGCCGTGCCGGCCGCGGGGCAGGGAACCGCGGCGGACTCGGCGCGTCCCGCCGCGGCGGTGCCTTCGGTCGTGCTCTCCGCGGCGGACACCGTGACCGCGGTGTCGCGGCCGGACCGGCACACGGGGCCGTCTCCCCTCGTGGCCGCAGACCACTGGGCCGTGCGCGCCGCCCGCCGCGCCGAGGCGCTGGGATGGGCGCGGGACTACCTGCCGGCCCAGGCAGCGGTGCCGCGCCATGCGGTGGCCGACGCCCTGGAGCAGGCCGCGCACGCCGCACCCGCCGGCGCGCCGCGCGACCTGGCCCGGGGGTGGCTCGGCCGCTTCGTCGAAGAGTTTCCCGAGTACGCCGCCCGGCGCGGCGGCGCATACCGCTCGGGTGCCGCCGTGCACGCCGAGTACCTGGGCCGCGAGGGGCGGCTGTCGCCCACGATCGGGTATTCACAGGACCGCCAGGACCCCCGCCCGGTGCCCGACCTTCATACCCCGAGGCTTCGGGGGGAGGCGGGGATGGGGGCGGGCGCGTTCGCCCTGTGGGCCGAAGCCCGCGCGGACCGGCGGGGCGTGGCCCTGCCCCGCTGGGAGGCACTGGCGGGTGTGGGCGCGTTCTCGCTCTCCGCGGGCAGCCGCGAAGTGGGCTTCGGCCCGGGTGTCGGCGGGGCCGTCGTGCTGTTTCCGGGCGACCCGCTGCTCCGGGTAGAGGCGCAGACGGCAAGGCCCGTGCGGCTTCCCGGGTTTCTCCGGCACGCGGGGGCCGTGAGCATGCACCTGTTCACCGGCCCCATGCGCGATCCCGGGCGTCACCCGGACCAGGCGTGGCTGTGGGGCGCGCGCATGGCCGTGCAGCCGCACCCGCGCCTGACGCTGGCGGCCAACCGGTCGTCCATCTTCGGCACCGCCGCGGAACCGATTACCGCGTTCCGCGTGGCGCGCATGCTCGCGGGCGTCATCGTGCACGGCGATTTCGAGAACCAGATCGCCTCTTTCGACGGGCGTTGGCGCCTGCCGACCGACGCGGTGCTTCCCGCCACGGTGTACGCCGAGGTGGGCGCCGACGACGGCGCCGGGGCCTTCGACGAGATGCCCGGCGTCGTGGCGGGGGTGTTCCTCCCGGCCATCCCCGCGCTTCCGCAACTGGCGCTGGGCGCCGAGTACACGCGCTTCGCCGAGGTCTGCTGCGGCCACGGGCCCTGGTACTTCAACGCCAGCCAGCGGGGCGGCTGGGCCCGCCTCTCGCGCCCGCTGGGGCACCCCCTGGGAGGGCAGGGGTGGGAGGCGCTGGGCTACGCGCAAGCCGAGCTGTTCGATTCCCGGCTGCGCGTGGAGGGCCGCGCATTCAGGCGCGAGCGGTCGGGGGCCGACCTGGCGCGGCGAGGCGGGGCCAACCTGTTTGCGCCCCAGCGCGCGGGCCGAAGCACCGGGGCGGCGTTGGACACCGCGCTGCGGCTGGGCCGCGTGGACCTGCGCGCGGGGGGGTATCGCGACGAGGGCGACGGGTGGCGCGAGCAGTGGTTCCACCTGGGGGCATCCGCGTTCATCCACGAGTGAAACAAGTACCGATGCCCAGCCATCCGGCCTATCGCCCCCGCCGCCTGCGGCGCACCGAGGCGCTTCGCGCCGCCAGCCGCGAAACGTCGGTCGCGCCGGGCGACCTGGTGCTTCCCCTGTTCGCCGTGCACGGCGCGGGCGTGCGCCGCCCGGTGTCGTCGATGCCGGGGGTGGAGCAGACCTCCCCCGACGAGCTGCTCAGGGACGCCGAAGAGGCGCTGTCGCTGGGGCTGGGGGGCGTGCTGCTGTTCGGGATTCCCGAACGCAAGGACGACGGTGGAAGCGAGGGGTACGCCGACGACGGCGTGGTGCAGCGCGCCGTGCGGCTGCTGAAGCGCGAGCTTCCCGAGCTGCTGGTGATCACCGACGTGTGCCTTTGCGAGTACACCAGCCACGGCCACTGCGGCGTGCTTCGGGACGGCGACGTCGACAACGACGCCACCCTTCCGCTCCTGCAGCGGGTGGCGCTCACCCACGCGGCCGCGGGCGCCGACGTGGTGGCCCCGTCGGACATGATGGATGGGCGCGTGGCCGCGCTGCGCGGCGCGCTCGACGCGGGCGGGTTCGCCGCCACGGCGATCCTGTCGTACACCGCCAAGTACGCGTCGGCGTTCTACGGCCCCTTTCGCGAGGCGGCCGAAAGCGCGCCCTCGAGCGGCGACCGCCGCTCGGCGCAGATGGACCCGGGCAACGCCCTGGAGGCGGTGCGCGAAGCGCGCCTGGACGTGGCCGAGGGTGCCGACATGCTCATGGTGAAGCCCGCGCTGGCGTACCTGGACGTCATCCACCGGGTGAAGGCCGAGACCGGCTACCCCGTGTTCGGCTACCACGTCTCGGGCGAGTACGCCATGATCGAGGCCGCGGCCCAGCGCGGGTGGATCGACGGGCCCCGCGCGCACGAGGAGGCGCTGACGTGCATCCGGCGCGCCGGCGCCGACCGGGTGGTGAGCTACTACGCCCGCCAGTTCGCCCGGTCGCGTGCCGGGCGGCGCCCGGGTGTACGGATCTGACGCCCTGAAACGTTCTTGGAGCGGACGGCCGCGTGTGACCGTCCGGGGGCTTCGCCCGTCAAGCCCGTGACGGGGTCCAGCGGCGTTCCGGCCCGGACTTCGGCCGGGCGTAATTCGTGCACGCACGGCGCGGAGCACGGTACGCCCGGCCAGCGCGCCGCGGCAGTCGCCGTGTGCCCGCGTGTTCTACTCATGTTCGCGATCCTATGCTTCCCTACGTTCTCGTGCGGTTTCGCCGGCCGCTCATCGTCGGCCTGCACCTTCTCCTGATTCCCCTGGCGTACCGGTTCGCCTTCGGACTGCGCTTCGACCTTCACGTTCCCGACGCGGTCGAGCCCATCTTCTGGGCGACGCTCCCGTACCTGGTGGGGGCGCGGCTGGCCTCGTTCCTGGCGTTCGGCCTTTTCCAGGGGTGGTGGCGCCACGTGGGGATGCGCGACCTGATCGACCTGGTGCGCGCGGTGACGACGAGCTCGGCCCTGCTGCTGGGCCTGCTGTTCCTGACCGACCAGCTGGCGGGCTTTCCGCGTTCGGTGCTGGTGCTGGACTGGGTGCTGGCCCTGCTGGTGTTCGGCGGCATCCGCTTCCTGGTCAGGGCCGTGCGCGAGCGCCACTTCATCCCCTGGCGGGCCCAGCGCGGCAAGCGCACCCTGATCGTGGGGGCGGGCAACGCGGCCGAGCGCCTGCTACGCCACTTTCACCGCGACGAGTCCGACGAGATCTACCCGGTGGGGCTGGTGGACGACGACCCGGGGAAGATGCGCATGCGCATGCACGGGGTGCCGGTGATCGGGACCACGGCCGAGATTCCCCAGCTCATCCGCGACCGCGGGATCGAACGGGTGGTGATCGCCATCCCGTCGGCCACCCGCGACGAGATGCGGCGCATCGTGCAGCCCTGCATGGACGCCGACGTGGACTTCCAGATCGTGCCGTCCATGCGCGAGCTGCTGGACGGCCGCGCGCGCCTGGGCGAGCTGCGGCCGGTGCAGATCGAGGACCTCCTGGGGCGCGACACCGTGGCCCTGGAGCTGGACGGCGTGCGGGAGGACCTGGAGGGGCGGGTGGTGCTGGTGACCGGCGGGGCGGGCTCCATCGGCTCGGAGCTGGCTCGCCAGGTGGCCGCCATGGAGCCGCGCCGGCTCGTGGTGCTGGACCAGGCCGAGACGCCGCTGTACTTCGCCATGCTCGAGCTCGTCCGCGCACACCCGCGCCTGGACATCGTTCCCGTGGTGGCCGACATCACCAACGAGGGGCGGATGGAGTCGGTGTTCGCCGAGCACCGCCCGGATTGCGTGTTCCACGCGGCCGCCTACAAGCACGTGCCGCTGATGGAGGACAACGCCGTCGAGGCGGTGAGGAACAACACGCTGGGCACCCTGTGCGTGGCGCAGATGGCCGCCCGCTTCGGCGCCGACAAGTTCGTGCTGATCTCCACCGACAAGGCGGTGCACCCCTCCAGCGTCATGGGCGCCACCAAGCGCGTGGCCGAGCAGGTGGTGCTCGGCTGGCCCTCGCTGCGCCGCGCCGGCACCGACTTCCGCGCCGTGCGCTTCGGGAACGTGCTGGGCTCCGACGGAAGCGTGCTTCCCCTGTTCCGGCGCCTGATGGACGCGGGGCAGCCCCTGACGGTGACGCACCCCGACGTCACGCGGTACTTCATGACCATCCCCGAGGCGGTGCAGCTGGTGCTGCAGGCCTCGGCGATCCCCGAGGCGGCGGGGCGCATCTGCATGCTCGACATGGGCGAGCCGGTGCGCATCGTGGAGCTGGCCGAAAACCTGATCCGGCTTTCGGGGCTGGAGCCGTACCGCGACGTTCCCATCGTGTTCACCGGGCTTCGTCCCGGCGAAAAGCTGCACGAGGAGCTGATGTCGGAGCACGAGGCCACCATTCCCACGGCACTGGCCAAGATCCGCATCGTGCAGTCCAACGAGCCCGCCCCCGACACGCTGATGCCGGGGCTCGACAGGCTGGGCGCCGCCGTCGAGGTGGGCAGCGCCGAAGACTGCCTGCTGGGCATCTGCGCCCTGGTTCCCGAGTGCGTGGCGCCGCTGCGCGAACGCGGGCTGGAAGCCGCGGCGGCCGCGCGGTAGCCGCCCGGCGGTTGCGCCGCACGGCCATGTAGCACTATCTTATAGGTTTACGGTGCGTACGGAGGCGCGTTTTCCGCGCGCCGGCGACGGGCGGGTCCGCGTTTGATCGAAGGGTGGTACCATGAGCGCCAGGCTGGACGATTTTCTTTCCCGCACCGAGTCGCGCGACGCGGTCGTGGGGATCATCGGGTTGGGATACGTGGGGCTGCCGCTGGCCGTCGAGGTGGCGCGCAGCGGGTTCCGCGCACTGGGCTTCGACATCTCCGAGCGGGTGGTGGGGGGCGTGGCCGGCGGGCGCAGCCACGTACAGGACGTTTCCAGCGAGGTGCTGGGCGCGTTCGTGGGCGAGGGGCTGCTTTCGGCCACGACCGACTTTTCGCGGCTCGCCGAGTGCGACGCCATCTGCATCTGCGTGCCCACGCCGCTGAACAAGATCAAGGACCCGGACCTGTCGTTCGTGGTCAATGCGTCGGAGGGCATCGCCCGCACGCTGCGGCCGGGCCAGCTGGTGATCCTGGAAAGCACCACGTTTCCGGGCACCACCCGTGACGTGGTGCTGCCCATCCTGGAAGAGGGCGGCCTGAAGGCGGGCGAGGACTTCTTCGTCTGCTTCAGCCCCGAGCGGGTGGATCCCGGCAACCCGGTGTGGCACACGCGCAACACGCCCAAGGTCATCGGCGGGGTCACGGCCGCGTGCCTGCAGGCGGGCGAGGCGCTGTACGGGCGGGTGTTCGATACGCTGGTGCCGGTGCAGAGCGCCGAGGCGGCCGAGCTGGTGAAGGTGTACGAGAACACCTTCCGCATGATCAACATCGCGCTGGCCAACGAGCTGGCGCAGGCGTGCGAGAAGCTGCGGGTGGACGTCTGGGACGTGATCGAGGCGGCGGCCACCAAGCCGTTCGGCTTCATGAAGTTCACGCCGGGCCCGGGGCTGGGCGGGCACTGCATTCCGCTGGACCCGCACTACCTGTCGTGGAAGATGCGGACGCTGGAGTTCCGGACGCGGATGATCGAGCTGGCCAGCGAGATCAACGGCGAGATGCCGGCGTTCGTGGTGGGCAAGGTGGCCGACGCGCTGAACGACGAGAGCAAGGCGGTGCGCGGCAGCGACGTGCTGGTGCTGGGCGTGGCGTACAAGAAGAACATCGACGACCTGCGCGAAAGCCCGGCGCTCGACATCATGCGGCTGCTGCAGGACAAGGGGGCGCGGGTCAGCTTCCACGACCCGTTCTGCGACGCCATCCACGACGACGGCCACACCCCGCTGAAGGGGCTGCCCCTGGAGAGCCAGGAGCTCACGGAGGAGCGGCTGGCCGCGGCCGACGTGGTCGTGGTGGTGACGGACCACACCGCCGTCGACTACGCACGGGTGGCGGAGCACGCGCGCCTGGTGGTGGACACCCGTGGGGTGATGAGGCGGCACCCGGGCGCCGCCCGCGTGGTGGGGCTGTCGGGCGTGGCCACTCCGCCCCCCGCGGCGCTGCACGCCCTGGCGGGGCTGACCGTCGTAGGCTGATCCGCTTCGCCGCCGACGCGGCCGGCCGGCGAAAACGCCGGCCGGCCGCGTCCGTGCAGCGGGGCGGCGTATCTGAAAACCTTCCGAGGAGACGCTCTTCGTGCGTATCACAGTGGTGGGAACGGGGTATGTGGGGCTGGTGGTGGGGGTGTGCCTTGCCGAAACCGGCAACGACGTGGTGTGTGCCGACGTGGACGCGGGCAAGATCGGCCGCCTGAACGCCGGCGAGATCCCCATCTACGAGCCCGGCCTGGAGCCGATGGTGGAGCGCAACCTGCGCGAGGGGCGCATCTCGTTCACCACCGAGGTGGCATCCGCCGTGGGGGGTGCCGAGATCGTCTTCATCGCGGTCGGCACCCCTCCGGGCGAGGACGGCTCGGCCGACCTGCAGCACGTGCTGGCCGTGGCCGACACCATCGGGCGCAACATGCCCGATGACGGCCCCGAGAAGATCGTCATCACCAAGAGCACCGTTCCGGTGGGGACGGCCGCCAAGGTGCGCGCGGCCATCGCCCGCCACACCGGCCGGCGCGTGCACGTCTGCTCCAACCCCGAGTTCCTCAAGGAGGGCGCGGCGGTCCTGGACTTCATGAAGCCCGACCGCGTGGTGGTGGGGGTGGACTCTGAGTACGCCCGCGAAAAGCTGGGCGAGCTGTACTCGCCGTTCGTGCGCACCGGCAATCCCATCCTGTTCATGGACATCGCCAGCGCCGAGATCACCAAGTATGCGGCCAACGCCATGCTGGCCACGCGCATCTCGTTCATGAACATGATCGCGGGGCTGTGCGAGGCCGTGGGCGCCGACGTGTCGCACGTGCGGCAGGGCATCGGCACCGACGAGCGCATCGGTCCCGGGTTCCTGTTCGCGGGGATCGGGTACGGCGGCAGCTGCTTTCCCAAGGACGTCAAGGCGCTGGTGCACACCCTTCGCGAATCGGGGGTCGATGGCTCGATCCTCGACGGGGTCGAGAAGGTGAACGAGGCGCAGAAGCGGCTGCTGCTGGACCGCGTGGTGGAGCGGTACGGCGCCGACCTGGCGGGGCGCACCTTCGCGGTGTGGGGGCTTTCGTTCAAGCCCGAGACCGACGACATGCGCGAGGCACCCTCGCTCACGGTGGTTCGTGGCCTGGTGGAGCGCGGCGCGCGGGTGCTTGCCCACGACCCCGAAGCGGAGCACGAGGCCCAGCGCTACTTCGCCGACCTGCTGGAAACCGGCGAGCTGGTCCTGCGCGAGCACAACTACGACTGCCTGGAGGGCGCCGACGCGCTGCTGGTGCTGACGGAGTGGTCCCCGTACCGCAACCCCGACTTCCCGCGGGTGCAGGCGCTCCTGGGTGAGCCGGTGATCTTCGACGGGCGCAACCTGTGGGACCCGGAGCGCATGCGGGACCTGGGCTTCGAGTACGTGTCCGTGGGCCGCGTCGCGGTGGCCGCCGCCCAGCCGGGGCGCGCCCTGGCCGCCGCGGGAGCCTGAGGCATGCGCGTTCTCATCACCGGGGCCGCGGGGTTCCTGGGTTCGCACCTGTGCGACCGGTTCCTGGCCGAGGGCTACGAGGTGGTCGGGATGGACAACTTCATCACCGGCCATCCCGACAACGTGGCGCACCTGATGGGGCGGCCGGACTTCCGGTTCATCCAGCACGACGTCACCAACTACATCTACGTTGAGGGCCCGCTGGACGGGGTGCTCCACTTTGCCTCGCCGGCCAGCCCGGTGGACTACCTGGAGCAGCCCATCCCCACCCTGAAGGTGGGGTCGCTGGGCACCCACAAGGCGCTGGGGCTGGCCAAGGCCAAGGGCGCCCGCTTCCTGCTTGCGTCGACGAGCGAGGTGTACGGGGATCCCCAGGTGCACCCCCAGCCGGAAAGCTACTGGGGCCACGTGAACCCGGTGGGCCCGCGGGGCGTGTACGACGAGGCCAAGCGCTTCGCCGAGGCGATGACCATGGCGTACCACCGCTACCACGGGATGCAGACGCGCATCGTGCGCATCTTCAACACGTACGGTCCGCGGATGAGGCCCGGCGACGGGCGGGTGGTCTCGAACTTCATCGTGCAGGCGCTGCGGGGCGATCCGATCTCCATCTATGGTGACGGATCGCAGACACGATCGTTTACCTACGTGGACGACCTGGTGGACGGGATCTACCGGCTGTTCCACTCGGACCGGGTGGAGCCGACCAACATCGGCAACCCCAACGAGTTCACCGTCCTCGAGCTGGCCGAGCGGGTGCTGGCCCAGACGGAAAGCTCCTCGGCGCTGGACCGCCTTCCGCTGCCGGAGGACGACCCCAAGGTCCGGCAGCCGGACATCACCATCGCCCGCGCCGTCCTGGGATGGGAGCCGCGGGTGGAGCTGGAAGAAGGGCTGCAGCGCACCATCCCGCACTTCCGGCGGCTGGTGGAAGGCCACGACGCCGGCGCGCGCACCCTGGCCGGGGCGGCCGATGCCGCCGCGCCTGTTTGAGCCGAGATTTCCGCCCCGCTGCATCGGGGTGCCCGACGAGATGAGAAGAACTTCGTGGATGACGTGAAGAATGTTCGAGATCTGGGGAAGTGGCCGGTGACCCGGATTGCCGCGGCGATGGGCGCGCTCCTCGTGTCGCTGCTGGGGGGACCCGCGCACGCGCAGGACCCCCGCACGCAGCAGAACTCCGCGACGCAGCCGCAGAGCCCCGCGACCGCGGCGGCTGCGCGGATGGACGAGCTGCTGCTGGATGCCCCCGTGAACCGTGCCCGGTATCAGCTGGGGCCCGGCGACGTGGTGACCGTGTCCATCACGGGCAACGTCAACCGGGTGTGGCAGATCTCGGTGAGCCCCGAGGGCGCGGTGGTGGTTCCCGAGCTGGGGGTGGTGCGCGTGCTCAACCTGAACCTCGACGAGGCGCAGGCGCGGGTGCGGGACCTGGTGCTGCGCTTCTACCAGGGCGTCGGGGTGAACCTGACGCTGTCGGGGGCACGGCGTTTTCGCGTCTTCGTGGCCGGGAGCGTGTCCTCGCCGGGCACCCGTGTAGCGAGCCCGGCCACACGGGTGAGCGACCTGGTACCGCAGGACACGCTGAGCGGCGTCGTGCGGCGGAACGTGGTGGTCCGGCGCGCCGACGGCGATTCCGTGGTGGCCGACATGGCGCGCTTTCGGCTGATGGGGGACCTGGACGCCAACCCCAACCTGCGCGAAGGCGACGTGGTGCTGGTGCCCACGCCGACGAGCGCGGTGCAGGTGCACGGCCGCGTGCACTTTCCGGGTACCTACGAGCTTCGCCAGGGTGAATCGCTGGCCGACCTGCTGCAGCTGGTGAATGCCGGAGGCGGTTTTCCTGCTGACGCGGCCGACACGGTGCGCGTATCGCGCTTCGTGGGGCCCGAGGAGCGCCGGTTCCACCTGTTCTCCCAGGCCCAGGCACTCGGTCCGGAGGGGGCGGCGTTCCGGCTGCAGCCGTCCGACGCCGTGTTCACGGTGGGCCGCGCCAATTTCCGTGTGCAGCACACGGCTCTGGTCGTGGGCCAGGTGCTGCGCCCCGGCGTGTACCCCATTCGCCCCGACACCACGACCGTGCGCGAGCTGGTGGCCATGGCCGGGGGGTTCACCTCCCAGGCCTCGCTGACCGACGCCACGCTCCGGCGGCAGGCCCGAGGTACCCAGGGACAGCAGCTTCGGGAGCTTCAGAACGTGCCTGCCGAGCTGCTGAGCGAGGAGGAGCGCCGCATCCTGCGGGCGCGCGGACAGGGCGACCCGGGCCTGGTGGTCATCGACTTCGAGCGGCTGTTCCAGGACTCGGGCGGGAGTGCGCTGGACCAGACCCTGGAGCCGAACGACGTGCTGTCGGTGCCGGAGCGGCGAACCGGGGTCACGGTGCTGGGCGCCGTTCGGCAGCCCGGGATCATCCAGTACGCGCCGGGACGCGGCGTCGACTACTACGTGCGCCTGGCCGGCGGCTACGGACGGCGCGCCGACCGCGGCGACGTGACGGTGCTGCGCGCCAGGCTGGGTGCCGAGGCCGACGCGCGCGACGTCGCGCGGATCGAAGCGGGCGACCAGATCGTGGTCCCGATCCGCCGGCGGATCGATCCCCTGCAGACGCTGCAGTCGGTGCAGGCGGTGGTCGGCGTGGTTTCGGGGTTCGCCCTGACGATCCTGGCACTCGATCGGTACTTCTGATGTCGCCCGACACGATACGAGACTCGGAGGGCGTGGCAGCCGTGCGAGAGTCCGGCAATCGCGAGCCGGACGGGCCGCGGGTCCTGGATCTCGTGGCCGCCGTGCTCCGCCGGTGGAAGACGGTGCTCGTCGTGGCGGTGCTCACCATGCTCGCCGCGGCGGTGACCTCCATGCTGACGCCGTCGAAGTACGTGGCCAGCACCACCATGGTGCCGTTCACGGGCGCGCAGGCACGCGGGGGGCTGGGGCTGGCGCAGCTTCCGGCCGGCGTGGCCACCCTGGTGGGTGTCGGCGCGGGAAGCTCCAGCGAGCGCCTGATGGGAGTGATGCTCAAGAGCCGCACGCTGGCCGACTCGATGGTGGGGCGGCTGGCTCCCCGTTACGTCTCCGAGGCGGAGCTGCGCAAGATCCTCAAGGACGGCACGCGGGTGCAGCGCAACCCTGACGGCTCGGTGGTGGTGCAGGTGAGGTCGCTCGACCCGCGGCTGGCCGCCCGCATCGCCAACACCTATCCCGTGCTGGTGAACGAGCTGATGGCGCGGGTGAGCAGCGAGGGCGCCCAGCGCAAGCAGGGCTTCCTGGAGGGCCAGCTGAGCACGGTCCGCGAACGGCTGCTGAGCTCCGAGCAGCGGCTGCTCGCCTTCCAGCGGAGCAGCGGAACCTCGAACGTCGACGAGCAGGCGCGCCGCACCCTGGACGCCGCGGCCGACCTCAACGCGCAGGTGCTGGACCAGGAGCGGGCGGTTGCGCAGCTGCGGCGGACGCTGGCTCCCGGCCACCCCGAGCTGCAGGCGGCCGAGGCCGAGCTGGGCACCCGCCGGGCGCAGCTGCGGCGGGTAACCGCGGGAAACACGGGCTCGCCCATGTTCGTGCCGTTGCGCGAAGGGGGCGAGCTGAAAGCCGCCACCTCGCGGCTGACGAGGGAGTTCGCGCAGGAAGAGGCGGTGTACGAGGCGCTGACGGCGGCGCTCGCCGAGGCGCAGCTCGACGCCAACAACAACCTTCCCGTGCTGAGCGTGCTGGACCCGGCGCAGGTTCCCGGGCCCACGGGCTCGCTGCCGCGGACGGTGGCGCTGGCGGGAGTGCTTGGCGCGCTGCTGGGCGCGGCGCTGGCCCTGGTGGCCGACGGGGTGGCGAGGGCGCGCGCCAATCCGCGCAACGCCGGCTTCTTCGCCGCCCTGGCCGAGGTGCGCCAGGATGCGGGCCGCCTGCTTCCCTGGACACGCGGCCGTGCCCGGTCGGCCCGGGGCTGAGCGGATGTCGACCCACATCGAGCACCTTCCGGGCGGCCTGGGCCCGTCGGCGTCGTCGCCGGCCCTCGAGGACGCGCCCACGCTCGTCATCCAGCCGGCGCCGCGGGTGCCGGGGATCAACGCGCGGGAGCTCTGGGCGTACCGGGGGCTGTTCTGGTTCCTGGTGTGGCGCGACGTAAAGGTGCGCTACGCGCAGACGCTGCTGGGCGCCGGGTGGGCCATCCTGCAGCCCGTGCTCACCACGCTGGTGTTCGCGGTGATCTTCGGGCGTCTGGCCCGGATTCCCTCCGACGGGGTGCCCTACCCGGTGTTCGCGCTGGCCGGGCTGGTGCCGTGGACGTACTTCTCCACCGCGCTCTCCGGGGCCGGCGGGAGCCTGGTGTCGAGTTCGCACCTGATCACGAAGGTGTACTTTCCGCGCTTGGTCATTCCTTTTGCACCTATCCTTGCGGGGCTGGTGGATCTCGGAGTGGCGTTCGTGGTGCTGCTGGGTGGAATGCTGGCGTACGGAGTGGTTCCTTCACCGGCCGCGCTGGTGGTGGTGCCGCTGCTGGTGCTGGCCATGGTGCTTACCGTGGCGGGGGCGGGGTGCTGGCTGGCGGCGCTGAACATCCAGTACCGCGACGTCAAGCACGTGCTCCCCTTTCTGCTGCAGGTGTGGATGTACGCCTCGCCGATCGTGTACCCGGCGTCGCTGGTGCCCGAGCGCTGGCGCACGCTGTACGCCCTGAACCCCATGGTGGGGATCATCGAGGGCTTCCGCGCGGTGCTGCTGCGCACGGGTTCGATCGACTGGGGAACGGTGGGCGTGTCGGTGCTCGCCGGCGTGGCGCTGTTCGTGTCGGGAGTGCTGTACTTCCGGCGGACGGAGCGCGTCTTCGCCGACGTGGCCTGAGCGGAGAACGCAGCCGATGCCGAAGTTCGCCGTCCGGGCCACCGGGCTGAGCAAGCGCTACCGCGTCCTGGCCCCCGGGGCGCGGGTGCAGGACCTTCGCGAGGCGCTGGCGCGCGCCGCGACGGCGCCGATGCGCGCGCTCCGCGCACGCGGGAGCGCGCCGGCCGCGCACGAGGAGATGTGGGCGCTGCGCGAGGTTTCGTTCGAGGTGGGCCGGGGCGAGGTGCTGGGGATCATCGGCCGCAACGGCGCGGGAAAGAGCACCCTGCTCAAGGTCCTTTCGCGCATCACCGACCCCACGGCGGGGCGGGCCGAGGTGCACGGGCGGGTGGGGTCGCTGCTCGAGGTGGGCACCGGCTTCCACCCGGAGCTCACGGGGCGCGACAACGTGTTCCTGAACGGCTCGATCCTGGGGATGGACCGCGAGCACATCCGCCGCAGCTTCGACGAGATCGTGGAGTTCGCGGGGGTGTCGGCCTTCATCGACACCCCGGTGAAGCGCTACTCCAGCGGCATGTACCTGCGGCTGGCCTTTGCCGTGGCGGCGCACCTGGAGCCCGAGGTGCTCATCATGGACGAGGTGCTGGCGGTGGGCGACGCCAGCTTCCAGAAGAAGTGCCTGGGCAAGATGGAGGACGTGGCGCGCGAGGGGCGCACGGTGCTCTTCGTGAGCCACGACATGGCCGCCATCTCGCGCCTGTGCTCGCGCACGCTGCTGCTGGACGGCGGCAGGGTCCTGGCCGACGGCTCCACCGCGGGGGTGATCGCCGCCTACCTGCGCTCGGGGCTGGGCACCACGGCCGAGCGTGCCTGGGAAGCGGGCGAGGAGCCCGGCAACGACGTCGCCCGGCTGCTTGCCGTGCGGGTGAAGGACGAGTCCGGGCGCCGCGCCGACGCCGTCGACATCCGGCGCCCCGTGGCGGTGGAGGTGGAATTCGAAGTAAGGGCCCCCGGGCACGTGCTGGTGCCCAATCTGCATTTTCACAGCGAACAGGGCGGCATCGCCTTCGTTTCGGTGGAGGGCGACCCCGAGTGGAGGGGCAGGCCCCGCCCGGTGGGACGATACGTGAGCACCGCCTGGATTCCCGGAAACCTGCTGGCAGAGGGTACCCTGGTGGTGGACGTCGCCATCAGCACGCTGGACCCGGTAAGCGTCCACGCGCACGAGCGCGACGCGGTGGCCTTCCAGGTGGTCGACTCGCTGGACGGCGACTCGGCCCGCGGCGACTACGCGGGGCCGCTGCCGGGGGTGGTGCGCCCGCTGCTGCGCTGGACGAACGTATACGAGCCTTCGTCGCGACTTCAGGAGGTAGGCAGGTGAAGGTGGTTCTGCTGGCGGGAGGGCTGGGGACGCGCCTTGCCGAGGAAACCGAGGTGAAGCCCAAGCCGATGGTGGAAATCGGCGGCTGGCCCATCCTGTGGCACATCATGAAGCACTTCGGCGGCCACGGCTGCAACGAGTTCTACGTGGCCCTGGGCTACAAGGGCGAGGTGGTGAAGCGCTTCTTCCGCGACTACTACAGCCTGAGCGGAAGCATGACGGTGGCGCTTTCGAGCGGGCAGGTGGAACTGCGCGACGACATGCACGATGGTCCCGGGCGCGAGGACTGGATGGTGCACCTGTGCGACACCGGCGAGGCCACCAACACGGGCGGGCGCATCAAGCGCCTGGAGCCCTGGCTTCGCCCTGGCGGCACCTTCATCGTCACCTACGGCGACGGGGTGGCCGACGTGGACCTGGACGCGCTGCTGCGCTTTCACCGCTCTCACGGGAGGCTGGCGACGGTGACCGCCGTTCGTCCCCCGGCGCGCTTCGGCGGACTGGTGTTCGATGGCGACCTGGTGGTGGACTTCACCGAAAAGCCGCAGGTGGGCGAGGGGTGGATCAACGGCGGGTTCCTGGTCTTCGAGCCGGGGGTGTTCGATTACCTGGAGGGCGACGAGAACAGCCTGGAGTACCACGCGCTGGAGCCGCTGGCGCGCGACGGGCAGCTGGCGGCGTACCGGCACGAGGGGTTCTGGCAGTGCATGGACACGCTGCGCGACAAGCGCCTGCTGGAAACCCTGTGGGAGGGCGGAAACGCCCCGTGGAAGACATGGGCGTGAGCGCGTTCTGGACCGACCGGCCCACGCTGGTGACCGGCGCCACCGGCCTGGTGGGGTACTGGCTGACGCGCGCCCTGGCCGACGCGGGGGCCGACGTGGTGTGCCTGGTGCGCGACTGGGTGCCGCAGAGCGAATTGGTGCGCACGGGGCTGGACCAGCGGGTGAAGACGGTGCGCGGCGACGTGCGCGACCAGGCCCTGCTGGAGCGGGTGATCGGCGAGTACGAGATCGACACGGTGATGCACCTGGCGGCCCAGACCATCGTGGGCATCGCCAACCGCAACCCCGTGTCCACCTTCGAAAGCAACATCCAGGGCACCTGGGCGCTTCTCGAGGCGTGCCGCCGCAGCCCGTCGGTGAAGCAGGTGGTGTTCGCCTCGAGCGACAAGGCCTACGGCGACTGCGAGACGCTTCCGTACGACGAGACCACCCCGCTGGTGGGGCGGCACCCGTACGACGTGTCCAAGTCGTGCGCCGACCTCATCGCGCAGTCGTACGCGACGACGTACGGGCTGCCGGTGACCATCACCCGGTGCGGCAACTTCTACGGCGGCGGCGACCTGAACTGGAACCGCATCGTGCCGGGCACCGTCCGCTCGGTGGCGCGCGGCCAGCGCCCGGTGATCCGCTCCGACGGCACCTACATCCGCGACTACTTCTACGTCGAGGACGGCGCCGCCGCGTACATGCTGCTGGCCGAGAAGATGGCGGCCGACCCGTCGCTGGCGGGGCACGCCTTCAACTTCAGCAACGAAATCCAGGTGCCGGTGCGCGAGCTGGTGGACCGCGTTCTCCGCGCGATGGGCTCCGAGCTGGAGCCCGAGGTGCGGAACGAGGCGCAGCACGAGATCAAGCACCAGTACCTGTCGGCGGCCAAGGCGCGCGAGGTGCTGGGATGGTCGCCGCTCTTCACCCTGGACCAGGGGCTGGAGCGGACCATCGCCTGGTACTCCGACTTCCTGCGCCGGGAGGGCGCGTGAGCGCCGCCGAGGTCCTGCCGGCCGCCCCCGCGGGGGCCGGGCGCATCACCGGCTGCCGCGCCTGCGGCCACGCGGAGCTGGTGCCCGTGCTTTCGCTGGGCAGCACGCCGCTGGCCAACGCCCTCCTTTCCGAGGACGAGCTGCGGGCGCCGGAGCCCGTGTACCCGCTGGAACTGGTGTTCTGCGGGTCGTGCTCGCTGGTGCAGATCACCGAGACCGTGCCCCCCGAGCAGCTGTTCGGCGAGTACCTGTACTTCTCGTCCTTTTCCGACGCCATGGTCCGGCACGCGGGCGAGATCGTGGAGCGGCTGGTGCGCGAGCGCGGGCTGGGGCCGGAGAGCCTGGCGCTGGAGGTGGCCAGCAACGACGGCTACCTGCTTCAGCACTACCTCCGCGCCGCCGTGCCGGTGCTGGGGGTGGAGCCCGCCTCCAACATCGCCCGCGTGGCCGAGGAGCGGGGCGTGCGCACGGTGTGCGACTTCTTCGGCGCGGAGTCGGCCGCGCGGCTGGCGGCGGAGGGGGTGCGCGCCGACGTCATCCACGCCAACAACGTGCTGGCCCACGTGGCCGACCTGAACGGCGTGGTGAGCGGGTTCCGCACCCTGCTCAGGGACACCGGCACCACCTGCATCGAGTTCCCCTACGTCAAGGACATGATCGACGGGGCGGAGTTCGACACCATCTACCACGAGCACCTCTGCTACTTTTCGCTCACCGCGCTGGACCGGCTGTTCCGCCGCCACGGCCTGGTGATCTGGAACGTGGAGCGGCTGCCCATCCACGGCGGCTCGCTGCGCGTGTTCGCCACGCCCGCCGGGCGGGCCCCGGAGCCGGGCGAGGCGGTGCGGGCGCTGCTGGCCGAGGAGCAGGGGTGGGGCGTGGACGAGCCCGGGTTCTACCTGGGCTTCGCGGGGCGGGTGGAGCGGCTGAAGGAGGAGCTGGGCTCGCTGGTGGCCGGGCTGAAGGCCGAGGGCCGCAGCCTCGCGGCGTACGGCGCGTCGGCCAAGGGAAGCACCCTGCTCAACTACTTCGGCATCGGGGGCGAAACCCTGGACTTCGTGGTCGACCGCAGCACGGTGAAGCAGGGGCGCTACACGCCGGGAACGCACCTGCGCATCGACCCGCCGCAGGCGCTGCTGGAGCGCCGCCCCGACTTCGTGCTGCTGCTGACCTGGAACTTCGCCGACGAGATCCTGGAGCAGCAGGCCGAGTACCGGCGGGGCGGGGGAAAGTTCATCGTGCCCATTCCGTCGCCGCGGGTGGTGTGACCTTTCACGAGACCCCCATTCCCGGCGCCTGGCTGATCGAACCGCGGCGGATCGAGGACGAGCGCGGCTTCTTCGCGCGGGTGTTCGACGAGGACGAGTTCGCGCGGCGGGGGATGCGCACGGCGTTTCCGCAGTGCAGCGTGAGCTTCAACGCGCGCGCCGGGACGCTGCGGGGGCTTCACTACCAGGCGGCGCCGCACGCCGAGGCCAAGGTGGTGCGCTGCACCGCCGGGGCCGTGTGGGACGTGCTGGTGGACCTGCGCCCCGAGTCGCCCGCCTTCCGGCGCTGGTACGCCGCCGAGCTGAGCGCCGGGAACCGCCGCCTGCTGTATGTTCCCGAGGGGGTGGCGCACGGCTTCCAGACGCTGGTGGACGAATCCGAGGTGTTCTACCAGATCTCGGAGCGCTACCACCCGGAGCTGGCCCGCGGCCAGCGCTGGGACGACCCGGCCTTCGGCATCGAGTGGCCGGCGGCGGCCGTGCGCACCCTCTCGGAGCGGGACCGCGGCTACGCGGACTTCGCCGGGTGAAGCGGGCGCTGGTCACCGGCGCCTCGGGGTTCGTGGGCCGGCATGCGCTGGCGCCCCTGGCCGCCCGCGGCTTCGAGGTGCACGCCCTGTCGCGCGGCGGGCCTCCCCCGGGGCTGGACGTGCCTGGCGTGGTGTGGCACCGGGGGGACCTGCTGCAGCCGGGGACCGCGCGCGGGGTGATCGAGGCCGTGCGGCCGACGCACCTGCTGCACCTTGCCTGGGACGTGCGCCCCGGGGTGTTCTGGACGGCGCCCGACAACCTGGACTGGGTGGCGGCCAGCCTGGCCCTCGCGCGCGCGTTCGCGGAAACGCGGGGCACGCGGATCGTTGGCGCCGGCACCTGCGCCGAGTACGACTGGACGGACGGCGGACGCTGTTCCGAGTTCGACACGCCGCTTGCACCCGCCACGCTGTACGGCGCGGCCAAGCACGCGCTCCGCGGCGTCGTGGAGGCCCACGCGCGGCAGGCAGGCGTAAGCGCCGCCTGGGGGCGCATCTTTTTTCTGTACGGCCCGTACGAGGCGCCGGCGCGGCTGGTTTCGTCGGTGGCGCGGGCCCTGGTGGCCGGCCAGCCGGCCGAGGTGACGCCCGGGACGCAGCGGCGCGACTTTCTTCACGCGGCCGACGCGGGCGAGGCCTTCGCGGCGCTGCTGGACAGCGGCGTCGAGGGGGCGGTGAACGTTGCATCGGGAGAGGCGGTGGAAGTGCGCGAGGTGGTGCAGGAGGTGGCGCGGGCGGCGGGACGGCCCGACCTGGTGAGGTGGGGCGCGCGCACCGCGCCCGCGGGCGAGCCGGCCGTGCTGGCGGCCGACGCGGGCCGGCTTCGCGCGGAGGTGGGATGGACGCCGCGGCACAGCCTTCGCTCGGGCGTGGACGACGCCGTGGCGTGGTGGCGCGCGGAGGCGGGCCGATGACCGGGGCGGAGTGCCCGGTCTGCGGCTCGGACGCGCCCGAGGGCTTCCTTCGCCGCGGCGGGGTGCCGGCGCACCAGAACCTGGTGATGCGCAACCCCGGGGCGGCCCAGGCCGCCGAGCGCGGCGACTTGGACCTGGCCTGCTGCCCGCGCTGCGGATTCGTCTTCAACCGGGCGTTCGACCCCGATCGCCTGAGCTACGGGGCCGACTACGACAACACCCAGACCTGCTCGCCGTCCTTTCGGGGGCACGTCGAGGGGCTGGTGCGCCACCTGGTGGAAGAGCGCGGCGTGCGCGGCTGCCGCATCGTCGAGGTGGGGTGCGGGCAGGGCGACTTCCTGGTGCGCCTGGTGCAGGCGGCGGGAGAGGGCGCCACCGGCGTGGGGTTCGACCCGGCGTACACCGGGCCCGACACGGTGCTGGACGGCCGCGTGCGCTTCGAGCGGCGCTTCTACGGCCCCGAGTGCGCGGACGTGCCCGCCGACGTGGTGGTATGCCGCCACGTGATCGAGCACGTGCCCCGGCCGGTGGAACTGCTGCGCTCCGTCCGCGCGGCGCTCGCGGGCGCGGGACGGGCGCGGGTGTACTTCGAGACTCCCACGGTGGAGTGGATCCTGCGCCACCGCGTGGTGTGGGATTTTTTCTACGAGCACTGCTCGTACTTCAGCGCCGCTTCGCTTTCCACCGCCTTCCAGGCGGCCGGGTTCGCGGTGGACGAGGTGCGCGAGGTGTTCGGCGGGCAGTACCTGTGGATCGAGGGCTCCGCCGGCGGCCCCGCCCCGGAGGTGGAGCTGGCCCCGGGCGAGGTGCCGGGGCTGGCGCGCGCCTTTTCCCAGGCCGAGCCGCACATCCGCGGCTCGCTGCGGGAACAGGTTGAGCGCTGGGCCGCGGACGGCGGCGTGGCGCTCTGGGGCGCCGGGGCCAAGGGGGCCACGCTGGCCGCCCTGATGGACCCGGACCGCCGCCTGGTGCGCTGCGTGGTGGACCTGAACCCGCAGAAGCAGGGGCGGTACCTTCCCGCCACGGGGCACCCCATCGTGGACTACCGCGCGCTGGCCGGGCTGGGGGTGAAGACGGCGGTGCTGATGAACCCGAACTACCGCGCCGAGAACGAGCGGCTCCTCCGCGAGGCGGGGCTGGACGTGGCGCTTACCGAACTGACGGAGCCGACGCATGCACGTGGAGATTGACGACGCCCGGGGAACCCTGGTGCATCACGAGAACGGGAGCACCCGGACCGTGGACCTGCACTCGCGGGAAGGGTTCGAGGCGCTTTCGCGCCTGTGGGTGAAGGTGGGCTGGAGCCAGCGCTACTCGTACACCTTCAGCTGGATGGGCCGGCCCATCATCCAGCTTCCCGAGGACATGGTGCGCACCCAGGAGGTCATCTACCGGGTGCGCCCCGACGTGATCGTGGAGACCGGGGTGGCGCACGGCGGCTCGCTGATCTACTACGCCAGCCTCTGCAAGGTGCTGGGCAGGGGCCGGGTGGTGGGGGTGGACATCGAGATCCGCGAGCACAACCGGCGGGCCATCGAGGAGCACGAGATGGCGTCGTACATCACCCTGATCGAGGGGAGCTCCACCGACGACGCCACCGTCCGGCAGGTGCAGGGGCAGATCCGCCCCGGCGAGACGGTGCTGGTGATTCTGGACTCCAACCACACCCGCGCGCACGTGGCGGCGGAGCTGGAGCGCTACCACGGCATGGTGACGCCGGGGTCGTACCTCGTGGCCACCGACGGCATCATGTACGACCTGCACGACGTGCCCGGTGGCGCGCCGGAGTGGGTGCACGACAACCCGCGCGACGCGGCCGCCGAGTTCGCCGCCGCGCACCCCGAGTTCGTGCTGGAGCAGCCGGAGTGGCCCTTCAACGAGAGCGGGCTGCGGGAGAACATCACCCACTGGCCGGGTGCCTGGCTTCGGCGCGCCTGAGGACGGGGAGGGGCGCCGGGACCACGGGGATCGAGAAGGCAGGCAGCTGGGCAGGGCTTCAGACGCAGCATCATAAAGGTTCTTCAGCGGTCGTTCAGCATTCCGCGGGTGCGCCACCGCCGGGATGCTTCAGGGAGTGGGCCAGGAGTTCATGTAGCGGCATTCAGCGTGGGAGCAGGGTTTATGGGAACGCGGAGGGAACCCGGTGCGCCCGTGCCCAGTGGGGCAGGGGTGAGCGGTGCGGTGCAGTTCAACGGTTTGCTGGTGGTCGTTCCCACCCGCAACCGGGCGGACCTGGCGGAGAACGCCGTGCGTTCGCTGCTCGGGGAGCACGGCTCCGCGGGGGTGCGCATCGTGGTCTCGGACAATTCCACGGACGCCGCCGCGGCAGAGCGCCTTCGCGCGTTCTGCGAGACGACGGGAAGCGGGACGCTGCACTATCTTCGACCTCCCGTTCCGCTCGCGATGGCGGCGCACTGGGACTGGGCAATGCAGACGGTTCTGCACACCTGGCCCGAAAACCACGTCGCCTATCTCACCGACCGCATGGTCTTCCGCGAGGGAGAGGTGCGGGCCGTGATGGAGCTGGCGCGGCGCTACCCTGACCGGGTAGTGGCGTACCTGCACGACCACCTCGCGGGGTACGCGCCGCCGTTCCGGGTGGAGCAGGTGCCGTGGACAGGGCGGGCGTACGAGGTTTATGCGGCCGACCTGCTCGCCCTGGCGGCCAGGGGAGTGCTGTCCGCCCCGGGACTGCCCAAGATGCTGAACTGCGTGGTGCCGCGAACCGTGCTGGACCGCCTTCGCGCACGGTTCGGGAAGTTCTTCGATTCGGTGGCGCCCGACTTCAACTTCTGCTACCGGTGCCTGGCCGAAGTGGAGAGCGTGGTACACTACGACTCGGCCGCGGTCGTCCACTACGCCCTGGACCGCAGCAACGGGGCAAGCCTCAGCCGTGGCGTTCGCACGAGAGATCACGCGGATTTCCTGGCGAGCGTGGGCGGGTCGCTTGCGCCGTCGGCGCCGGTCCCGGAACTGCGCACGGTGGGGAACGTGATCTTTCACGAGTACTGCCGGACCCGCGCCGAGACGGGCAGCCGCCGGCTTCCCGAACTGGACCGGGAGCGGTACCTGGACTACCTGGGCCGGGAGATCGAACTCGTGGAGGATCCGGCCGAGCGCCGGCACATGCGAGCGCTTCTCGAGGCGAATGGCTGGCGCGCGAGTGTCCCGAAGCGGGAGCCTTTCCGGGCGGCCCGTCTCCGGAAGCTGCTGTCCCCGCGCCTCGTGCTGCGGCGCCTGTCCATGGCGGCGGCATGGATGCTGCGCGAACCTTGGGCTCGGCCCTTCTGGACGTTTCTGGCCGGGCGCACCCGGATCCGCATACCGGCGGATGCACGATTCACGTTCGGAAGCATGGACGAAGCGCTTCGCTTCGCCACGCGGTTCCGGACCTCCCCGGCCCGGGATGACGACCATCTCCGTCTGCCGGGGCTTCGCATTTACGAACTGCGCCACTGAAATCGCTCGTGCGTATAGAAACGAGAGCTCCATCCACCCGCCGACCGCACGACCCGGCGGGAACGGGCGAAGTACCGGTACCTGAACGCATGGCCGAGCCTCTCGTGAGCATCGCGATCCCGACGTACAACCGGGTGGCGGGCCTGCGCCGCGCGGTGGCCTCGGCGCTGGCCCAGGACTATCCGTGCCTGGAGGTGGTCGTTTCCGACAACGCCTCGACGGATGAAACCCGGGCATTCTGCGAAGAGCTGGTCCGGCGCGACCGGCGGGTGCGGTACGTCCGGCAGCCGGTGAACGTGGGGCCGGTGGGCAACTTCGTCCACGCGCTGGAACAGTGCGTGGGTGAATACTTCATGTGGCTCGCCGACGACGACTGGATCGACGCCGACTACGTGCGCCGCTGCATGGAGGTGCTGCGCAGGCCCGGCTACTCGCTCGTCGCGGGGAGCACGCAGTACTACCGCCAGGGGCGTTGGGAGTTCGAGGCCGGCCCGCTGGACCTGGAGCAGGAAGACCCCTCCGAGCGCGTCCTGGCCTACTACCGCCAGGTAGAGGACAACGGGGTGTTCTACGGGCTCGCCCGCCGCGCGGACCGGCTGGCCAACCCCTTCCCGCGGACGATCGGGGGGGACTGGCTGGCCGTGGCCCGGCTGGCCGCCGCGGGCAAGGTGGCCACCGTCCGCGCCACGTCCGTACACCGGGCGATGGAAGGGGTGTCGGACGGCATGGAAAGCCTCGTCCGCGCCTACAAGCTTCGCGGCCGCCAGGCCCGCAATCCGTACGGCCTGATCATCCGGAGCATCGTCGCCGACATCATGTGGGGCTCGCCCTCGTTTCATGCGCTGAGCATGGGCAGGCGCGTGCACCTGGCCCGGCGCGCCGCGCGAGAGATCCACGCCCGGTACTACCTGCGGGTACAGCGGCATCGCTCGCAGCTGAGGCGCGGGAAGGTGGTCGGCCGCCTGCGCGAGGTCCCGCTGGCCAGGCAGGTGTGGCACGTCGTCCGGCCCCTGCTTCTGCGCAGCCGTGCATCGTGACGGCCGCGCGCGGCGTGGTGCTTCCCGCCCGCACCGGGCGCGCGCGCCGAAGCCCTCCGCCAGGCGGTGCTGGGCGCGTACCGCACCGGGCCGGCCGCGTGGCCGTGGCGCCACGAGGAGCGCGGTCCGGCACCGCCTGACGACGGGCGGCGGCACGCGCGCGCCGTACACGCTGGTGCGCGCGTCGCGGCGGTTCGGCTGATGCGCGTTGTCTATGACGTTTCGATGCTGGGCTTCGGGCACCGCCACCCCGAGGCTCGCACCGGCGTGCACCGCGTGGTGGAGCACGTGGCTCGTGGGCTGGCGCGTGTGCCGGGGCTGGACCTGGCCTTCAGCGCCACCGATTCGCTTCTTACGCACACCGCCACGGCCGAGTGCCTGTCGGCCGATGCGCAGCTCCGCACGGTGCCGCTGCTTCGCCCGCCGGGCGCCCGCGCGGCGGGCACGCTGGAGAAACGCGCCCGCCGGGCGGCCGCCCATGCCCCCCGAAGCCTTCGTGCGCGCATGCTGGGCCGCGTCGTCGCCGCGATGGAGAACCGGCATCGCCTGCCCAACGCCGGCGTGCGCTGGGGGGGCGAGGTCTTCCACTCGTCCTTTAACGCGCTGCCGGCGCTCACCGGACGCATGCGGCGATTTCTCACCATCTACGACCTGATCCCCATCCGGTTCCCGCAGCTGTTCGAGCCCCACATGGTGGCCTGGATGGACCGGGTGTACGGGAGCCTGCGCCCCGGCGACTGGGCGCTCGCGATCTCCGAGACCACCAGGGCGGACCTCTGCGAGTATCGGGGCTTCGATCCCGCCCGCGTGTTCGTGACGCCGCTGGCGGCGGACGCGCGCACCTTCTACCCGGCCGGGCCGGAGGAGCAGGGGGCGGTGCGGAGGCGGCTGGGCATTCCCGAGGGACCGTACCTGCTGACGCTGAACACGCTGGAGCCGCGCAAGAACCTGGAATCGGTGATCCGCGCCTTTGCGCGCGTGGCGCGGGAGCCGGCCGCGCGCGACCTGTCGCTGGTGCTGGTGGGGGGGCGCGGGTGGAAGGCGGAGGGCATCGACGCCGCGCTGGCCGAGGCGGGACCCGTGCGCGAGCGCATCGTCCTGGCGGGGTACGTCCCGGACGAAGAGCTGGCGGCGCTCTACAGCGGCGCGCTCGCCTTCGTGTACATGTCGCTGTACGAGGGGTTCGGGCTGCCGCCGCTGGAGGCCATGCAGTGCGGGGTCCCCGTGATCAGCTCGAACACCTCGTCGCTCCCGGAGGTGGTGGGCGACGCGGGGATCCTGCTGCCCCCCACCGACCTGGACGCGATGTGCCAGGCCGTGCTGCAGGTGCACGGCGCCCCGGCGCTCCGCGCCGAGCTCGCCGCCCGGTCGCTGGCGCGGGCCGACGGCTTCACCTGGGAGCGGTGCGTGGCGCAGACGGTGGCGGCGTACCGGGTGGCGCTCGCGGCATGACGGCACCGGCCCCCATGCGCATCGCGGTCTGGCACAACCTGTACAGCGGGGGAGGGCTGCGGGCGCTCCAGACCCACGTCCGCGGGCTGCTGGATCGCGGCCATTCGGTCGAGGCCTGGTGCGTGGGCGAGCGCCCGGCGGGATGGGCCCCGTTCGGGCCCCGCGTGCGCGAGCACCGGGTTCCCCTGGCGGCCACGGCCGGGTGGCGGGGCGCCACGCCGAGGTGGCTTCGCGACATCCAGGCCATGGAGGCGGCGTGCGAGCGCTGCGCGCGGGAGATGGAGGCGGGCGGCTTCGACCTGGCCTTCGCGAACACGTGCCAGTCGTACGCCGTGCCGTTCGTGATGCGCTACCTGCGCCGCCTTCCGCGCGTGCTGTACCTGCAGGAGCCCCGCCGCGCCCTGTACGAGGCGCAGCCGGTGCTTCCCTGGGTGGGCGAGGCAGAAGCGGCGGAGGAGGGCGGGCCCGCCCCGCTGCGCGAGCTGCGGCAGGTACGCCGGTGGTACGCGCTGCGTGCGCAGGCCCGCCGCGAATGGCTGAACGTGCACGCCTGCGACACCGTCCTCGTCAACTCGTACTACAGCCGCGAGAGCGTGCTGCGGGCGTACGCGCGCGACTCGGACGTCTGCTACCTGGGCGTGGAGACCGAGCTCTTTCGCCCCGGCGCGGCGCGGCGCGAGCCCCTGGTGGTGGGGCTGGGCGCCCTCGACCGCGCGAAAGGGGTGCACCTGGCCGTCCGCGCGGTGGCGGGGCTCGCCGCGCCGCGCCCCGCGCTGGCCTGGGTGGCGGACCGCGGCGACGCCACCTACGCCCGCGAGGTCCGGGAGCTCGCGTCGGGGCTGGGGGTGGAGCTGCGGGTGATGCAGGGGATCGCGGACGCGGAGCTTTCCGACATCCTGGGCCGCGCGTCGCTGATGCTCTACACGTCGCGGCTGGAGCCGTTCGGCCTCGCGCCGCTGGAGGCGAACGCCTGTGGCACCCCGGTGGTGGCCATCGCCGAAGGCGGTGTGCGGGAAACCGTCCTGGACGGCGTCAACGGCCTTCTCGCCGACGCCCGGCCCGACAGCCTGGCCGCCGCGATGGCGCGGCTGCTGGGCGATGCGCCCTTCGCGCGGCGGCTGGGCGACCGCGCCGCCGAACATGTGCGCGAGCACTGGACGGCGGACGCCAGCGTGCGCCGCCTGGAGGCGCACCTGCTTCGCGCGCGACATTCACGTTCCGAACGAAAGGTTCTGCAGTGAAGCTGGCCATCATCTCGCTGATGCACACCGACCCGTGGGGCGGCAGCGAGGAGTTGTGGACCGAGATGGCGCACGCGGCGCTGGACGAGGGCCACGAGGTCATGGCCGCGGTGTTCCGCTGGCCCACCCTGCACCCGCGCCTGGCGGAGCTGCAGGGCAGGGGGGCGCGCGTGCTGACGCGGCGGCGGCCCCGCCTTCCGTCGGTGGACAAGGTGATGAGCCGGGTGCTGCGGCGGCCGGTGCGGCTGCCCCGGCCGGCCGTCCTGCAGAGCGCCACGTCGTGGGGCGAGCTGACGCGGTTCCGCCCCGACGTGGTGTGCATCAGCCAGGGCGCCACGTTCGACGCCGTGCACTTTCCCGACCTGCTGGCGTTCCTGCGCTCCAGCGGCACGCCCTACGTGGCCCTGTGCCAGGCCAACACCGAGGTTCCCGAAGATCCGGCGTACCACGCCGCCGCCGACGACCTTTTCCGGCGCGCCTCGCGGGTGGCGTTCGTCGCCGAGCGAAACCTGCGCGTCGCGGAGCGGCAGATCGCCGCTCCCATTCCGAACGGCTCGGTCGTGCGCAACCCCATCAACCTTTCCTCGGCCGAGGCGGTGCCCTGGCCCGAGCCCGAGCCGGTGCGGTTTGCCTGCGTCGCCCGCTTTTCGGCCGTCGCCAAGGGGCAGGACGTGCTGCTGCAGACGCTGGCGGCGCCCGAGTGGCGCGGGCGCGACTGGCGGCTGCGCCTGTACGGGCGCGGCTCGGACGAGGGGTACCTGCGCCGCCTGATCGCGCTTTACGGGCTGGAGGACCGGGTGGAGCTCGCCGGCCACGTGCACGACATCCGGGCGCTCTGGTCCGACAACCACCTGCTCGTGCTCGCGTCGCGGATGGAGGGCACTCCGCTGGCCCTCGTAGAGGCCATGCTGTGCGGCCGCCCGTCGGTGGTCACCGACGTGGGGGGAAACACCGAGTGGGTGGAGGAGGGGGTGTCGGGCTGGGTAGCCGACGGCTCTACGGCGCGGTCGCTCGGGGCGGCGCTCGAGCGGGCCTGGCGGGCGCGGGCGAGCTGGCCCGCGATGGGCGCTCGCGCACGGGAAACCGCGCTGGGGCAGTACGACCCGCGGCCCGGCGAAACGCTGCTCCGGCTGGCGGAGAGCGCCGCGGGCGGGGGCCGCTGATGCGCACGCTCGTCGTCGCGGGGGCCCGCCCCAACTTCATGAAGGTGGCCCCCATCCTGGCGGAGCTGCGCCGCGCGGGCTCGCCCGGCGTGCTGGTGCACACCGGGCAGCACTACGACGCGCAGATGTCCGACGCCTTCTTCCGAGACCTGGGAATCCCCGCGCCGGACTACCACCTGGGCGTGGGCTCGGGGAGCCACGCGCAGCAGACCGCCCGGGTGATGGAGGCGTTCGAGCCGGTGCTGGTGGAGGCGCGGCCCGACTGGGTGCTCGTGGTGGGCGACGTGAACTCCACCCTGGCGTGCGCCCTGGTGGCCAGCAAGCTGCGCGAAGAGCTGGGATGCCGGGTGGCGCACGTGGAGGCCGGCCTCCGCAGCGGCGACTGGCGCATGCCCGAGGAGGTGAACCGGGTGCTCACCGACCGCCTTTCGGACCTCCTGCTGACGCCCAGCCACGACGCGCTCCCGAACCTGGCCGCCGAGGGGATCCCCTCCGGCCGGGTGAGCTTCGTGGGCAACGTGATGATCGACGCGCTCTTCGCCGGGCTCCCGGATGCCCGCGCGCTGGGGATGCCGGCGCGGCTGGGGCTCGCCGCCGGGGGGTACGCCGTCGTCACGCTGCACCGTCCCTCGGCCGTGGACAACCCCGAGGTCCTCCGGGAGATCCTCCGGGGGCTGGGGCGGGTGGCCGAGCGGATGCCGGTGGCCTTTCCCGTCCACCCGCGCACCGCGCAGAGCATCGCCGCCCACGGCCTGGACTCCCTGCTGGAGCCGCTGCGGGTGCTGGAGCCCCTCGGCTACCAGGAGATGGCGGGGCTGGTGGACGGCGCCGCGGTGGTGCTCACCGACTCGGGCGGGCTGCAGGAAGAAACGACGGCGCTCGGGGTTCCCTGCGTTACGCTGCGGGAGCAGACCGAGCGGCCGGTGACGATCACGGAGGGCACCAACCGGCTGGCGCCCTGGCCGCTCACCCCCGAGGGAATCCTCGCGTCGTTCCAGGCCGCCGCGGCCCAGCCGCGCGCGGCCCCCGGCAGCCGCTCGCCCGAGGGGTGGGACGGGCGCGCCGCCGAGCGGATCGTGTCGGCGCTCTTCGCCCGCACCGCCGGCCGGCCGTAGCGGTGTCGGGCTCCGGCCTCCACCGGGGGCGGCAAGTGGCGCGACCGGGGCCGGCGTGAGTATTATGGGGGTCTCCCCAACCGCGGTCAGCCGCAGGACGACCATGACTTTCTGCATGTCTCTCCGGTGCAGCGCGCTCGTCCTGGCCATGGGCTGCGACTCGGGCGCCACCGACGCGCACGACGGACCGCCCGCGATCAGCGTGGACTTCGGGGAGCCGGGGGCGGATGTCCGCTCCATGGTCGGCTTCCTGCACTCCGTCGGGCCGGGCTCGGCGCCGGAATCGCTGGTCCTGCCGCTGAGGCCACGGCTTCTGCGCGGGGGCGCCCAGGGCTCCGAGGCCCTCGTGGCGCGGGCGGCGGGGACGGCGGTGGAGCGGATGCTGGTCCTGAGCGACCTGTGGGGGTACCCGCACCAGGGCTACCCCAACCGCGGCGGCCGGGCCCCTTTCGAGGACTACCCGGCGTGGGAGGCCTTCGTGCGCGGCCTCGCCGGCGCCACGCGGGGGCAGGACCTGGTGTACGAGGTGTGGAACGAGCCGGACCAGCCGTTCTTCTGGAACGGCTCCATGGACCAGTACGCGGAAACCTTTCGGCGCGCCGAGCGGGTGCTGCGCGACGAGCTGGGCGCGGCGGTGCGGGTCGCGGGGCCCGGGATCGCGCACTGGGACGAGGACCAGGTCCGCGGCTTCCTCGACTACCAGCGGCGTGCCGGATCCCGGGTGGACGTGCTTACCTGGCACGAATTCCAGCTGGATTCCAACCTGCCGCGGATCGAAGCGAGCCTCAGGCGGGCGCGGAGCGCCTACGTTTCCGCCACGGCGTACCGGGACGTGGGGATCCGGGAAATCTTCATCGGCGAGACGCTTGCCGAAGCGGACGTGCACCGGCCCGGCCCCGTGCTCGGAACCCTCTATTTTCTCGAGCGCGGGGGCGCCGACGCGGCGGCGCGTGCCTGCTACGGCAGCTGCTTCGACGGCTCGCTCAACGGCCTTCTCACCGAGGAAGGCCTTCCCCGGGCGGCATGGTGGGCCTACCGCGCCTACGCCGAGACCCTCACGGGCCGCGTCCCCGTCCGGGTGCGGGGGGCGGGGGTGGCCGCCTTTGCCGCGCACGGGCCGGCCGGGCGCGCGGCGAGCGTCGTGGTGGGGCGGTTCAGCGACGAGTCGTACGGCCTGTTCGCGACCGTCGAGTTGCGGCTGAAGGGGCTGGACCGGCTCACCGGCGCCCGGCGCGGGGTGGTTCGCATCGTCGTGCGGAAGGTCCCCGCCACCGGGACGGCCCCGCTGGCCGACCTGCCGGTGGAATGGGAGGAAACCCGCGAGGTCGAGAAATCCACCACCATCGAGCTCACGGCGGTCGGCGTCGGTGAAGGGCGGGTGGTGTCGATTTCCGCCCCCTGACGCATGGAGCGAGTGAACGTGCCGGAACACGGAGCAGGAGTGCCAGCGGGGGCCGTTCGCGGCGGTGAGCCGGTGACGGCGCCGCCGCCTCTCGTTTCCGTGTCGATCACGGCCCACAACCGCCCCGACGACCTGCGGCTGACCCTGCGGCGGCTGGGCGAGCAGACGCATCGCCCGCTGGAGGTGATCGTGGTCGACGACGCCTCCGACGTGGAGCTGGAACCCGTCGTCCGCGAGGAGTGGCCGGACGCGGTGTACCGGCGGAACCCCCGGAACCTGGGGGCGCACGCCAGCCGTTCATGGGCCATGCAGCACGCCCGCGGCGAGTACATCCTCACCCTCGACGACGACTCCTTCCCGGTAGACCCCCACGCCGTCGGGCACGCGGTGGCGCGCTTCGAGCGCGAGCCCGCGGTGGGGGTCCTGGCGTTCCAGATCCACGAGGGGCTCGAGCCCCCGGATCCCGCGGTGGCGCCGCAGCCGGAGCGGTACGTCCACACCTTCATCAACTGCGGGCAGATGATGCGCGCCGAAACGGCGCGCGCGGTGGGGGGCTTCCGCGATTTCTTCGTGCACTACGCCGAAGAGGGAGAGCTCGCGCTGCGGGTGCTGGACCACGGCTGGCGGATCGTGCTCTTTCCCTCGGTGGTGCACCACCGGATGTCGCCCATCGGGCGCTCGAACGCGCGGATCTGGGCGTACATCTTCCGCAACACCCTGTGGACGGCGGTGTTGAACTTTCCGTTTCCGCGCGTGCTGGTGGAGCTCGCGTGGAAGCTGTTCGTCAACGGGATCGAAGCCGTGCGGATCGGCCAGCCGCGCCTGGCCGCGTGGGCCCTGGGCTCGTTCCTGCGCGGACTTCCGCGTGCCCTGCGCCTGCGCCGCCCCATGTCGCGCGAGGCGCTGCGGGTGTACGACGTCGTGCGGTTCCGCGAGGTCGCGACGGCCGAGGAGCTCGGCCGGGCGCGGCCGCCGACGGTCCGGGAGCGCCTCCACTGGCTGCGCGAGGTGTGGCTTCGCCGGCCGCGCGCCCGCCCGTTCTGGGACCGCCGCCCGGGACGGCTGGGGCGCTCGGCGTACGTGGTCTCCGACGCGGAAGCCGCCGCCGGCGGCAGGGCGCGGCGAAACCCGGGGACGGGTTCGTGACGCTCCGCCCGGAGCCCCGCGATCCGGCTGCGCCGCCGAGACGCGCCTCGTCGTCGACCCCCCGTTCTGGTGAGCCCATGGCAGACCTGCCGGTGACCGCGGATGCGCCGGCGCTGAAAGGCGAGGTGCGGGAGTTCTGGGACCGCGCCTCCTGCGGCGAGGTGTACGCCCGCGGCGGCACCCTGCGCGAGCAGTACGACAACCACGCCGGGGCCCGCTACCGCCTGGAGCCGTACATCCACCCCTTCGCGCGGTTCGCCGAGGGGCGGGGCCGCGACGTGCTGGAGATCGGCGTAGGCATGGGCGCCGACCACCTGGAATGGGCGAAGGCCGGTCCGGCGTCGCTCTCGGGGATCGACCTGACGCCGCGGGCCATCGAGCACGCGGCAACGCGCCTGGCGCTGCACGGGTTCCGCTCGCGGCTGGAGGTGGCCGACGCGGAGTGCCTGCCCTTCGCCGACGGGTCCTTCGACCTGGTCTACTCGTGGGGCGTCCTGCACCACAGCCCCGACACCGCGCGCGCGGTGCGCGAGGTGTGGCGCGTGCTGCGTCCGGGCGGGAGGGCGCGCGTGATGATCTACCACAAGCACTCCCTGGTGGGGTACATGCTCTGGGCGCGCTACGCGCTCCTGGCCGGGAACGCGCGCCGCACCCTCGACCAGGTGTACGCCGCACACCTGGAGAGCCCCGGGACCAAGGCGTACACCGTGGGAGAGGCGCGGAACCTCTTCCGCGACTTCGCGCGGGTGGAGGCGCGCTCGTGCCTCGCTTTCGGCGACCTGCTGCAGGGCGAGGTGGGGCAGGGCCACCCGGGCGCGCTGCTGAGCGTGGCCAAGCTCCTCTGGCCGCGATGGCTTCTCTCCCGCGTGGCGAAGCGCCTGGGGCTGATGATCCTGATCGAAGCGGAGAAGTAGGCCGACCGGCCGGGCCGCTGCCCGGGCGTGCGTTTACGGGTGAACACGAGGACGAACGAGATGGCGATGCGGTGGGTGGTGGTACAGAACGGCTCATGGCTGGGATACCAGATCCCGCTGGCGCTGGAGGAGGCCGGAAAGCTGGAGGCCGTGGCCACGGACTGGTACTCGCCGCTGGATCGACCGTGGTTCCAGCTGGTGGCGGGCGGCCTTCCCGCCGGGGTGGTCGCCGGCCTGCGCCGGCGCTACCGGGAGGGTGTGCCCTCGCGCAAGGTGCGGTCGTGGCCCGACGGGCCCGTGCGGGTAAAGCTGGGGGGCGCCATGGAGCGCGAAGACTACCGGCTGGGGGTTCGGGGCGGCCGGCTGGCCGCGGCCCGGGGCGCGGCGCTCTTTTCCTTCAGCTACTACGCCTACGGGGCCTTCACGGCCTCCGGCGGCGGGGCGCGACCGCGGCTGCTCCACCAGGTGCACCCGCACCCCGACTCGCTGCGGGCGATCTTCCGCGAGGAGATGGAGCGGACTCCGGAAGCGATGGAGTCCCTCCGCGGGGAGCAGGAGATCTCGGCCACCCCCACGCGGCTGGAGCAGATGTCCGAAGAGCCCCGCATGGCCCACCTGTGCCTCGCCGCGTCGGGGTACACGCGGCGGACGCTGATCGAGAACGGGGTGGACCCTGCCCGGATCCGCGTGGTGCCGTACGGGGTGGACCTGGACGCCTTCGTTCCCCCCGCCGCGCCGCCGGCCGGCCCCTTCCGGGTGCTGTTCGTGGGGCAGATGGTGCAGCGCAAGGGGCTCACCTACCTGTTCGAAGCCTGGAAGCGGCTGGCGCTCCCCAACGCCGAGCTGGTGCTCGCCGGCCGGGGGAGGATGGACGGCCCGCTGCTCGCCCGCTACGGCAGCCTCTTCCGGCGGGAAGCCAGCGTTTCGCCGTCGCGCCTTCGCGAGCTGTACCAGTCCAGCGACGTCTTCTGCATGCCCTCGCTGGCCGAGGGTTCCGGGATGGTGTACCTGGAGTCACTGGCGTGCGGCACTCCCGTGATCGGCACGCCCAACACCGGTGCCGCCGACCTCATCGACGACGGGGAGCAGGGCTTCCTCGTTCCCGTCCGCGACGTGGACGCGCTGGCCGAGCGGCTGCTGTGGTGCTATGAGCACCGGGAAGAGCTCCAGGCCATGCGTGCCGCGGCGCGGATGCGGGCCGAGCGGTTCACCTGGGGCGCCTTCCGGAAGGGCGTGGCCGACATGGTCCTCGAGGCCGAGGCCGGGGCGGGGTAGGGCAGGGGAGGGGCGTTCCCGGGGGCGTGGCATGTGACCCCGGCGCGCGTCGGCGCGTCACTGCACCGAAGCGCGGCGGCGGCTGCTCCCGTGGCCGCCGAACGGCGCCGCCGGGTTGTTTCCGGCGGCGCTTGCGTGTACTTTCCAGCCACCCGGGCGCGAATGCGTCCGGGGCTACTCTTTGTGGACTCGCAGGTGGAAACGCTGCTGCAACCAGCCCGCGGCCGGGGTTTTTCCGTGCTGCTGCTGCTGACCCTCGCGTGCCTGGCCGGATGGCTAATCGCGCGAATACAGACTCACCTGTACGGAACCGAGGCGCTGCTCGCCATCATGGTGGGCTGCCTGTGCCTGGGTCCGCTCGTCGTGCGTACGCTGCAGGGGCGGTTCGACGTGTTCGAGCCGCTCACCATCATCTGCGCCGTCTATTTCCTGTATTTCTCCTTCGCGCCCCTGGTGCGCATCACCATGAACGATTTCTCGTTCGTGGAGCGCACGTTCGAAACGCTGTACCTGCACGGGCTCCTCGTCATCAGCATCCCGGTGCTCGCCACCTGGGTGGGGTACGCGCTTCCGTGGGGGCGCCGCATCGGCGAGCGGTTCGCTTCGCCGGTGCGCCTGGAAGCAGAAGGGCTGCGCGTGCTGCGCCGCTGCGGGTGGGGTCTTTCGTTCGCCGCCGTGGGCGGCCTGGCCCTGTGGGCGGCCGTGGCGAACATCCACTGGACGCGGTTCCTGCTCCCCGGCATCGTCACGCAGGTGCCGCAGGGGGGCGCCGAGGGGCCGGGGCAGGACATCGCCTGGTTCTTCCTGGCGCTGGAGTGGTTCATCCCCGCCTTCCTGATGCTTTCCGTCAGCGGCGGGTTCCGCAGCCGCGCGGCCCGGTGGGGGTACTGGCTGGGGGTGTTCGTGGTGTACCTCTCGATGACGTTCCGCTACCGCCTGCTGATCTTCATCATCTCCGCTTTCATCCTGGGGTACCTGCGGCGGGGGCGCCGCCCCAGCCTGCTGCTCCTGGCGGGCGGGGCGTCGGTGATCTTCGTCCTGGCCGGGTGGCTGTCGCTGATGCGCGTGTACTTCGGCAGCTACGGGCAGATGGGGACGATGGACCTGTCGATGGAGAAGATCCTGGTGTCGGGCCTGGCCGACACGCGCATCTTCGACACCTTCATGGCGGTGACGTACGCGGTTCCCCGCTTCATCGACTACGTGTTCCTGGACCCGTTCCTGTACGTCTTCATCCTTCCCATCCCCCGCGCCCTCTGGCCCGCCAAGCCCGAGCCCGAGTGGATCCGCTCCGTGGGGCCCATCCTGGGAACGCCGGGCGCCGTGAGCGCCGGCGCGGCGGTGCCGCACTTCGGCGAGTACTACATGGCCTTCGGATGGCCGGGGGTGGTCGTGGGGATGATCGTCTTCGGCGTGCTCACGCGCGCGCTGTGGGCGTGGTTCCAGTCCGATCCCAAGGACCCCGCCCGCCAGGTGGTGTACGCCATCTGCAACATCTGGCTCCTGCAGGTGATCATCCGCGGATACCTGGCGCAGATCGTCAAGGAGTTCTTCTTCTTCCTGGTTCCCGTGATCCTGGCCATGTGGGCTGCGCGGCGGGCGCAGATGCGGGCGGCGGCCGCTGCGTCGAATGCCTAGGATCCTGGTCGTCAACAACATCCCCTCGCCCTACAACGACGCCCTGTTCGCGTGCCTCGCGGGGCAGGCGGGGGTGCAGCTGCGGGTGGCCTACTGCGCGTCGCAGGAGCAGAACCGCTCGTGGCGGCTGCCGCGCGACAAGGGGTACGACTACCTGGTGATGAAGGGCCGCTCGTTCGCGGGCTCGGCCCACCTCAATCCCGGCGTGCTGGGGGTGATCCGTCGCTTCCGCCCCGACGTGGCGGTGCTCTCGGGCTCGTACACCATGCCCACGATGCAGCTGGCGGCGGCGGTGCTGCGCGCGGGCCGCGTTCCCTGGGTGTACTGGAGCGAGGAGCTGGGGCTGGAGCCGGTGCCGCTGCTGCGGCGGGTGGCCCGGCGCACCCTCCGGCGCACCCTGCTCGCGGCGCACGGCGTGCTGGCCATCGGCAGCCGCGCCGGGCGCTCGTACCGGCGCATCGGCGTGCCGCCGGCCCGCATCGCCGACTTTCGCTACTACGCCGACGTGGCGCGCTTCCGCACGCCCCCCGCCGAGCGCGACCGGGCGCGGGCCGAGGTGCGCGCGGCGCTGGGCATCGACGCAGGTGCGCTGGTGTTCCTGTACTGCGGGCAGATGATCGCGCGGAAGGGGGTCGACACCCTGCTCGGCGCGCACGCCCTGCTCCGCCGCGAGGGGGTGGAGGCGACGGTCGTGCTGGCGGGCGACGGTCCCGAGCAGGGAGCGCTCGCCCGGATGGCCGGCGAGCTCGGGACGGCGGACGCCGCCCGGTTCACCGGGTTCGTTCAGCCCGACGAGCTGCCCCGGCTGTTCGCCGCCGCCGACGCCTTCGTGCTGCCGTCGCGCCGCGAGGGCTGGGGCGTCGTGGTGCACGAGGCCATGGCGGCGGGGCTTCCCGTGATCGCCTCGGACCAGGTGAACGCGGCGGTGGACCTGGTGGCCCAGGGCGAGTCGGGGTGGCTCTTTCCGGCGGGCGACGCCGAAACCCTGGCGGCGAGGATGCGCGAGTTCTGCGGGCACCCGGACCGCCAGGCCGTGGGGGCCAACGCCCGCGCCGTGGCCGAGCGCGAGGCGCCGGAGCGCATGGCACCGCGGCTGGTATCGCTTCTTGGCGCCACGATGGCGGGAGAAGACCTGTGTTCGCGATGATGGCAGGAGGAGCAGGCTGATGTGCGGGATCGCGGGGTTCGCGGGGAGCTTCGAGCCCGCCCTCCTGGAACGGATGATCACCTGCGTGGCGCACCGGGGCCCGGACGGCGAAGGGCGCCGCGTCATGGAGGGCGGGGCTCCCCGGCGCAGGGTGGGGCTGGCGCACCGGCGCCTGTCCATCATCGACCTTTCCCCCAGCGGGGCGCAGCCCATGGGCGTGCGCTGCGCCCGCTGCGGCGTCGCCGAGGGGGCGGGCGACGCCGGGCTGTGGATGACGTACAACGGCGAGATCTACAACTTCCAGGAGCTGCGCCGCGAACTGGAGTCGCGCGGCCACGCGTTCGGCAGCCGCACGGACAGCGAGGTGCTGCTGCACCTGTACGCCGACGAGGGCCCGGCCATGCTGGAGCGCCTGAACGGCATCTTCGCCCTGGCCATCTACGACGGCCGCCCCTCCGGCCAGCGCGGGGGAATGCGCCCCGGCGACGTGCTGGTGGCGCGCGACGGCCTGGGGGTGAAGCCGCTGTACTACGCGTCCCTTCCCGACGGGGTGCTGTTCGGGTCGGAGATCAAGTCGCTGCTGCAGACGGGGCTCGTTCCGCGCGAGATGGACCCCGAGGCCATCCACTACCACCTGGCCTACCTGTGGGCGCCCTCGCCCTCCACGGTGCTCAAGCACGTGCGCAAGCTGCGCCCCGGCTTCGCCATGGTGCTGCGGGAGGGCGGGGTGGCGCGCGAGTGGTGCCACTACGACCTGCCGTACGGGCGCGAGCCCCTGCCCGGCTCCGAGGCCGACATCGCGGCCGAGCTGGCCCGGCAGGTGGAGGCGGCGGTGGACCGGCAGATGGTGGCCGACGTGCCCGTGGGGGCCTTTCTTTCCGGCGGGCTGGACAGCAGCGCCGTGGTGGCCATGATGCGGCGCGTGCGGCCCGACTATACCCCGCGCTGCTACTCCATCGGCTTTCGCGGCGACCAGGACGTCGAGGGGAACCCGGCGGACCTGCCGTACGCGCGGCGGGTGGCGGCGCACCTGGGGGTGGACCTGTGCGTCCTGGAGATCGAGCCCGACGCCATCCGCCACCTGGAGCGCATGCTCTACCACCTGGACGAGCCCCAGGCGGACCCGGCGCCCATCAACGCCCTGCTGATCAGCGAGCAGGCGCGGGCGGACGGCACGAAGGTGCTGCTTTCCGGCGCGGGGGGCGACGACATCTTTTCCGGCTACCGGCGGCACTACGCCCTGCGGATGGAGCGGGCCTGGTCGTGGCTCCCCTCCACCCTCCGTGGCGGGCTGGCCGGCGCCGCGCGCTGGGCGGGCGAGGGCGGGCTGGGGATGATGGACCGTTCCTCCATCCGCCGCGCGGCCAAGGCCTTCGCCAACGCCGACCTGGACCCCGACCGGCGGATGGCCAGCTACTGGTGGTGGAGCGGCGAAGCCGTGCGCCGCGCCCTGTACACCCCCGCGTTCGCCGCCGCCACGCGCGACGTCGACACGGCGGCGCCGCTGGTCGACAGCCTGCACCGCATTCCGGGCGAGCGCGACCCGCTGAACCGCATGCTGTACCTGGAGGCCAAGCACTTCCTGGCGGACCACAACCTGAACTACACCGACAAGACGGGGATGGCCGCCGGGGTGGAAACGCGGGTGCCGCTGCTGGACCGCGAGCTGGTGGACTTCGCCACCCGCATTCCCCCCCGGCTCAAGCAGCAGGGGCGGGTGGGCAAGGCCATCTTCAAGAAGTCGATGGAGCCGTTCCTTCCCCACGACGTCATCTACCGTCCCAAGACCGGCTTCGGCGCCCCGCTGCGCGACTGGCTGCACGGCGAGCTGCGGGAGCTGCGCGAGGACACCCTGGGCGCCGCCGCCCTTTCCCGCCGCGGGTGGTTCGATCCCGCCGCCGTGGCCCGGCTGGTGGAGCAGGACCGGCGCGGCGAGGTCGACGCGGCCTACACGATCTTCGCGATGATGTGCATCGAGCTGTGGTGCCGCATGTTCGTCGACGCGCCCCTTCCCGCACGCGCCGCCGCCTGATGCCTTCGCTGTTGTGGGTGAACCACTTCGCCGTCGGCCCGGGGGAGGGCGGCGGCACGCGCCACTTCGAGCTGGGGCGCGAGCTGGCGCGCCGCGGGTGGGGGGTGACCGTGGCCGCGTCGGACCTGAACCTGCACACCCGCCGGTACGCGCGCCGCGCCGGCCCCGGCGACCGGCGGGCGATCGACGAGGCCATCGAGGGGGTGCGCTTCCGCTGGCTGTGGGCGGCCCCGTACGAGCGCAACGACTGGCGCCGCGCCCGGAACTGGCTTTCGTTCAGCGCCCGGGTGTGGCGGCTGCCCCGGAGCGAGCGGCCGGACGTGGTGATCGGCTCGTCGCCCCACCTGTTCGCCGCGCTGGCGGCGGAGCGGCTGGCGGCGCGCTGGGGAGTGCCCTTCGTCTTCGAGGTGCGCGACCTGTGGCCCGAGACGCTTTCCGCCGCGGGCGGGCGGCGCAGCCCGGGGTACGTGGCGCTGGAGCGGATCGCCTGGCGGCTGTACCGGCGTGCCTCGCGCATCGTGGTCCTGGCGCGCGGCTCGGCCGACTACCTGGCCGAGCGGGGCGTGCCGCGCGAAAAGCTGGTGCACGTTCCCAACGGCGTGGACGTTTCCGCCTTCGCCGCCATCCAGCGCCCCCCGCGCCAGACGCTGACCCTGGTCTACACGGGGGCGCACGGCCCGCTGAACGGGCTCGACGCCGTGCTGGACGCGGCCGAGCGGCTGCGGGACCGCGCGGACCTCCGCTTTCTGCTGGTGGGCGACGGGCCGGCCAAGGCCGGGCTCGTGGCCGACGCGGAGCGGCGGGGCTTGGCGAACGTGGAGTTCCGCGCCTCCGTCCCCAAGCAGGCCATGCCGGCGCTGCTCGCCGGGGCCGACGCGGGGCTGATGGTGCTGCGCGACGTGCCGCTCTTTTCCTTTGGCGTAAGCCCCAACAAGCTGTTCGACTACCTGGGCGCTGGGCTGCCGGTGGTCTGCAACGTCCCGGGCGAGGTCGCGGAGATGGTCCGCGACGCCGGTGCGGGGGAGCAGGCGGCGGACGCGTCCGGCGCCGCCCTGGCCGACGCCGTCGTCCGGCTGGCGGCGCACGCGGCGGACGAGCGCGCGCGCATGGGCGAGCGCGGCCGCGCCTGGGTGGCGGGCGAGCACGACCGCCCCGTCCTGGCCGACCGGCTGGACGGAATGCTGCGCTCCCTGGTGGCGGACCGTGCTGCCGGTTGACCGCTGGCCGCAGGCGGTACGCACCGTCGCGCGCACCTACGGCGCGCGCGGGGCCACGCTGCGCGCCCTGCACGAGGCGCGAAAGGCGGCGGGGCGCTTCCGCCCAGCCATCCGCTTCCCCGTCCCCGACGCGCCCGTGGCCGGCGTCCACCCCTTTCGCGTGGACGGGGAGCGCCTGCGGAGCGCGACCGACCTCGCGGCGGCCGTCGAGCGCGCGGACCGCGTGGCGGACGGGTTCCATCACGCCTACCGGTGGACGTGGAAGCCGCTCCCGTCCACCCCGGCGGAGTGGCTGGCGCACCCTGGGACGGGGCACTCGTTCGGGGACGCGCCCTGGTGGACGGTGCCGCACCTCGGCTCCGGCGGCGACATCAAGGACGTGTGGGAGCCTGGGCGCTTCGGCTGGGTGTACGACCTGGTGCGCGGCTGGCTGGTGACGGGCGACACGCGCTACGTGGACGCCTTCCGTCGCCACTTCGACACGTGGCGCGCCAGCAGCCCGCCCTTTCGCGGCCCGCACTGGGGGTGCGGGCAGGAGACGGCGATCCGCGCGGCGGCGCTCCTGTACGCCGAGGCCAACCTGCCGCCGGTAGAGGGGATCGCCCCGACGCTGGCGGCTTCGGGCGAGCGCATCGCCGACGCCATCGGCTACGCGGTGTCGCAGCACAACAACCACTCGCTTTCCGAGGCGGCGGGGCTGGTGTGCCTGGGCGTACGGTTCCGCGGCGCGCATCCCGAGGCGGAGCGCTGGCTGCGGAGCGGGCGCCGCTGGCTGGCCCGGCTGGTCACGGAGCAGTTCGCGCCGGACGGGTGGTACGTGCAGCACTCGTTCACCTACCTGCGCCTGGCGCTGGACCAGTGCGTGGTGGCCGAGCGCGCGCTGCGCGCCGCCGGGCTGGCGCTGCCCGACGAAGCCGTCGCCCGGCTGAAGGCGGGCGTAGCGCTGCTGCTGGCCGTGATGGAGGGCGAAACGGGGACGGTGCCCAACCACGGGGCCAACGACGGCGCCTTCGTCCACCCGGTGACGACGGCCGGGGTCCGCGACTTTCGCCCCGTGGTCACGGCCGCGTGCGCCACGTGGGGCATTCCGCTGCCCGATGACGTCCCCGCAGACCCCGAGGCGCTGGCGTGGCTGGGGCTCCGTGCGCCGCCGGCCGCCCCGGCGCGGGGTAACGGCGTGTGCAGTGGGTCGTCAGGGTGGGCGGTGGCGCGGGTGGGTGGGGCCTGCGTGTTCCTGCGCGCGGGGCGCTACACCAGCCGCCCCAGCCACATGGACCCGCTGCACCTGGACGTGAGCTTCGGCGGCCGCGAGGTGGTGGTGGACGCGGGGACGTTCGCCTACAACGCGCCCCCGCCGTGGAAGAACGGGCTGACGGGAGCGCGGGTGCACAATGGCCCGGTGCTGGACGGGCGCGAGCCGGGGGTGCGCGGGCCCCGCTTCCTGTGGTACATTTGGCCGGAAGCAGACATGGTCGAGGCCGAGCTCGGCCCGGACGGCGCCACGCTCGTGGCCGAAGTGCCCGGCCGCATAAGCCGCACCGTCCGCGTGACGGCGCGCGAGGTGACGGTCGAGGACCGCATTGAGCCCGGCGCGGCCCGCGAGGCCACCGTCGGCTGGCTGCTGCACCCCGACGCGCCGGCGGGCGCCGTCCGCGTGGACGGGCCCCGCGAGGTGGTCGAAGCCGTGGAAGGCGACACGGCCGGCTGGTATTCCCCGGCGTACGGCGAGCGAATCGCCTCGCGCCGGGTGCAGGTGCGCCGCCCCGCGGCGGGCGGCGCCGTAATCACGACCTTCATCGTCCCGGACGATTCCTGAATGAAGCAGTTGCTGCAGCAGCTCAACACCGGTGAAACCCGCCTGGCCGACGTGCCGGTGCCCCGCGCGGGGTCGGCGTCGCTGGTGGTGGAAACCCGCGCCACGCTGGTCTCGGCGGGAACGGAGCGCATGCTGGTGGAGTTCGGCCGCGCCAACCTGATCGACAAGGCGCGCAGCCAGCCCGACAAGGTCAAGCAGGTGCTCGACAAGATGCGCACCGACGGGGTGGGCCCCACCCTCGAGGCGGTACGCTCCAAGCTGGACCAGCCCATTCCCCTGGGCTACTGCCACGCGGGGGTGGTGGTGGAGGCGGGGGCGCAGGCGGGCCGGTTCCGTCCCGGCGACCGGGTGGTGACCAACGGCCCCCACGCCGAGTACGTGCGCGTTCCCCACACGTTGGCCGCGCGCATCCCCGAGGGGGTGAGCGAGGAGGCCGCGGCCTTCACCCCGCTGGCCGCCATCGGCCTGCAGGGCATCCGCATGGCGGCGCCCACGCTGGGCGAAACGGTGGTCGTGTACGGGCTGGGGCTCATCGGCCTGCTGACGGTGCAGCTGCTGCGCGCCAACGGCTGCCGGGTGATCGGCATCGACCGCGACCCCTCGCGGCTGGCCCTGGCCGAGCGCTTCGGGGCCACCCCACTGGACGGCACCGCGGGGGCCGTGGCCGAGCGGGTGCTGGCGGCCACCAACGGGGTGGGCGCCGACGCCGTGCTGCTGACGCTGGCCTCGGACTCGGACGACCCCGTGCACCAGGCGGCGGAGATGAGCCGCAAGCGCGGCCGCCTGGTGCTGGTGGGCGTCACGGGGCTGAACCTGCGCCGCGACGACTTCTACCGGAAGGAACTCACCTTCGCGGTGTCGTGCAGCTACGGCCCGGGGCGCTACGACCCCGACTACGAGGAGGCCGGGCACGACTACCCGCTCCCCTTCGTGCGGTGGACCGAGCAGCGGAACTTCGAGGCCGTGCTGGAGCTGATGGGCGGCGGCCGGCTGGACCCGCTGGCCCTGGTGACCCACCGCTTCGAGTTCGGCGACGCCCCCGCGGCGTACGAGGTGATCTCGGGGAAGGAGCCCAGCCTGGGCGTGGTGCTCACCTACCCCGACCGGGGCGGCGTGCTTCCCACCGTGGAGGCGCGCGTGCTGACCAACCGCCCCGCCTCGGCGAAAGCCGGCCAGGGGGTGGTGGGGATGATCGGCGCCGGCAACTTCGCCCTGCGCACGCTGCTTCCCGCGCTGGGCGAAACGGGGGCGCGGCTTCACACCATCGCTTCCAGCGGGGGCACCAGCGGCGCCGTCGTGGGCGGCAAGTTCGGCTTCGAGCGGGTGACCACCGACGTCGACGCGGTGATCGAGAACCCGGAGATCGACACCGTCTTCGTCCTCACCCGCCACGACACGCACGCCCGGCTGACCGAGCGCGCGCTGGCCGCGGGGAAGCACGTGTTCGTCGAAAAGCCGCTGGCCCTCACCGACGAGGAGCTCGACGCGGTGCAGGCTGCGGCGCAGGCCTCGGGGCGGCTGGTGACGGTGGGCTTCAACCGCCGCTTCGCCCCGCTGGCGGGCGAGATGCAGGCCCTGCTGCGCGGGCGCGCCGGGCCGGTGTCGGTGGTGGCCACGGTGAACGCGGGCGCCATCCCCCGCGACCACTGGACGCAGGACCCGGCCGTGGGCGGCGGGCGCATCACCGGCGAGGGGTGCCACTTCATCGACCTGTGCCGGTTCCTGGTGGGCGCGCCCATCCGCGGCCTGCAGGTGACGCCGGCGCGCGACGGGGCGGGGCGGGCCATCGACGACATCGCCCACCTGTCGCTTTCCTTCGCCGACGGCTCCACGGCGGCGGTGCACTACCTGGCTTCGGGGGCGCGGTCGTATCCCAAGGAGCGCATCGAGTGCTTCTGGGACGGAAAGACGGCGGCCATCGACAACTGGCGGCGCTTGCGGCGCTTCGGCGTGGCGGGGCCCTGGTGGGAGCGGTCGCGCGGGATGGACAAGGGCCACGCGGCCGAGCTGCGCCTGTGGATGGAAGCCGTGCGCTCCGGCGGCGCGCCGCCCATTCCCCTGGACGAGTTGTGGGAGGTGTCGCGCTGGTCCATCCGCGCCGGGGCGCTGGCACGCGATGCGGGCTGACCGGCCCGGGGGCGTCACGTGAAGCGGGTGCTGGACGTCCTCGTGTCGGGCGCGGCGCTGCTGGCTGCATCTCCCCTGCTGGCGCTGGCGGCCCTGGGGATCCTGCTGGAAGACGGGCGGCCGCTGCTGTACGTGCAGCCGCGCGCCGGGCGGGGCGGGCGGGTGTTCCAGGCGCTCAAGTTCCGCACGATGCGCGTCCATGGCACCCCCGCGCATGAGATGGCGCAGGTGCGCTCCGGCGACCCCCTGGTGACGCGCGTGGGCTCGGTCCTGCGCCGGCTGAAGGTGGACGAGCTGCCGCAGCTGGTGAACGTCCTGCGCGGCGACATGTCGCTGGTGGGCCCGCGCCCCACGCTGCCGGAGCAGGTGGCGGGGTACGACGCCTTCCAGCGGCGGCGGCTGGAGGTCACGCCGGGGCTCACGGGGTGGGCGCAGGTGAACGGCAACACCGAACTGGACTGGCCCGAGCGCATTCTGCTGGACGTGTGGTACGTGGATCACCGCTCGCTCTGGCTGGACCTGCGCATCCTGGCGCGGACGCTGGCGGTGATCATGGGGGGCGAACGGGTCCGGAGCGGCCCCTTGGAACAGGCACGGCTGCATGCGCACGGTTCTGGTCGGGGCGGTTGAAAGCACGCGGGTGGCGCTGCAGGCCATGGCGGAGTCCGGGCACGCGCCCGCGGCGCTGCTGACCCTGCCCCCCGACCGCTCGCGCCGCCACTCGGACTACGTGCACCTGCGGCCCCTGGCCCAGTCGCTGGGCGTAGCGGTGATCGACGCGCCGGACGTGAACACCCCCGAGGCGCTCGCGGCGATGAGCGAGGTGGCGCCCCGGCACGTGCTGGTGATCGGGTGGTCGCAGATCTGCCGCGACGACTTCCTGGCGGTGCCCGCGGGAGGGGCCATCGGCTACCACCCCGCGCCGCTGCCGGAGAACCGCGGGCGCGGGGTGATCCCGTGGACCATCCTGCAGGGCGTGCGCGAGACGGGCGGCACCCTGTTCTGGCTGGACCCGGGGATGGACTCGGGCGACATCGCGGCGCAGGAGCGGTTTGAGGTGGACGAAGACGAGACGGCGGCCACGCTGTACGCCAAGCACATGGAGGCGCTGCGGCGGATGCTGGCCGGGCTGATGCCGCGGCTGGCGGACGGAACGGCGCCGCGGCTGCCGCAGGACCACTCGCGCGCCACCTTCTGTGCCCGGCGCACCGCCGCGGACGGGTGGATCGACTGGACCCAGCCCGCCGACCAGGTGTGGGCGCTGGTGCGCGCCTCGGGCGACCCGTACCCCGGCGCCTTTACGGTGCAGGGGGGCGAAACGCTGGTGGTGTGGGAGGCGGACCGGGTGCGGGACGACCGCTACTGGGGCCTTCCCGGCCAGGTGCAGGCGATGGACGAACGGGGGGTGCTGGTGCAGTGCGGCGACCGCGGCCACGTGCGGCTTCGGGTGGTGCAGCGGGGGGATGGCGAACGGGTGGACGCGCGAAAGGTGCTGCGGATGCACGAAAAGCTGGGGATGGACGGGGCGGCGCTGTTCGCGGCGCTTCCGGGGGAGCGGCGGGCATGAAGGGCCCGCTGCTGGTGGTGGCGCCGCACCCCGACGACGAGGTGCTGGGCGCCGGCGGCACCATCGCCCGACTCTCGGCCGCGGGCGAGGACGTGTACGTCGTCATCGTGACCAAGGGCTTTCCCCCGCACTGGGACGAGGCGTTCATCGCCCGGGGGCGCGCGGAGGCGGCGGAGGCGCACCGGGTGCTGGGCGTGCGGGAAACGTTCTTCCTGGACTTTCCCGCCGCGGCGCTCGATACGGTGCCGCACCGCGACCTGAACGCCCGGATGGGCGAGGTGTTCGCGCGGGTGCGGCCGCACACGGTGCTCATCCCCTTCGTGGGCGACATCCACGCCGACCACCAGCTGGTGTTCCTGTCGGCCCTGGTCGCGTCGCGCCCCTCCACCGCCGCGCCGCCGCGGATGGTGCTGGCGTACGAGACGCTCTCCGAAACCAACTGGAACGCGCCGTACCTGTCGCCGGCCTTTGCGCCGAACGTGTACGTGGACGTGTCGGACCAGCTGGACACCAAGGTGCGCGCCATGGAGTGCTTCGGGTCGCAGATCAAGCCCTTTCCGCACGAGCGCTCGGCCGAGGCGCTGCGGGCGCTGGCGACGATGCGCGGGTGCACCGTGGGCGTGCGCGCGGCCGAGGCGTTCGTGCTGGTGCGCCAGGTCTGGTGACCGACTTCCTGGTGTGGGGGGGCGGGGGCCACGGCAAGGTGGTGGCCGACCTGGTGCGCGCCGCCGGCCACCGGCTGGCGGGGTTCGTGGACCGCGACCCCGCCAAGCGCGGCAAGGTGGTGGAGCCCGGCGGCGCCACGGTCGTGGCGGATGAAGACGAGCTGCTGGACGCCATCCGCCGCGCGGCCCCGCTTCCCGCGGGGGCCGGCGCCGTGGCCCTGGCCGTGGGCGACAACGCGCAGCGCGCGCGCTGCCTGGCGGCGCTGGGCGACACGCCGTGTCCCCCGCTGGTGCATCCCACGGCCACGGTGAGCCCCTCGGCGACCCTCGGGCGGGGGACGGTGGTCTTTCCCCGCGTGGTGGTGAACGCCGCCGCGCGCGTGGGCGAAGCGGTGATCGTGAACACCGCCGCCGTGGTGGAGCACGACTGCGTGGTGGGCCACGGGGCGCACCTGTCGCCCATGTCGTCGCTGTGCGGAAACGTGCACGTGGGCCACCGCGGCTGGATCGGCGCGGGGGCCACGGTGGTCCCGGGAGTCCGCATCGGCGACGACGCGCGGGTGGGGGCCGGCGCCGTGGCGGTCCGCGACGTGCCGGAAGGGGCCACGGTGGCCGGCGTGCCGGCCCGGCCGCTGGTCCGAACGAGCAACGATCAACCAACGTGAGCATGTCCGACGTGCCGCCCCGCATCCTCCTGTCCACCCCCCACATGAGCGGGCGTGAGCAGGCGTACGTGGCCGACGCCTTCGCCAGCAACTGGATCGCCCCCCTGGGCCCGCACGTGGACGCCTTCGAGGCCGAGTTCGCCCGCACCGTGGGCTCTCGCCACGCGGCGGCGCTGAGCTCGGGGACGGCGGCGCTTCACCTGGCGCTGCAGCTGGCCGGGGTGCGGCCGGACGACGAGGTGCTGGTGAGCTCGCTGACCTTTTCGGCCAGCGTGAACCCCATCGCCTACCTCGGCGCGCGCCCGGCGTTCATCGACAGCGAGGCGCGGTCGTGGAACATGGACCCGGCCCTGCTGGAGCAGGCGCTGGAAGACCGCGCCCGCGCCGGGCGGCTCCCCGCGGCGGTGGTGGTGGTGCACCTGTACGGGCAGAGCGCCGACCTGCACCCCATCGTGGACGCCTGCGCGCGCTACGGGGTGCCGCTGGTGGAAGACGCGGCCGAGGCGCTGGGTGCCACCTACCACGGGCGGGCGCCGGGCACCTTCGGGCAGTCGGGGATCTTTTCGTTCAACGGCAACAAGGTGATCACCACCTCGGGCGGCGGCATGCTGGTGTCCGACGACGACGCCCTGGTGGCCCACGCCCGCAAGCTGGCCACGCAGGCCCGCGACCCGGCCCCGCACTACGAGCACTCCGAGATCGGCTACAACTACCGCCTGAGCAACGTGCTGGCGGCCATCGGGCGCGCGCAGCTGGAGGTGCTGGAGGAGCGGGTGCTGGCGCGCCGCGCCGTGTTCGAGTTCTACCGCCAGGCGCTGGCCGGCGTCCCCGGGCTGCGGTGGATGCCCGAGGCACCGTGGGGCCGGCACAGCCGCTGGCTCACCTGCCTGACGGTGGACCCCGCCGAGTTCGGCGCCGACCGCGAGATGCTTCGGCTGGCGCTGGAGGCCCACGGCATCGAGGCCCGGCCGGTGTGGAAGCCCATGCACCTGCAGCCGGTGTTCGCCGGGCTTCCCACCTGGGGCGGCGACGTGGCGCGCGACCTGTTCGAACACGGGCTGTGCCTGCCCTCGGGCAGCAACCTGCGCGAAACCGAGCTGGAGCGCGTGGCGGAGGTGGTGCGCGCCGCCTCGCCGTCGGCGCGGCGGAACCCGGCTCGCGTGCCGGCCGCGCGCTGAAGGCGGGCGGATGCCGATCACCGTGCTGGCGCTGGTGGACTACTACCTGCCCGGCTACAAGGCGGGCGGGCCGCTGCGCACGCTCGCCAACATGGTGGAGCAGCTGGCGGGCTCGGTCCGGTTCCGCGTGGTGACCCGCGACCGCGACTGCGGCGACGACCAGCCGTACCCCGGCGTGCCCGCCGGCGCCTGGCAGGAGGTGGGCGGGGCCCAGGTCCTGTACCTGGCTCCCGGCCAGCTTGGCCCCGCCGGCCTTCGCCGCGCGCTGGCCGGCCCGTACGACGTGCTGTACCTGAACAGCCTGTTCTCGCCGCGGCTCACCCTGGCGCCCCTGCTGCTGCGCCGTGCGGGGGGGATCCCGCGCCGCCCGGTGGTGCTGGCCCCGCGGGGCGAGCTGCACCCCGGCGCCATGGGCACGGGAAGCTGGGGGCGCGCGCTGCCGCGGGCGGTGGACGCCCGTTTCCCCTCGCCGCGCAACCTCAAGAAGCGGGGGTACATCGCCACCGCGCGCGGGCTGGGGCTGCTGGACGGCGTGGTGTGGCAGGCGTCCAGCGAAGAGGAGCGCGCCGACATCCTGCGGCACGCCGGCCCCGGGGCCACGGTGCGGGTGGCACCCGACCTTTCCGCCGCGCCGGTCCCGGTGGCTTCGGCCGGGCGGGCGGAAAAGCGGGCGGGGGAGCTGCGCGCCGCGTTCCTGTCCCGCATCGCTCCCAAGAAGAACCTGGACGGGGCGCTGCGGATGCTCCGGGGCGTGCGGGGGCGCGTGCGGCTGGACGTGTACGGCCCCGTGGAGGACGGGGCGTACTGGGACGGGTGCCAGGCGCTGATCGCCGGCCTGCCCCCCGGCGTTTCCGTGCACCACCATGGGTCCGTGGCGCATGAGCGCGTGCCGGCGGTGCTCGCCGAAAGCGACGTGCTGTTGTTTCCCACGCACGGCGAAAACTTCGGCCACGTCATCGTCGAGGCGATGGTGCAGGGGTGTCCGGTGCTGATCAGCGACCAGACGCCGTGGCGAGGGCTGGAGGCCCGCCGGGCCGGCTGGGACCTGCCGCTGGACGGCCCCGAAGCGTTCACGCGGGCCCTGCAGCGCCTCGCCGACATGGACGCCCAGGAGCACGGCGGGTGGCGCGCGGGCGCGGCGGAATTCGGCCGGCAGCGCAGCGTGGACCCCGGCGCGGTCGCCGCCAACCGCGCCCTGTTCGAATACGCGTCGTCGCTCGGCGCGCGGCGCTGAGCGCCCGCCGCGGGGCTGTCGCCGCGGGGCGGGAGTGCGTATGTTCGCAAGGCAAGGCGCGCGGCCACTTTGCGCGCTCGGCGCCACCCCGTCACTACCCGTTCTTTTTCGACCGCAGGTATCGCAAGATGCATGAGCCATCGTCGGCCACCCCCTTCGTGCAGCCCAAGATCGTCGACAAGCCCTGGGGGCGAGAAGTCTGGTACGCGCACGAAGACCGCTACGCGGGGAAGGTGCTGGAGGTCACGGCCGGACACGCGCTCTCGCTGCAGAAGCACGAGCGCAAGCAGGAAACGATGCTGCTGCAGAGCGGCCGCCTGCGCTTTCACTTCAACGGCGCCGATTACGAGATGACCCCGGGGCAGTGCATCACCGTGCGCCCGGGCGACGTTCACCGCATGGAGGCGCTGGAAGACTCGGTGCTGCTGGAAGTGAGCACCCCCGAGCTGGACGACGTGATCCGGCTCGAAGACCGCTACGGGCGTTCGTGAAGGGGGCAGCCCTGAATCCGCGACCCCGATGAGGTTCGTCGTTACCGGCGGCGCGGGGTTCATCGGCGGCCACGTCTGCGGGCGGCTGCTGGCCGCCGGCCACGAGGTGGTCTGCGTCGACAGCTTCGACGACTTCTACGACCCCGCGGTGAAGCGCCGCACGGCCGACGGCCTCTCCTCGTTTCCCGGGTTCACGCTGGTGACGGCGGACATCCGCGACCAGCCGGCGCTCCGCGAAGGCGTGCGGGCGGCGGGTGTCCGCCCGGGATCCGTCGCCTGCATCGTGCACCTGGCCGCGCGTGCCGGGGTCCGCCCGTCCATCGAGGATCCCGTGCTGTACTCCCAGGTGAACCTCGACGGCACGGCATGCATGCTGGAGCTGGCCCGCGAGCTGAACGTGGGCGCGTTCATCTTTGGGTCCAGCTCCAGCGTGTACGGCGACCGCGCCGAGGTGCCGTTTCGTGAAGACGACGCGGCGGCGGCGCCCATCTCGCCGTACGCGGCCACCAAGCGTGCCGGCGAGCTGATGTGCCACGCCTACGCGCACCTGTACGGGCTGTCGGTGCTGTGCCTGCGGTTCTTCACCGTGTACGGCCCGCGCCAGCGGCCGGACCTGGCGATCCACAAGTTCGCCCGGCTGATGGCGGCGGGCGAGCCCATTCCGTTCTTCGGCGACGGGTCCACGCGGCGGGACTACACCTACGTCGACGACATCGTGCAGGGGGTGGAGGGGGCCATCCGCTTCGCGCTGGCCAACCCGGGGTGCTTCGAGGTGGTCAACCTGGGCGAAAGCGACACCGTCACCCTGTCGCGGCTGGTGGAGCTGCTGTCCGCGTCGCTGGGGGTGAATGCCGTCCTGCGGCGTCTTCCCGCGCAGCCGGGCGACGTGGAGCGGACCTGCGCCGACATCACCCGCGCGCGCGAGCTGCTGGGATACGCGCCGACGACGCGGATCGAAGAGGGCATTCCGAAGTTCGTGGAGTGGCTACGCGCGCAGCCGAAGGGCTGATCCGGTGATGGCTGTGGAGCGGCGGGCCGGTCCTACCTCCGGAGAGTGCGCGGGCGCGGCGGCGGGCCCGGAGCGCGGTTCCGCCGCTCCCCGCATCGCCGTGTGCATCGCCACGTTCCGCCGCCCCGAAGGGCTGGCCGCGCTGCTTGCCAGCCTGGGCCGGCTCACCTTCGCCCGCCAGCAGCCCCGGGTCTTCGTGGTCGTTTCCGACAACGACGCACGGGAGTCCGCGCGCACCACCGCCGCCGCCGCCGCCCCCCATCTCCCGTGGGATCTTCACTACGTCGTGGAGCCCGAGCGCAACATCTCCCGCGCGCGGAACCGCGCCGTCAGCCGCGCCCTGGAGGTGGGTACGGATTTCGTGGCGTTCGTCGACGACGACGAAACGGTCTGCGCCGACTGGCTCGACGAGCTGCTGGATGCCCAGGCCTGCTTCGGGGCCGACGCGGTGCAGGGAAGGGTGATCCCCTGCTTTGCGCCCGGCACCCCCGCGTGGCTGGCGGACGCGCCGGCGTTCGCGGTGTCGCCGCCCCCCCGCGGCACCCTGGTTCCCGTGGCGTCTACGAACAACGTCCTCGTCGTCGCCCGGCTCCTGGTCGGGGACAGGCCGTTCGACCCCGCCTTCGGAATTTCCGGGGGCGAGGACTCGTTCTTCTTTCTGCGTGCGGCACGCGAAGGGGCGCGGATCGTGGCCGCGCCCGGGGCGGTCACCCGCGAGCACATCGGTCCCGCGCGGGCCCGCGCCGGCTGGGTGCTCCGGCGCTCGTTCCGGGTGGGGAACACCGCCCTGCGCTGCGAGTACGCCCTCCCGGCCCGCCGGCGGGCGGTGGCCCGGCGGCTGGCCTGGGCCACCGTTCGGCTCGGGGTATCGGCGGCGCTGCTTCCCGCCTCGCCGCTCCTGGGCAGGGCCGGCGTGCTGCGGGCCCTCTCGGCCGTGGGCTACGGGCTGGGGTGCTGGGCCGCCCTGGGGGGGTACAGCTACCTCGAATACCGCGACGTGGTCCGCTGACCGGCCGCGCGATGCGTCCCGCGTTCCCGCCGCCGCGGGCCGCTCCCGCCGGGCGGCTCCCGCGCTGGCTTCCGCCGGGCTCCAACCGGCGGGGCATCGCCTACACCCTCGCGGGCGCCGGCATCCCCGCCGCCCTCGCCCTCGCCGCCATCCCGCGGATCGCCTCGGGGCTGGGCCCGGAGCGCTTCGGCGTCCTGATCCTGGCCTGGACCGCCATCGGCTACGCCGCCTTCCTGCAGCTGGGGCTGGGGCGCGCCGTGGCGAGGCACGCCTCGGCCGACCGGCGCCGGGACTCGCGGGTGCTGGCCCCCGTGGTGTGGACGGCCCTGGCCATCAGCGGCGCCCTGGGCGCCGCCGCGGCCGGGGCCCTCTTCGTCTTCGCCGCCACGATCGCACGCGGCATCCACGTGCCTCCCGCCATGGTGCCTGAAGCGGCCTCCGCCTTTCGGCTGCTGGCGCTGGCGCTCCCCTTTACGGTCACCGCGCCGGTGCTGGGGGGCGTGCTGGAGGCGCGCCGCCGCTTCGGCCTGGTGAACGCCGTGGCCATGCCCACCGCGGCGCTGACCTACCTGGGCCCCGTGGCCGCGCTGGCCGTGGCCCCGGGGCTGGTGCCCGTGGTGGGCGTCCTGTGCGCGGCGCGGCTGGGCAGCTGGTGCGCCCTGGCCGCGATCTGCGTGCGCGAGATCCCCCGCCTGCGCACCCCGCGCACGCACCGGAGGCTGGTGAAGCCGCTGCTGGCCTACGGGGGCTGGGCCACGGTGAGCGCCATCGTATCGCCGCTGCTGGTGTACCTGGACCGGTTCGTGGTGGCCGCCATGGCATCCGCCGCCGCGGCCGCGTACTACGGCACCGGCCAGGAGGTTGCGCTACGGCTGGGGATCGCCTCGGGGGCCGTGGTGACGGTGCTCTTCCCCGCCTTCGCGGCCGTTCCCCGCCGCGACGGCGCACGGCTCGGCCAGCTGCTGGAGCGCGGGGTGGCGGCGGTGGCGCTGCTCGTTCTTCCGCTGTCGCTGCTGCTGGCCGCGTTCGCGGGCGACCTGCTCAGGCTGTGGGTAGGGCCGGAATACGCCGCGGAGGGCGAGGCGGTGCTGGCCTGGCTGGCCGCGGGGCTGCTGGTGAACGGGCTGGCCAAGGTGCCTTCCACCCTGCTGCAGGCCGTCGGGCGGCCGGACCTCACCGCCTGGCTGCACCTGGCCGAGCTGCCGCTGTTCGTGGCCGTGCTGGGTGCCTTGGTGTGGCGGTGGGGGATCGAGGGGGCCGCCGTGGCCTGGCTGGCACGGGTGAGCGTGGATTGCGTGGCGCTCTTCTGGGTGGTCGGCGGCCGCATCCCGGAAACGCGCCGGGCCGCGCTCGCCGCCGCCGCCGTTGGGATGGGCGGCGCCGGGGCGATCGCCGCGCTGCGGCTTCTGCCCGGTCCCGGGGAGCGCGGGCTGCTCCTGGCCGCGATCGCCTGCGCATTCGCGGTGGCGTGGCTGGGCCGGGGGCGCCTTTTCGGACCCATCCCGGACCTCTTTCCCGGCCGGGACGGGTGATTCCATGCGGGTGACGCTGCTTTCGTCGAACGTGTCGCTGAACTCCATGGCCCGCGCCCAGCTGCTGGCCGAGCTCCTGTCGCGCGACTTCGAGGTGCAGGTGCTGGGCACCGCCTTCGGCGACGGGGTGTGGGAGCCGGCGCGCGGCGGGCCGGTGCCGGTGGAAAGCGTGCCCGGGGGCCGCTGGCCGGGGTACGCGTCCACCGTCTCCACCCTGCTGGCGAAAATCCGCGGCGACGTGGTGTACGCGGTGAAGCCCCTGTTCGCCAGCTTCGGCGTGGCGCTGCTCCATCGCCGCCGGTCGGGGGCGCCCGTGGTGCTGGACATCGACGACGACGAGCTTTCGTTCCGCCCCGCGGGCTCGGTGCGGCAGCCGCGGCGGTGTGCGGTGAACGTGGGCCACCCCGACGGCCGGGCCTGGACGCGCGCCATGCTGGCCCGGACGGGGCGGGCGGAGCGGCTCACGGTGGCGGGGGAGGCGCTGCAGGCCCGTTACGGGGGAACGCTGGTGCCGCACGCCAAGGACACCGCCCGGCTCCAGCCGCGCCCCGAGTGGAGGGAGCGGGCGCGGGCGCGGCTGGGCGCCGGCGCACGGCCGGTGGTGATGTTCATGGGCACCCCGCGGGTGTACAGCGGGGTGGAAGACGCGGCCGAGGCGGTGCGGCGAATGCGGCACGCCGCCGATCTCGTGGTGGCCGGCGGCGATCCGGCGGACCCGTTCCTGCGGTCGCTGAAGGCGGCGCTCCCCGGCGTCGCCTTCCACCCGCCGTACCGGCTGGACGAGGTGCCCCTGCTGCTGGAGGCCGCGGACGTGGTGGTGGTGCCCCAGCGGATGCACCCGCAGTCGGCCATGCAGGTGCCCAGCAAGCTGCTGGACGCCATGGCCATGGCCCGCCCCGCGGTGGGGACCGCCGTTTCCGACATTCCCGCGATGCTGGCCGGGGGGCGGGGGCTGGTGGTGCCGCCGTCCGATCCCGCCGCCCTGGCGGCGGCGCTGGACGCCGTGCTGGACGCGCCCGAGGCCGCGCGCGACATGGGCCTGCGCGCCCGGCGCTGGTGCGAGCGGCACGCCAGCTACGACGCAGTCCGGGCCACGCTCCGCGGCGTCATCGAGGACGCCGCCGCCCGCCGAACCGTCTGAAGGGATGATCGACTTCCATTCGCACCTGGTTCCCGCCGTCGACGACGGGGCCGCCACGCTCGACGAATCGCGCCAGGCGCTGGCGCGCATGCGCGACGCCGGGGTGACCGCCCTGGTGACCACGCCCCACTTCCAGGCGTCGGCGACGGAGCATCCCGGCCGCCTGGCCGCGGAGATGGAGGCGCTGGACCGGGGGTGGCGGGAGCTGTCGGAGCTGGCCGCGGCCGAGTTTCCCGCGCTCCGGGTGGAGCGGGGGGTGGAGCTGATGCTCGACTCGCCCCGCCCGGTGCTCGACGATCCGCGGCTGCGGCTGGCGGGCACGCGGTTCGTGCTGGTGGAGTTCCCCTTCCAGGGCGTTCCGCCCGGCGCCGCGCGCGTGCTGTTCGACCTGAAGGTGGCGGGGTGGCTTCCCATCGTGGCGCACCCGGAGCGGTATCCGCAGGTGGGGGAGGGGCTGGCCGGCCCGGAGGAGTGGCGCAGGGTGGGGGCGGCCCTGCAGGTGAACTGGGGATCGCTGGCGGGGCGGTACGGCCCGGGGCCGCAGCGGGTCGCATGGGCCCTGTTGAACCGCGGCTGGGCGGACTACCTGTCGAGCGACCACCACGCGCGCGGACGCCTGGGCGTGGGCTCCGCGCGGGAGATGCTCCTGGCCCGGGGGGGGCAGGAGCAGCTGCGGATCCTTTCCGAGGTGAACCCGGCCCGGATGCTGGCCGGCGAGCCCCCGGAGGAGGTGCCTCCGCTGCCGGAGCGCCCGGGCTTCTGGCGGCGGCTCCTGGGGCGGAGGGCCGACGGCTAGCGGACGAAGACGTCGTGGCGCTCCCTGCGCCAGAAGACGTCGATGGTGTCTCCCGCCACCGCCGCCGGCTGCTGGCGCCCGTCGGTGGTGAAGAAGACGAGCTGGCCGGGCGCCACCTCGAAGCGGAAGGTGCCGGAGTCGGTGACGGTCGCGGAGCGGCGGCCCCGCTCGTCCACCGTGTCCACCTGGCTCCGCAGCACCCAGAAGTAGTTCCTGCGCATTTCCAGCTCGGCCGAGCGCAGCTCCACCCGCGCGCCGGCGGCGCTGCCGGCGATCACCGCGGGAAGCGCCTGCCCGCCGTAGGCGGAAAGCCGGTACCGCCCGGGGATGCGGTCCGCCTCGCCGGGTTCCAGCAGCTCGCACCCGGCGGCCAGGAGGGGCGCCAGCGCCAGCCAGCACCGCCTCATGGCGCCCTCCCGGCGCTCCGCCCCGGCGCCGCGGACACCTGCAGGCGAAGGGTGTGGTTCACCACGTTCACGGCGTTCTCCCGCTGGTTCCAATCGAAGGCGTAGCCCTGGAACAGGTAGTTCCAGCGCTTGCCGGCGGTCCACTCCGCGCTGACGCGCGCCCCGCCCACGTCGGCCGCGCCGCGAAGACCCGCCAGCAGGGTGACGTCGTGGCCGCGGAACGCCGCGTTGGGCGCGGGCTTGTCGTACAGCGCGTCGTTGGCCCAGCGGATCCTCCCCGCGAAGATCCCTGCCCTCGCGCCCCGCCCCAGCCAGTCCACCCCCAGCCACTGTCCCGAGGCGCCGGGACCCACGGGGGACCCGATCACCTGGCCCTCGTGGGTGTAGCCCTGCGGAACGGCGGCGCTGGCGTAGTAGCTTCCCGTCGGCAGGGCGCGGTAGGAGGGGCTCTTTTCCAGGTAGGTGTGCTCGGCCTGCAGGCGCACGCTCCCGCCGGGAGCCGGGCGCAGCCACTGCATCCCCACGGTGTACCCCTGCGTGTGCTCGGGACGCTCCATCAGCTCGCGCACCGAGCCGGGAAGGCGGTAGCGCACCCACTCGGCGTAGGCCTCGGCCCCGTCGGCGGGGAGGACCATGCGCCCGAACAGGCTCGTCATCTGCTCGAAGGGCCGCGCGGCCAGGGTGTCGCCCGCGCCGCGCCAGCGAAGGAGCACGTCGGCGCCGTTCTTCAGCACCCCCGCCCCGCCGTCCGCGCCGGAGTACACGGAGCGCGCCACCCCCAGCGACACCCCGTCCACCGGCGTCAGCACCACCGCGGCCGCGCTCAGGGAGCGCCAGTCGTCGCTCGCGTCGGTGTTGAACCACTCCGACTCGCGGAGCCCCCCCGCGATCCACCGCGCCTCCACCCGGCCCAGCGGCGTGCTCAACGGCCGGGCCGTGCGCAGGAACAGGTGGGGAATGCCCGCGGCCTGCCCGCCCAGGAGCACGGCGTTTCGCACGCCGGGGCCCCACCACTGGTTCTCCGTCGCCGCGCCGAGCGCCACGGCGCCGGCGCGCACCGTCAGCGACGACTGCCCGGGATGGATCCGCCGCCGCTCACCGCCTCCCGGCCGCACCGGCAGGTCGATGGAGTGGGTGCCGCTCTGCCAGGGCGCCCGGTAGCGGGCCCGCTGCTCCGGTCCCCAGTCGTACGGGAGGATGTCGTCGAAGGCGCCGTTCTCGGTGTACGACATCTCCGGGGCCAGCACCAGCCGCACCGGGCCGGCCTGGGCCTGCACGCCGGTCATCACCAGGCCGCTGAGCCCCCTGGCGGCCCAGAGCGCGCCGTCGTTGATGGAGAACGGAATCGCTGAGTTCCAGGCGAACGTGGCCTCGGGCGCCACGATCCACACCCCGTTCCCCCGGTCGGCGGCGAGCGACGAGGGCGAGCGGACCAGGAAGCCGTCCACCGGCGCCCGCCCGCGCAGCTGCGCGTCGCGCAGCCCTTCTTCGGCCGCCCCGCCGATGGTGGTCAGCGCGCGGACGGCTCCCCCCGGGGCTAGCTCCGGCGCGGCCGCGGAGTCGCGCGGCTCCTGCGCGCCCAGCGGGATCGCGAGGGCCAGGAGAAGGGGCAGAAAGCGTGTCGATGAACGTCGCGGCGGCATGCAGGTCCCTGCGTGGGCATGGATGGTCGTGCGTAAATGATAACGGGCGCTGGCGCTTACGTCCAACCTTCGTCGATTGCCAAGGTGGGCGCTTCTGGATATCTTCGCTCTCCGGGTGCGAACCAACAGCCGGCGGCTCCGCGCTCCCCCATCCGTCCGTACCGCCGGCCAACCGTGCCGGCCCGTGAGCTCCGGCCGTCCCGGAAACCCATCCACCGCAGGCTGTTCGATGGCTGTTTCGGCGAAGGCCGCTTCCCTGACCGTTCCCGTGCTGAAGGCCGTCCGGCTGACGGCGCTGGCCGCCGTCGTGCTCGCCGCGCCGCTGGCCGGTCAGTCCGCCGACGTGCGCCTGGAGGCGACCGCCGGGAGCGAGGCCGAGCAGTACCTGCGCGTGCTGCAGGTGTCGGGGCGGGCGCCGCTGTACCCCTGGTCGCTGCGCGCGTTTTCGCCCGCCGAGCTCGACCGGCTGGTGGGGCGCGAAGCCGCGCACCCGTGGGCCGCGCGAACCGGGCGCGATTCGGCGGCGCGCGGAGCCGGGCTGCGGGTGATCCGGCCGGGGGTGGGGCTGGTGTTCAACGCCACGGCGCCGGACGGCGGCAACGACGGCCCGGTGTGGGCCGGACGCGGGGTCACGGCCATGGCCAGCGCGGGCGTGTCGCTGCGGGCCGGGCCGCTTTCGCTGCGGGTGGAGCCGCAGGCCTTCTGGGCGCAGAACCAGGCGTTCGCGCTCATGGACAACGGCCGCGAGGGAAGGCTGCGCTTCGCCGACCCCCAGGTGCCTGGCGGCATCGACGCCCCCCAGCGATTCGGCGACAGGCCCTACGCGCGGCTGGACCCGGGGCAGAGCACCCTCAGGCTCGACGTGCTGGGGCTGGCGGCCGGCTTGTCGACCGCCAACCAGCAGTGGGGGCCGGGCGACGAGTACCCGCTGGTGCTGGGAACGAACGCCGGCGGGTTCCTCCACGCCTTCGCGGGCACCGCCACGCCGTGGAACCTGGGGATCGGCCGGGTGCACGGGCGGGTGATCTGGGGCGCCGCCGAGCAGTCGGCGTACTCGTCGGCCGAGGGCCAGGGGCGCAGGCTGGTAACGGGGCTGGTGGGTGTCTTCGTCCCCTTCGGGCTCGACGGGCTGGAAGTGGGCGGATCGCGCTTCTTCCACACCACCTGGCCCGCCGGGGGGCTTTCCGCCGATCACCTGCTGCAGCCGTTCCAGGGCTTTCTCAAGGCGGGGCTCGACTCTACGGGGGTGGGCTCGGACAAGCGGTCGTCGCCCGACAACCAGGTGGCCTCCGTGTTCGCGCGCTGGGTGCTGCCGGGAAGCGGCGCGGAGTTCTGGGGCGAGTACCTGCGCAACGACCACAACTGGGACGCGCTGGACTTCGTGCTGGAGCCCGACCACTCGTCGGGGTACGCGCTGGGCGGCCGCAAGGTGTGGGAGCGCGGAGGGCGGCTGGTGTCGCTGCGGGCCGAGTGGCTCGACACGCAGCCCTCGCACCTGCTGCTCACCGGCCGCGGGCAGGGCGTGATGTACAGCCACAGCCGGTCGCGGCAGGGCCACACCCACCGCGGCCAGATCCTGGGCTCGCCCGCCGCCTTCGGGGGTGGGGGCGGCACGCTGGCGCTGGACGTCTTTCACGACGCCGGGCGCTGGAGCGTGGACCTGGCCCGCACCCGCGTGCGCGGCCCGGTGACTCGCACCCCGTCGCCCGACGAAAAGGTGGACGTCGTCCACTCGCTCGGGGGCGAGGCGCTCCTGTTCCGCCCCGGGTTCGACCTGCTGCTGCGGGTGCGGGCCGGCTACGAGATGAACCGCCACTACGCCGGCGACGCGGTGAACGTGTCCGCCGCCGTGGGCGGGCGCATCGGCTTCTGAAGTACCCCGGGCGTCCTTCGTGGACGCCCCCCGCTCCGCCGGCAGTCCGCCGGGCCGGGGCCCGTTCAGTTTCCTGGTGTACGATTCCATGCCGCAGGCCTCATCCATCCTCCCCGCCGGCGCCTATCGGGCCGAGCTTCGCGCCGCCGTACGAGCCGCGCGCGCCGGCGCCCGCGCCGCCATGCCCTTCTACGGCGAGCAGGCCAGCCGCGCCAAGGACGACGGCTCGCCCGTCACCGCCGCCGACGAGGCCGCCCACCGCGCCATTGCGCGGGTGCTGGCGCGCGAGTTTCCCGACGACGCCGTGCTTTCGGAGGAGGCGCGCGACCCGGCCGGCCGGATGGACGCGCGGCGGGTGTGGATCGTGGACCCGCTGGACGGCACGCGCGAGTTCCTGGCCCGCAACGGCGAGTTCGCCGTGATGGTGGGGCTGGCCGTGGACGGGCGCGCCGTGGCGGGGGCGGTGGTGCTTCCCGCCACGGGGGTGCTGTACGCCGCCGCGGAGGGGCAGGGCGCCTGGGTGGCGCACGAGGGCCGGCGCAGGCGGCTGCGGGCCCGTCCCGCGCCGGCGGGGGCGCCGCGGCTGGTGGGCTCGCGCTCGCACCCGGACCCCCTGCTGGTGACCATGCAGGAGGCGCTGGGCATCACCGACGTGCGCCCGGCGGGCTCGGTGGGGATCAAGTGCGCGCTCGTGGCCGAGGGCGAGCGCGACCTGTACGTGCACCCGGTGCCGTACCTGAAGGAGTGGGACACCTGCGCACCCGAGGTGGTGCTGCGCGAAGCCGGCGGCACCGTCACCGACTGCCGGGGCGAGCCGCTGGCCTACAACAAGGCCGATCCGCGCCAGCCCCACGGCATTCTCGCGGCCGCGCCCGGCGTGGCCGAGCGCGCGGGGCCCGTGCTGATGCGGGTGTACGCCGCGGCGGCGGGAGGGGGGGAGTGAGCGAGGCGGCGGGGCGGGAATCCACCCTCCTGGAGGACCCGCCCGGCGAGTTCCTGTGGCCGGCCGACCGCCCCGGCGACCACCTTCCGCCCCCTCCGGCCCCCCCCGCGCCCCGGCGCCGGCTCAGCCGCGGCGCGGCGCTGCAGTGGGGCGCGTCCGCGCTGGGGCTGGCGGCGGCCATCGCGGTGTTCCTGGCGCCCACCCCCGCCGGGCTCACGCCGGCCGGGCAGGCTGCCTGCGCCGTCTTCCTGGTGTGCACCACGCTGTGGATCACCGACCTGGTGCCGATCGGGGTCACCGGGCTGCTGGCGGTGTCGCTGCTGACGCTCACCGGGGCCATGGAGGCCGGCGACATCTACGCGTCGTTCGGCAACTCGGCGGTGTTCTTCATCATCGGCGTCTTCATGCTGGCCGCGGCCACCATCCACTCGGGGCTCAGCAAGCGGCTGGCGCTCTTCTTTCTGCGCAGGTTCGAGCAGGGCCCGCACGCGCTGGCCGCCGGCATCATGCTCACCGCCGTGTTCATGACGGTGTGGATGCCCGCGCAGGCCACGGCGGCCATGCTCTTTCCCATCACGGTCGAGATCAGCGCGGCCATGGGGCTGCGGCCGAAGCACAGCCCATATGGCAAGGTGCTGTTCCTGTCGCTGGCGTGGGGCGCCATGGTGGGCTCCAACGCCTCGTTCCTGGGCAGCACCCGGGCGCCGCTGGCGCTGGGGATACTGCAGAGCACCTACGGGCAGTCCATCACCTTCGGCCAGTGGGTGGCGGCCTCGCTTCCCCTGGTGCTGGTGGGCGCGGCCGTGGGGCTGCTGGTGCTGCGCCTGTGGTTTCCGCGGGAGGAGGTGGACCTGCAGGCCGCGCGCGACACCATCCACCGCTCCGTTCGCGAGCTGGGGCGCATGGGCGGCCGCCAGGCGGTCGTCGCCGGGATCGTGGGCGCCACGGTGTGCGCGTGGGTGGTGCTGGGCGGCAAGGTAGACCTGGCCGCCATCGCCCTGCTGGCCGCGGCGCTCCTGTTCCTGGTCCGCTCGCTGGAGTGGCAGGACCTGGACGGCTACGTGCACTGGGGGATCGTGCTCATGTACGGCGGCGCCATCGCGCTGGGCCAGGCGGTGGAAAGCACCGGCGCGGCCCGGTGGCTGGTCTCGGGAATGGTGGGCACGCGCGAGGTTTCGCCGGCCGTGGCCATCGTGGTGCTGGCGCTGCTCACCGTGCTGCTCACCGAGTTCATGAGCAACGCGGCCGCGGTGGCCGTCATGCTTCCGCTGGCGTTCAGCATGTCGGACCAGCTTCCCATCAGCCCCGTGGCCATCGTGCTCACCTGCTCCATGGCGGCCGGGCTGGACTTCACCTTTCCCTTCAGCTCGGCGCCCAACACCATCGCCTATTCCAGCGGCTACCTGCGGATGCGCGACATGCTGGGCGCGGGGCTCGTGATGACGCTGCTGCAGGTGGGGCTGCTCCTGCTGGCCGCGTGGCTGTACTGGCCGATGATCGGGGTGCTGTGACCGGGTTCGCGGCGGGCGCGCAGGGCGCGCAGGGGTTCACGGTGTGGCTCACCGGGCTGAGGGGGGCGGGGAAGGGCTCCATCGCCCAGGCGGTGGCGGCGGAGCTGGCGCGGCGGGGGATGCCCACCGAGCTGCTGGCCGGCGGCGAGTTCCGGCAGAACATCTCGCGCGGGCTGGGCTTTTCGCGCGATGACCGGATCGCCAACGTCCGGCGCATCGGCTACGTCGCCAAGCTGCTCACCCGCAACGGCGTGGCCGTGGTCACCACCGCCATCTCGCCGAACCGGGCGGCGCGCGACGAGTGCCGCCGGATGATCGGCCGCTTCGTGGAGGTGTGGGTGCAGTGCCCCCTGGAGGTGTGCGAAGCGCGCGACACCGAGGGGCTGTACCGCCAGGCGCGCCTGGGGCTGATCGAGGACTTTACGGGGATCGCCGACGACTACGAGCCGCCCGAAGACCCGGAGCTGGTGGTGCACTCCGACCGCGAAACCGCGGCACAGGCCGCCGCCCGCATCGTCCGCCGGCTCGAGGAGCTGGGGTACGTGCCCGCCGAGCGGGGGGGCGACCCCGACGAGGCGATGGTCAAGGCGCAGCTCAAGGCGCTCCAGAACCGGTAGGCGCCCCCCGCTGCGGCCGTCGTCGCGGCCCGGGGGAGCGCGCCGGCCGGCGGGTGGCCGTCGTTGCGCACGCCTTCGAACGGGCACATCTTCCCGCCCTGCGCTCGGCCTCCCATCCCCCGGCCGGTCCCCCTCCGATGGCTGACCCACCCCTCGCCCCCAGCTCGCCCGAAAGCCCCGACGGGCTCGACGGGCTGTTCCCGCTGGTATACGACGAGCTGCGGCGCATGGCCCACAACCGCATGCGCCACGAGCGGGGCGGGCACACGCTCAGCACCACCGGGCTGGTGCACGAGGCCTACCTGAAGCTGGCGGGGCAGACCCGCGCCGAGTGGCGCGACCGGGGACACTTCCTCGCGGTGGCCGCGCAGGCCATGCGCCGGGTGCTGGTGGACCACGCGCGACGGCACGGCGCAGCCCGGCGCGGCGGCGGCGCCCAGCGCGTGAGCCTGGACGAGGCGGAGCTGGCGGTGGACGAGCAGGCAGACGCGCTGGTGGCGCTGGACGTGGCGCTCACCCGTCTGGCGGCGCTGGACGAGCGGATGTGCCGGGTGGTGGAGTGCCGGTTCTTCGCCGGCCTCACCGACGAGGAGACGGCGGCGGTGCTGGGGGTGGCGCCGCGCACCGTCTGGCGCGACTGGGTGAAGGCCAGGGGCTGGCTGCACCGCGAGCTGTATGGCTGACGCGCGGCCGGGCCTGCGCGGCATTTCGCCGGAGCGCTGGCGGCGGATCAACGCCACGCTGGACGAGGCGCTGGACCTCGCTCCGGAGCTGCGTCCGGGCTTTCTGACGGAGGCGTGCGGGGACGACGACGCGTTGCGGACGGAGGTGGAGCAGCTGCTGCGCTCGTGCGAAAGCACCGGCGGACTGCTCGACGCGCCGGCGCCGGGGCTGGCCGCGGCGCTCGCCGGCGGCGGCGAGCCCGGCCTGCCGGAGGGGACGTTGGTGGGACCGTACCGCATCGTTCGCGAGCTGGCCAGCGGCGGCATGGGCACGGTATACCTGGCGGAGCGGGACGACCCGCGGCTGCGGCAGCGCGTGGCGCTCAAGATGGTGCGCCAGGGGCTGCACGCCGACTACCTGGTCCGCCGCTTCCTCGAAGAGCGGCAGATCCTCGCCTCGCTGGAGCACCCCGGCATCGCCCGGCTGATGGACGGCGCGGTGACGCCGGCGGGCTCGCCGTGGTTCGCGATGGAGTACGTGGAGGGCGTTCCGCTGGATGACTACTGCGACCGGCATCGCCTGGGCGTGGACGAGCGGCTGGGGCTGTTCGCGCAGGTGTGCGACGCCGTGCAGTACGCGCACCGCAACCTGGTGGCGCACCGCGACCTGAAGCCCTCCAACATCCTCGTCACCGACTCCGGCCAGCCCAAGCTCCTGGACTTCGGCATCGCGCGGCTGGTGGCGGGCGGGGCGCCGACTGCGGACGACCGGACCGGCGCTGGCCCGCGGCTGCTCACCCCCGAGTACGCCAGCCCCGAGCAGCTGCGCGGCGAGCCCGTGTCTACCGCCACGGACGTCTATTCGCTCGGCGTCATTCTCTACCAGCTTCTCACCGGCCAGCGCCCCTACCGTCCTCGTGGCGAGTCGCGCTGGGAGCTGCCGGGGGCGCTGCTCGGCCCGCCGGAACGCCCGTCCGCCCTTGCCGCGGCCGGGGACGACGCCGGAGATGCAGCGGCCGCGCGGGGGACCACGCCGGCGCGGCTGGCGCGGCGCCTGGCGGGGGACCTGGATGCCATCGTCCTCAAGGCCATGCGGCCCGAATCGGGGCAGCGCTACGCCACGGCGGAGCAGCTCGCGGCGGACCTGCGGCGCCACGCGGCCGGGCTGCCCGTCGGAGCGCGGGCGGACACGCGCTGGTACCGCGTGCGGAAGTTCGTCAGCCGCCACCGTGCGGCCGTCGCCGCCGCCGCCGCCGCCCTGGTCCTGCTGATGGGCTTCGCGGTGGTGACGCGGGTGCAGGCCATGCGCATCGCGGCGGAGCGCGATCGGGCACAGCAGGTGGAGTCGTTCCTGCTGGGGCTGTTCGACCGGTCCGACCTGTACCAGGGAAGCACCCAGGCCGTCACCGTGCGTGACCTGCTGGACCGCGGCGCCGCCGAGATCGCGGACGTCCGCCAGCCCGAGGTGCGGTGGCGGCTGCAGCTTGCGCTGGGCCACGCCTACTACGGCCAGGGCGACTACGGCCGCGCCGTGGCGCTCCTGGATTCGTCGTACACGGCGCTACGGAAGATGCGCGGCGAGCGCCACCCGGAGGCCATCGCCATCGCCAACCAGCTCGCGAACGTGCTGCGCGTCGCCGGCCGGTACGACCGGGCGCAGGCGCTGTATCGGGTGATATTGGACGCGCGCCGGCGGGAGCTGGGCGGCGGAAGCGTGGAGGTGGCGCGCTCGCTGAACGGGCTTGCGATGGTGCTGCGGATGCAGGGCCGCTACGCCGAAGCCGAGGGGCTGCTGCGCGAGGCGCTGTCCATCGATCGAACTCATGCCCGCGCCGCGCCCCCGGGGCTGCCGCAGACGCTGAACAACCTGGGCCACGTGATGCGCGAGAGCGGCCGGCTGACCGAAGCCGAGGCGCTGCACCGCGAGTCGCTGGCAGTCCGCCGCGCCGTGTGGGGGCCCGCGCACTTCGAGGTGACCGTCAGCCTGGCGAACCTGGCGGGCGTGCTGCGCGACCGCGGCGACCACGCCGGGGCCGACACGCTGTACCGCCAGGTGCTGGCGCTGCGCGTCCGCCTGGCGGGCGAGGAGCACCCGGACCTGGCGATGGACCGCGCCGGCTACGCGCAGCTCCTTCACCTTCGTGGCGACCTCGCGGGCGGCGAGGTGCTGTACCGCCGGGCGCTCGCCGTCCAGCGCCGGGTGCTGCCGCCCGGCCACGCGCTGACGGCTACCACCCTCACCGGGCTGGGCGCCCTCCTCGTGGATCGAAGCCGTCCGGCGGAGGCTCTCCCCCTGCTGGAGGAAGCGCTCGCGGCGCGGCGGGCCGCGCTGCCGCCCGGCCACTGGTACGTCGCGGAAACGGAGAGCGCGCTCGGCGCCTGCCTCTCCGCCCTCGGCCGCCGGGCCGAGGGCGAGCCGCTGCTGGTGCGGAGCGCGGTGGTCCTCGCATCCGCGCTCGGAGGCGAAAGCACGCTGGCCCGCGCCGCCCGGCAGCGGATCGACGATCATCGGCGGCGGACAGGCTGACCGGCCGCCCGGCTTCAATGCATCCTTGCATTGACTGGATGCGCGAGAGGCAGCACATTCGCGGCTCGGGCCCTGGTCACCCGGCCGCAACTGCCGCAGGGCTACACGCTGGTGGGGTTCGGGAAGCGGCAAGGTGGTGTACCTGTCCGTGCGGGACGCGGCGGGCATGCACCTGGCACGCGTTCGGCTGCGCTGAGCCGGCCGTGTGCGGAGGCACGGTGTGGATGGCGGCGGCGGTCAGCTTCGCCGCTGGTCCATGCTGTGCGGTGGGCGAACGGAGCAGGAGCAACCAACACGGAACCGAGGGAGGCTTGGATGGGTGAACAAGGGGTGGTGGTCGCGCGGCGCGGGCTGCACGACGAGGACGAGGGCTGGGAAGAGCGCCTGTTCGAGGCGCCGGACGACGAGGACGAGCTGGACGAGGACGAGGATTTCGACGACGAGGTGGACGACGACGATCTCGACGACGACCTCGACGACGAGCTCGACGACGAGGACCTGGACGACGAGCTTTGATCCGAGGGGGCGACCGGCCGGGTAGCCGGTCGTCCATCCCTCATCCGCGGCGGCCGCCCTTCACGGGGCGGCCGCCGTTTCTTTGTCTGCCCCGAATGGTGCCGTGTACCTCACCTGGGTAGCCGCCTCGTCCCGTGGGTGCACCGGCGCGCTTACGTCCACCGCGAGGTGCGCGATGATTGCGAGCGGAGCTTGAGCTCAGGTGTCAGCAGCAGATCAGGGGGGAGGCGCACCAATCGGGTCTCGGGTGCGCCACGAGATCTTACACCGGGGCGCCAACATCTATCTTCTAGCTTTGTGGTACATGCCGACGCATGTTCTGGCCGGGTTGTCGACACACACAATTAAGTTCCCAACGATGAGATCCTACCCCGATACGCGTCTCTGGCGGACTACTCTGGGGCACCAGGGCGATGAACACGAGCACCTGCGTGAAACTCTTCGCGCTGCGTACAACGATTTCCATGAGCGGGCGGCACTACTCGCTGGTGAAATCAGCAGGAGCCTCCCTGATTTCACCGTTCACGACATTATGCATATCGATGCATTGTGGGAAGCCGCAGACCGCATCGCAGGCCCGGGTCTTCTGATTTCTCCCGTTGAGGCCTTCGTGCTGGGCGGAGCGTTCCTGGTGCACGACCTAGGGCTCGGGCTGGCGGCGTACCCGGGCGGAGAGGAGGAGGTCTCGCGAGAGCCGCTGTGGAAGAGCGAACTCACGCGGCTGTTGCGGAATGAGAATGGACGCGCTCCGACGCCCAGGCAGATCAGCGATGCCCCCGAAGCCATGAAGCGCCGCGCGACAGCCATCGTTCTACGCGAACTACATGCACGGCAGGCGGAGCGTGTGGTCGGTCAAGGGTGGCGCGACCCGCGTTCCGGAAGACAGGTCTACCTGATAGAGTCGCCCGAGTTGCGGGACTCTTTGGGCCCGATCATCGGTCGAATTGCCCACAGCCATTGGTGGGGCGTGTCGCAACTCTCTTCGACGTTCGTGGAGCGCTTGGGCGCACCCCCGCGCTTCCCAGGCGATTGGGATGTCGATCCACTTCTCATCGCGGCGCTCCTGCGAGTTGCCGATGCCAGTCAACTCGACGTGCGTCGGGCCCCGGGATTTCTGTTCGCGCTCCGCCAACCGTCGAAGGAAGCCGAGCCCCATTGGGTCTTCCAGCAGCACTTGCACACGCCTCGTGTGCAGGGCGATCAGGTAGTCTACACTTCAGGACGACCGTTTCCCGAGCACGACGCAGACGCATGGTGGCTGTGCCTTGAGCAATTACGGGTGTTGAATCGTGAATTGGCACAGGTGGACCAGTTGCTCGCGGACAGCGGTCGTTCGCGCTTTACAATCCGAGGAGTACGAGGGGTCGAAGATCCCGCGCGGTTCGCTAAGCTGGTCCATACAGACGGTTGGAGCCCCATCGATGTTCAGGTCGGCGTCGGCGACGCGGTTTCGTTGGTCGCGCGACTTGGCGGGGAGCAACTCTACGGAGATGATCCGTCCATCGCGCTTCGTGAGTTGATCCAGACGCGTCCGACGCTGTACGCGCGCGGCGACTCGTCGAAAACAGGGCACCCGGTTGGGGCGAGATCAACGTGACGTTCGGCACGGACGAAATCGGCGATTGGCTTGAGGTAGAGGATACCGGGATCGGGATGTCGGCCGAGGTGCTCGCAGGGCCACTGGTTGACTTCGGAGCGTCATATTGGGATTCCGCGTTGATGCTTCGGGAGTTTCCGTCGCTCCTCGGACGCGGATTCCAGGCGACCGGCCGTTTCGGAATCGGTTTCTTCTCTGTTTTCATGGTCGCCGCGCGGGTAAGGGTTACTACACGGCGCCACGATGCCGCACAAGCGGATACGCGAGTGCTTGAATTCCGCCGCGGATTGGAAGGACGGCCTCTCCTGCGAATCGCTGCAGAAACGGAGCGGATGAACGACGGCGGAACGCAAGTTCGGATCTGGATGAACGATTCGCCATCTAAACTGGTCAAGCCTCTGCTCCGGTTCTGGGAAAGCTACAGTCCTCGTGTTCTGTCAGCAGAGGTACTCGCCGGACACGCCCCTGCTCCGCTTGCACGCGAAGAAGATATGTTCGAATTGTTCTGCGCATGGCTATGTCCAGCTCTGGACGTGCATTTGTGCGTTCAAAGGCGAGACGGGACCCTGGCCCGCGTGGTTGCGGCGTCCGATTGGCTGACGCTGGAGCCACGGCGCCTAGTCCTGCGGACGTATGGCCTCAGTGAGCCATGGAGCGAGGAAATGAGGTCTGTGCTGCAGTTAGCCGACGAGCGAATGCGCTTCGTCCAAGATGACGAACCGATCTATGGTCGTGCATGCTTGCCAGCGCACGAATCATGGCTCACCGGCGGGGGTGTAGTGTGCGCCATCACCGCCGGTGGAATTCGGATCGCCTCCTGGCCGGGAGTTGTCGGTATTATGACCGGCGTACCACGGACGGTTGCGCGCAACGAAGCCCGCTTGGAGGCAGATCCCTCAATGGTGGGGTGTTGGGCAACGGAGCAAGGCGTTCTCGCCCAAGACGGATTCGCGGACGAATCGGCGGCGGCTTCATATGCATCTCAGGTCGCGGCGCTCGGCGGAAATCCCAAGAATATCCCGTTCGCCCAATTCCACGGCGAGTGGGTCAGTTGTTCCGATATCCGTTCCTGGACAGTGGTGGCGGACGAGTATCTGGTGGTCTACGCATCCTTGTTCGATGGCGTGAACCTCGAAGGTGTTCCGGTGGAGCTTCCGGACGAGTACGACGACGTCTTCATCATATCCGCGACCTCCCGGACTACGTACCTGTTGTGGGTCCACCGGATCCGTGGTCAGGTTCTGGAAACACTTTCACGACGTCGGATTTGCTGGTTGTCTCCCTCGCCGACCTGTGGCAGGCTACACCGGAACAAGTACTAGAAGCTTCTGATCTGACATCCACGATCAGGAAGATCGGAACTCGAAAGGGCGCTCCCGTAGAGGCCTTTGCCATCCTGCTGAGGCGCCCCCTCCGTTCGCCGGCTGGGGCTAAGTGATCTTCGCTGCGCACCCAACCGGAAACCGGTGGGGCGCACGCCAGTTTGGACGTTCGTAAGGTTGGGTACAACACCGGGCCCGGAGGCATGTCGGCGGGGCGCGGCGGCTGGTACTTTGCAGCTAGCACGGGCATCGCCGCCCTCGGACGGGCGGCCGTTCCTCACTTCCGGCTTTCTCGTTCCATGGACCGAGTTCTTGCAGTGATCCTGGGTGGCGGGGCCGGCACCCGCCTGTTCCCGCTGACGGCGCAGCGCGCCAAGCCCGCCGTTCCCCTGGCGGGCAAGTACCGCCTGGTGGACGTGCCCATCTCCAACTGCATCAACTCCGGGCTCAACCGCATCTTCGTCGTTACGCAGTTCAACTCGGCCAGCCTGAACGACCACATCGCCCGCTCGTACCTGTTCGACCGGTTCCGCGGCGGCTTCGTGACGGTGCTGGCAGCCGAGCAGACGCCCACCTCCGAGCACTGGTACCAGGGCACGGCCGACGCGGTGCGCCAGAGCAACCTGCACATCCGCAGCTACGCGCACGACCAGGTGCTCATCCTGTCCGGCGACCAGCTGTACACGATGGACTACCGGCTGATGCTGGAGCACCACAAGCGCACCGGCGCCGACGTCACCGTGGCCGCCACCCCCGTCACAGCCGCCGAGGCGCCCGGCTTCGGCATCCTGAAGACCGACGCCGAGCACCGCATCACCGAGTTCTACGAAAAGCCGCCCCTCTCGGAGCTGCGCGGCAAGGAAAGCCCGGTGGAGCCCGCGCTGGAGCGCGCGGGGCGCATCTACCTGGCGTCGATGGGCATCTACATCTTCGACTGCGACGTCCTGCAGGAGCTGCTGGACGGCCACCGCGAAGCCAACGACTTCGGCAAGCACATCATTCCGTTCGCCATCCAGGAGCGGAAGGTGGTGTCGTACCCGTTCAAGGGCTACTGGAACGACATCGGCACCGTGCGGTCGTTCTTCGACACCAACCTGATGCTTACCGATCCGCAGCCGGCGTTCAACCTGTTCGACGAGCAGATGCCGCTGTACACCAATGCGCGCCTGCTTCCCCCGGCCAAGGTCACCCGCTCGCGGATCGACGCGTCCATCATCGGCGAGGCGTCGGTGATCATCGACAGCGACATCACGCAGTCGGTGATCGGCATCCGCTCGTACCTGGGCGCGCGCACCCGCATCCATCGCACGGTGATGATGGGCGCCGACTACTACCGCTGGGAGGACCCCGGAAGCCGCAACCGGGTGGAGGGGCCCCCGCGCCCCGGGGTGGACGAGGACTCCATCGTCGAGGGCGCCATCATCGACAAGAACGCCTCCATCGGCAGGAACTGCGTGATCACCAACGTCGCGCGGGTGGTGGAGGGCGAGGGCCCGGGCTTCTTCATCCGCGACGGCGTGGTGGTGGTCGTCAAGAACGCCGAGATCCCCGACGGCACCATCATATGAGCGCGCGCGCCCTGCGCATCGCGCAGCTCACCAACGAGTACCCGCCGCACGTCTACGGCGGCGCGGGCGTCCACGTGGAGTACCTGTCCCGCGAGCTGGCCCGCGCGGAAGGCGGCGCGCACCAGGTGCAGGTGCTGTCGTTCGGCGAGCAGCGGCACGAGGAGGGCAACCTGCGCGTGCAGGGCGTGGCGCCCGTCCTGCACCTCCCCGCGCGCGATCCCCGCCACGAGCGGCTGCTGGATGCGCTGCTCCGCGACCTGGCCATGGCCGGCGCGGTGGATGCGCCCGACGTGGTGCACTGCCACACCTGGTACTCGCACCTGGCGGGGTGCCTGGCGCGCCCGCTCACCGGCGCGCGGCTGGTGCTGACCACCCACTCGCTGGAGCCGCACCGGCCCTGGAAGGTGGAGCAGCTGGGCACCGCGTACGATGCCACGACGTGGATCGAGCGCACCGCCTACCGCAACGCCGACGGGGTAATCGCCGTCTCGCGCGCCATGAAGGACGACGTGCAGGCGCTGTACGGCGTGGATCCGCGGCGCGTGCGGGTGATCTACAACGGCATCGATCCCGACGAGTACCAGCCGCGCTTCGATCCCGATGGCCTCCGCGCACTGGGGGTGGATCCCGACCTGCCGATCGTCCTCTTCGTCGGCCGCATCACGCGGCAGAAGGGAATCCTCCATCTCGTCCGCGCCATCCGGCACCTTCGCCCCGGCGTGCAGGTGGTGCTGTGCGCCGGCGCGCCCGACACGGAGGAGATCGGCCGCGAGATGGCGGCGCTGGTAAGCGAGGTGAAGCGCGACGCGCCGGTGCCCGTGGTGTGGATCAGCGCGATGCTCTCCAAGGACCGCATCATCCCGCTGTACTCGCACGCCGCCGTCTTCGTCTGCCCCTCGGTCTACGAGCCGTTCGGCATCATCAACCTCGAGGCGATGGCGTGCGAAACGCCGGTCGTCGCCTCGGCCGTGGGGGGCATCCCCGAGATCGTCGTCCCGGGGGAGACGGGGACGCTCGTGGGGTTCGAGGCGGAGGGCGGTGGCTCGGCGGAGCCCCGCGACCCGGAGGCGTTCTCCCTGGCGCTCGCGACTGCGGTCAACGAGCTGATGGATGCGCCCGAGCGGCGGGCCGCGATGGGGCGGGCCGGGCGCGAGCGCGTTTTGGCCCAGTTCAGCTGGCGGGCCATCGCCGGGCAGACGCTGGAGTTCTACCGCGAGCTGCTGGAGATGCCGGGGCGCGCGGAGCCCTGATTCAGGGCAGGACCCCGCTGGGGGGCTCCTCCCGGCGGCCGGTGTGCGGGTCCGGCAGCTGAAGTGTCTCCGCGGCGACCGTGGCCATGTTCTCGTTCACCCCGAAGGCGCCGAACGCGTACCGGATGATGGCGAGCGCCAGCTCCCGCTCTCCCACCACCGCCCGGCCCACGCCCCGCCGCTCCAGGTGCGCCCGCTCTTCGTCGCTGTGCGTGCGCACGACGGTGTCGATGTGCGGGTTCACCTTGCGCGCGTGGTCCAGGATCAGCCGCGCCTGGAAGGCATCGGGCGCGGAGACGACGAGAAGGCGCGCCCGCTCCAGCCGGGCGTGGTGAAGGATGCCCGGTCGGGTGGCGTCCCCGAACAGGGCCGGCATCCCCCGCGCGCGGAGCGCCTCTACCTCGCCGCGGTTCTGCTCCACCACCACGTACGGGATCCCCTGCCGCTCCAGCGCGCGGGCCACCGGCGCGCCCACCCTGCCGTGCCCGATCAGCACCACGTGGTCGCGAAGCGCCGCCTCGTTCACCCCGGACGGGAGCTCGCCGAGGGCGCCGGCGGGCCGCTCCAGCAGCTCGGCGATCCGGGGGCTGGCGCGCACCCAGCGCTCCAGCCCCGCCGCCGCGGCGAAGGCCAGGGGGTTGATGGTGATGGAGATCAGCGCGCCGGCCAGGATCAGGCTGGTCCCCTCCGCCGGGAGCAGCCCCAGCGTGCCGCCCAGCCCCGCCAGGATGAACGAGAACTCGCCGATCTGCGCCAGGCCGGCCGTCACCACCAGGGCGGTGCGGATGGGATAGCGGAACGCCAGGACGACGGCCAGCGCCGCGAGCGACTTGCCTACCACGATGATGGCCAGCGCCGCCAGCACCTGCAGGGGCCGGCGCACCAGCACCGAGGGATCGAACAGCATGCCGACGGATACGAAGAAGAGAACGGCGAACGCGTCCTGGAAGGGAAGGGCGTCGGCCGAGGCCTGGTAGCTCAGGTCCGACTCGCTGATGACCACGCCGGCGAAGAACGCCCCCAGCGCGAACGACACGCCGAACAGCCCCGCCGCGCCCACCGCGACACCCATCGCCACCGCCAGAACGCTGAGCGTGAACAGCTCCCGCGACCCGGTATGCGCCACGCGGCCCAGGAGCCAGGGCAGAGCCCGACGCCCCACGACGAACATCAGCGCCAGGAAGGCCATCACCTTCCCCAGGGTGACGGCCACGGCGAGGCCCACGCTTTCGCCGCTGTCGGCCGCCGGCGTTCCGCCCAGCACCCCCGCGACCGCGGGCAGAAGCACCAGCGCCAGCACCATGGCCAGGTCCTGCACGATCAGCCAGCCGACGGCGATGCGCCCCTCGGCGGTGTCCACCATCCCCTTCTGCTCCAGCACTCGCAGCAGCACCACCGTGCTGGCGACGGACAGCGACAGCCCGAACACCAGCCCCTGTCCCCAAGGCCAGCCCCACGCGCGGGCCAGGAGCGCGCCCATGGCCGTGGCGGCGACGAGCTGCGCCAGCGCGCCCGGAACGGAGATCTTCCGCACCGCCAGCAGGTCGTCGAGCGAAAAGTGAAGTCCCACCCCGAACATCAGCAGGATCACGCCGATCTCGGCCAGCTGCGACGCCAGCGCGGCGTCGCCCACGAAGCCGGGGGTGAACGGCCCGACGGCCACCCCGGCCAGCAGGTAGCCCACCAGCGGTGGAAGGCGCAGGTGGTGGGCGGCGAGGCCCAGGACGAAGGCAAGGCCGAATCCAACGGCGACCAGGGCGATCAGCCCCGTTTCCTGGTGCATTCGTGGTGCTTTTTGGTGGATGGCTCGTGTGGACCCGCGTTCCGCGGCGTGCCGGGGCTGACTCGTGGGCCCGTTGCTACTTAACTTCCATCCCGCGTTCGCGGCAAGCCGATTGTCCGCATCTCTCGACGCGGGCGGTTCGCCCCCCCAGCCATCCTCCTCGCCCGTGCACGATGAACCCCGCGCCTGACCAACTCGCGGACTCCGCATCGGCGGCCAGCGCCCAGGCCACGCGTGAAGACGAGTGGCTGTGGGGGTGGGATCCCACGCCGGGGATCGTCAGCGTGTGGGCGGAGCCGAACGGCCGGGCGATCATCTGGCGCCGCCTTCCGGACACGGGCGCGCTGATCCGCGAGGACGAGCGGTATCGCCCGTGGCTCCTGCTCGACCGTCTGGACGACCTGCGCCATCTCGGCTCCTCCCTCGCCCCTGAAGGGACGCCTGAGGCCCGCGTCTGGTTCCGCGAGCTGGAGGGGCCCGGAACGCTGCGCTTCCTGGTTTCCGCCGAGGAGGGCAGGGCACTCGCCCAGGCCGTGCTGCACGGCGCGTCGCGGCGCCTGGGCCGGCAGGTGGGGCACCTGCGCGAGCTGGGCGGCGCCTCCGTGCTCGCCCTGCCGCCCGAGGAGCAGTACCTGGTGGCCACCGGGCGGACGTACTTCCGCGACCTCGCCTTCCACCAGCTCCACCGCCTGCAGTTCGACCTGGAAACGACGGGGCTCGACCCGTCGCGCAACCGCGTCTTCATGATCGCCGTCCGTTTCCCGGACGGCTCCACGCAGGTGCTGGAGGCGCGCGGCGAGGGCGACGCGGCGGAGGCGGAGCTGATCCGCCAGTTGGTGGAGACGGTGCGCGAGGCCGATCCCGACGTCATCGAGAACCACAACCTGCACGGCTTCGACCTTCCCTTTCTCGCCACCCGCGCGCGCCGGCTGGGCGTGCGGATCGACCTGGGGCGGCTGGGCGGATTCGGGCTTCGTGAGCGGGCGGCGCGGCGCGGGACGGTGGATTCGCGCGATGCTTCGCGGCGTGTCCGCTTCCTGGCGCCGGGGCGCGAGCTGATCGACACGCTGGACGCGGTGATCCGCTACGACTTCGCGTCGCGCGACCTGCCGGGGCACGGGCTGAAGGCCGTCGCCAAGCACTTGGGGATCGCCGCGCCGGACCGCGAGTACGTGCCGGGAAGCCAGATCTACACCGTCTACCGCACGGACCCCGAGCGCATCCGCCGCTACGCCACGGACGACGTCGAAGAGGTGGCCGGCCTGGCGCACATGCTGGGCGGCGCCGCGTTCGCCCTGGCGCGCATGGCCCCGCGGCGGTACGAGCGGCTCGCGGACGCGGGGCCGGCGACCGGGGTCATCGACCCGCTGCTGGTGCGGGCCTACCTGCGCGCCGGCGCCGCGCTCCCCGCGCACCAGGCGGGGGACGGCACGCCCCACAGCGGCGCGGCGCTTCACCTGTTCGCCACCGGCGTGGCGCACCGCGTGGTCAAGGCCGACGTCGCCAGCCTGTACCCGTCGCTGATGCGCGCCTACCGCATCGGGCCGGCGCGCGACTCGGTGGGCGCGCTTCTGGCCCTGGTGGACCGGCTGGTGGAGCAGCGGCTGGCCGCCAAGGCCCGTGGCCGGGCGGCGCCCCCTGGCTCGGCCGAGCGCCACACGCACGAGGCCATGTCCGCCGCGATGAAGCTGCTGGTGAACTCCGCGTACGGCTACCTGGCGGCGGGCGGCGAGCTGACGCGCTTCGCCGACGTGCACGCCGCCAACGAGGTGACGCGCCGGGGCCGCGAGATGCTGGGGATGATGTGCCGCGAGCTGGCCACGCGCGGGGTGACCCTGCTGGAAGCCGACACCGACGGCGTCTACTTCGCGGTCCCCGAGGGGTGGACCGAGGCCGACGAGCGGCGGGTGGTGGCCGAGGTCGCCACGCTGCTGCCGTCGCTGGTGCAGCTGGAGTTCGACGGGCGCTACGCGGCGATGCTTTCGCACGAGCCCAAGAACTACGCGCTGCTGGGATACGACGGGACGCTGACGCTGCGCGGCGTCGCCTTCCGCAGCAGCCGCGCGGAGCCCTACGGCGAGGCGTTCCTGCGAGCCGCGCTGATGAAGCTGTTCGCGGGCGACGTGGGCGGGGTGCGCGACACCTATCTCGCCACGGTCGGCGCGCTCCGCCGCCGCGAGCTGCCCACCTTCGACGTGTCGTCTCGCGTGCGGCTGACCAAGTCGCCCGCGCGCTACGCCGAAACGCGCGAGGCCCGCCGCGAGCTGGCGTACGAGGCGCTGCTGGCCAGCGGGCGCACTGTGTGGCGCGTCGGGGAGCGGGTGCGGGTGTATCGCACCCAGGGCGGCGGCGCGTCGGTCGTCCCCTCGGCGGACGAGGACCCCGCCTCCAGCGCCGACCCGCGCGACTACGACGTGGCGCACTACGCGCGCGTCCTCCGCACCACTTTTGCCGCGCGCCTGGCCCGCGCGCTCACCCCCGCCGACTTCGCCGCCGTCTTCGCGGATGCGGACCAGCTGTCCCTTTTTGCGCCATCCACCGCGGGCATGCGCCCGGTACTGCAGACCCTCGCGGCGCCGGTTGAACGCGGGTGATCAAAACCGGAGGACGAGGTGACCGGCGGCTGGGCGGGATTTCAAGCTTGACCCGCGCGAGTCCAGCTTGTACGTTTCGCGAGCAGAAAGGAGGTCGCGATGGCCAAAACTACAGGTCCGGAGACGCGCCCTAGCAGGTGGGACGTGACGAACGTCGAGGCCGTGCCGCAGAAGCGCGTGAAGCGGTTCACCTCCAGGCGAGTCGTCGAGGGTGGCCCCGCACCGGCCGGCCACGGCAAGAAAGTCCTGGGAGGCGCCTCGCGCGTGCTCAAGCGGGCCTACGCGAGGATTACCCGGCGTTCCGGACGGGGACCGGACCATCCAGGGGAGCGGCCGCTTGCCCCTGTTGGTGAGGACATGGAGGCCTTCTTCGAGGCGCAGAAAAACGCGAGCCGGGCCAGCCGCGCGCTCCTGAGTCGCCAGCGCCAATACTGAACGCGCCACGCCACCTTTCTTCGAGGGCTGGGATCACTGGATTCCGGCCCTTTGCACATCCACGTCTATCCCCAAATGCTGAAAATTGCACTCCCGGGCGAGGCGTGGCCAACCGGGTACGTCTTCGACGTGCCCAGGTGGAGGCGGAACGTCCCCGACAGCAAACCCTGGCGACCGTTCTACCTGCTGAACCGCGTGGTTCCTGGAGACGCCGCGACGCTGGCCCTGATGACGACCAAGTCGACAGAGGTGGCGTATGGCGCGACGCAATTCACGGTGCCCAATCCGAAGAACTTGCGGCTGCCCGGGCAGGACGCGAGTTACATCGAGGTTTCCTCGATTCTCGTCGAAGATTCCAGTAACTTCTCGACTGCGTCGGACAACTTGTCCCGCTATCGGGCAGCGGTTCGCACTTACCTGTACACCGCATTGGGAATGGGCCAGGGCACAGGTCCCGGTACGGACCGCGAGAGTATCCGCGGATTTCTGGTTCGCTTGACGGAAGCGATGCAGGATGAGTTCGGCTACGCTTTCGGGATCGTGCTCACCCGTCACGAGTACAGCCGGTCGCGCCGCCTGCAAACCGTGGTTCCCGTCATCGACCTGCGGTACTTCATCGGGCCAGACATGCCTCCGGAGGCGTTCGAACCAAAGGGCGGCCTCATTCGCCCAGCGGATGGCACGGCCGCGTGGCTGAGGCAGTTGCCTGCCGCATGGGCCGGACACGTCCTCAACGTACCCCTCCTGAATACGTTTACCGAAGAATGGCAGGAGCACCGCGATCGCACGCGGTGGCTGCCCCGCCAAATCGAGTATGTCTACCCGATCCCCGTTGACGACGCGACTCTCGCCGCGGTCGAAGCCGCCGTCTCCGAGCGGCTCCAGTAGCTGGCGGCACTCGCCCCGGGTCGAGGTGGCATAGGCAATGCGTTCCCTCCGGCGCTCTGGTCAACGCCTAGCAAGGAGACGGACGTATGGATCAAGATCGCAACGATGGTGGCTTCGGCGACAACAGCGGCACTTCCGGCACCTCCCGGGACCTGAGCGCGTCGACGGGCGGAAGCACGGGCGGCGGCCTCGGTGGCTCGACGGGCAGCGGACTGGGCGGTTCGACCGGAGCAGGATCGACCGGCGGACTGGGCGGCTCGACCGGCGCGGGGTCGACTGGCGGACTGGGCGGCTCGACTGGGGCCGGCTCGACCGGCGGTGGGCTCGGTGGGTCCACGGGCGGCGGCCTGGGTGGTTCGACCGGCGGCCTCGGCGGCTCGACCGGGGCGGGATCGACCGGCGGGCTTGGTGGTTCGACGGGCAGCCTGGGATCGTCGGGTGACCTGGGCGGCGCGTCCGGCACCGCGAGCTTTGGTGGCACGGAAGACGACTTCGGGACGGCCGAAACGACGTACCAGCGGCACTACGCCACGGTACCGGCCACGCCCGCCACGGGTCCGTCCACGTACGACGAGGCGCGCACCGGGTACGAGCTGGGCCACCGCGCCGCGGCCAACCCCACGTACTCGGGCCGCGACTTCAACGAGGTCGAGGTGGACATCCGCCGCGACTACGGCGAGGACAAGGAAGGCCGCTACGAGCGCATCCGCGGCTTTGCGGCCCACGCGTACGACTGGAAGATGATCGTGGGCGGCATCGCGCTGGCGGCAGGCGGCTGGTGGGCCGGCCGCAAGCTGTACGAGAGCCTCCGCGACATCAACGAGGAGGAGGAGCAGGAGTGCCGCACGTACTACGAGTCGCACCCGGTGCGGACCACGGGCGTGCCGTACGACCGGGCGCGCACCGTGTACGTGGTGGGCTACGCCGCGGCTCGTAACCCGGAGTACGCCGGGCGCAGCTTCGACGACGTGGAGCCGCACCTGCGCAGCGGCTTCAGCGGCTCGCGCGCGGCGAGCTACGACTCGCTGCGTGACTTCGCGCGCCGCGGCTATGAGCGCGGCACCTCGCGCTCGGGCGGCGGAACCACCGGCACGGGCACGACCGGCACCGGTGGATACGGCTCGACCGGGAGCACGGGCACCGGCGGCGGGACCGCCGGCGGCACCGGCGGGTTCTGAACGGCCGGCACGAACCTGTAGCCGCCACGGAAGGTAATTGTAGGCAGCGCCCGCCGGGATGGCTCCCGGCGGGCGCTTTGTTCCGTCATTGAGCGCCCTCACGCCCGTCCGTTCAGGCTCAAACGCGCGAGCCAGCATGGTGGAGTTGTCGATTCGGTATCAGACATTTAATATTCAGACCAAGCGCTTTACCGGTACCCGCATTCGAAAGGAAGGCAGGCATGAGATTCCCGATTCTACGGACCCTCCCCGTGCTGGCACTCGCGGCAGTCGCCGCGGGCTTCACGCATGTGCCCGCGAGCACTACGGCCCAATCAACTTCAACCTCGTCTTACCTCCGGGTGAACGTCTCATGCAGCGGCGTGCGATGCAATGCGTTGGCCCAGGGAGGCAGTGGATCGTACGTCGATTGGGAGTGGAGCGGTGCGGAAGAACTGGGGGAGGGTGGGAATTGGAGTGTTGCTGACGCGACCCCGTACTGCGTACCCGGCCTGGTGCTCGAGGTCCTCGCAACCGTGACGGATAGCAACGGGGGATCGGCATCTGGGTCCGCACTGGTGTTCTGTCCCTTCAACTAGTGACACGAATCCGCTCCAGTATGCACCGTCGGCTCGGGCGGGTTCGGAACGCCGGCACGAACCTGTAGCCGCGCACGGAACACGGAAAGCGAAGCGCCCGCCGGGAGCCATTTCGGCGGGCGCTTCCGTGTGTGGCGACGCGGTAGCCAGACGCTCCGCCGCCGCGTGCGCTTCGCTCGCGAGGGTGAGTGCGTCCTGCATCCCATCGAGCGGAAACTCGCCCGCGAAAGAGTACGTCGTTGCTCTTGCTGCTATCCATATACGCCGTTAAAAATCAAGTCGTAGTCGGTTTCTTTTCCATCTACACGCAGGAGGAAGGCATGAGGCTCCCGATCCACCGTTCGCTCCCCGCCGTGATCCTGGCAGGCGCCCTGGCGGGCTGCAGCGATGCGCCGACCACCACGGCGCCCCAGGCGGCGAGCGTCCAAGACGAGGCACCGCTGCTCGCCGCGGCGCCGGGGCAGGGCATTCGCGACCGGTACATCGTGGTCTTCAACGACGGCACGCCCGATGCGCCGGGGCTGGCCAGACAGCTGGTGGGGGCGCACGGCGGAACGCTCCACTACACGTACCAGAGTGCCCTGCGCGGCTTCGCGGCCACGCTGCCGCCCGCGGCAGTCGAAGCCGTGAGGCGCAATCCGCGGGTCGCGTACGTGGAGCAGGACGGAGTCGCGCGAGCGAGCGCCACGCAGTCGAACGCGCCCTGGGGGCTGGACCGCATCGACCAGGAAAACCTGCCGCTGAACGGTACCTACACCTACAACTACACGGGCTCGGGGGTGCGCATCTACGTCATCGACACGGGCGTCCGGTTCGACCACGCAGAGTTCGGGGGGCGCGCGTCCGGGGGGTACGATGCGTTCGGCGGCAACGCCTCGGATTGCAACGGCCACGGCACTCACGTGGCCGGCACGGCCGCGGGAAGCACCTACGGCGTGGCCAAGGGCGCCAGCGTCATCTCGGTGCGCGTGCTGGACTGCGGCGGCTCCGGGGCATGGAGCGGGGTCATCGCGGGTGTGGACTGGGTGACGCAGAACCACGTGAAGCCGGCGGTGGCCAACATGTCGCTCAGCGGCGGCATCAACACCTCGGCGGACCAGGCCGTGGCCAACTCCATCGCGGCGGGGGTGACGTACGCGATCGCCGCGGGGAACGACTACGGATACGACGCCTGCCAGAAGACCCCGGCCCGGGTGAGCACGGCGCTCACAGTGGGTGCCACGACCTCAACCGATGCCCGCGCCGACTACTCCAACATCGGCACCTGCCTGGACCTCTTCGCGCCGGGCTCGGCCATCACCTCGGCCTGGCACACCAGCAGCACGGCCGTCAACACCATCGACGGCACCTCGATGGCCTCGCCGCACGTGGCGGGCGTTGCCGCGCTGTACCTGCAGAACAACACCACCGCGTCGCCGGCCACCGTGGCGTCGGCCATCATCAACGCGGCCTTCGTCAACAAGCTCAGCGGCATCGGCACGGGGTCGCCCAACCGCCTGCTGAACTCGCTGGTCGGCACGACCACGCCGCCGCCCACGCCGCTGACCGCATCGGTCTCGTGCCCCGGCGGGCGCGACTACTACAACCGGGTAGACTGCACCGCCACGGCGTCGGGCGGCAGCGGCACCGGCTACAGCTTCTCGTGGCACAGCGGGTCCGAGTACTACGACCAGGGCGGGGTCAGCAAGGCCCTGGTGCCGTGCAACGTCAACTCCAGCGGCGGCTATTACAGCAGCGGGTACCTGACGGCGTACGGCACGGTCACGGACAGCAACGGGACGAGCGTCTACTTCTCCACCTCGCGCTCCTGCTGAGGATGGCGGGAGAGTTTCAGCCAGGACGGGAGTGAAACGCAGCGCCCGCCGGGAGCCATCCCGGCGGGCGCATTGCTGGTCCGGGTGATCGCAGGGACCGCCGGTCAGGTGACAGGTTCCGGCCCACCCGCTATTCTGTGGGGCCGTGACTCGGACATGCTTGTGTGATTCCCGCCGCCACGCCGAATGACGAACTATACGGACGCCGAACTCGAAGCGATGCTCGCCGACCTCGAATCGGACCGCGCGGAGAGAAAGGAATCGTTTTCCGGCGACGTACCCACCAAGGTGCGCGAAGCTGTGTGCGCGTTCGCGAACGATCTTCCCGGCCACCGTAAGGCCGGCGTCGTGTTCGTCGGCGCGCGCGACCGCACGGGGGAGGCGAGCGGCCTGCAGATCACGGATGAACTGCTGCTTCGGCTGGCGGACATAAAGACGGACGGCAACATCGTACCGCCGCCCAGCATGACGGTGGCGAAGCGCGCGCTTCGAGGCGGCGAGATGGCCGTTATCATCGTGGAGCCGTCGGATTCTCCGCCGGTACGATTCCGGGGGCGGGTGCACATCCGCATCGGTCCACGCCGAGGCATCGCCAGCGCGCAGGATGAGCGTATACTTACGGAGAAGCGCAAGGCGGGGGATAGCCCGTTCGACATCCACCCGCTCCGGTCTGCCACGCTGGCCGACCTGGACCGCGTGCGCTTCGAGAACGACTACCTGCCCGCGGCGTTTGCGCCCGACGTGCTGGAGGCGAACGATCGCACCTTGGAGCAGCGGCTCGCGGTCACCAAGATGGTGGACGGGGCGGATACGGCCGTCCCAACCGTGCTTGGAATTCTCACCCTCGGAAAGTCGACGCGCGATTTCATTCCGGGCGCATACATCCAGTTCTTGCGGATCGGGGGGCAGAGCCTGGGTGATCCGGTAACGGACGAACTGGCGGTGGATGGCGCGATCAGCGAGGTGATCCGGCGCATCGACGACAAGTTGGAATCGCACAACCGCACGGCGGTCAACATCACGGCGGGCCCGCGGGAGGAGCGTCGCTCGCTGTATCCCATCAGTGCGCTGCAGCAGCTCGTCCGGAACGCCGTGATGCACCGCACGTACGAGGCGACGCACGCCCCGGTGCGCGTCTACTGGTACGACGATCGCATCGAGATCAGCAATCCCGGAGGACCGTTCGGGATCGTGAGCATCGAGAACTTCGGCCAGCCGGGCGTCGCGGACTACCGCAATCCCAACCTCGCCGAGGCGATGCGGGTGTTCGGGTTCGTGCAGCGTTTCGGCTTCGGGCTGGCGATCGCGCGGCGTGCACTCGCGGAGAACGGAAATCCGCCGCTGGAGCTGGATGTCCAGTCGTCCCACGTAACCGTCGCCGTGAGGGCGGCCCCGCAACCTGCTCCTTGAGACCCGGTCCGCTATACGGGACCCGCCAGGACCGGTGAGCCGATCCTGATTCCGCTCAGCTCCGTTCGCCAGCGGGTGGCGGAGGACTCGACTTGCGCGGCAGCTTGTGGATGGACACGCGCGGCCCGGGCCTGCATCTGCAGCGCACGCGTCGCGAGGCGGGGCGCCTCGGCGGACGAGGCGAGGAACGGGGCGGAGAGCGCGAGCCGCGCGCCGAGGTAGTAGTTGGCTGCGGCGGATAGCGGCCGCTCGCGGTAAAGCGGCATCTCCCGTTCGAGGACGCGCACGCTCGGTCCGTCCGCGAGTGTGAGCGCCGTCTGCTCGAACGCGCTGATCGCGCCGCGCAGCATCCTGTCCAACTCGGAGCGCCACGCACCTCGCAGGTCGGTTTCCTCCAGCACCTGCACGGACTGCGAGAGGGTTAGCATGTAGGCCAGGCCGCGCAGGCTGAGCGTCGCCCCATCCACCACCGCCACCCGGTCTTCTTTCGCCAGCCCCATCGCCGCGGCCCGGAACGCCAGGAACGATTCCGCGACCGGCCGGCCCATCTGCGCGTACGCCCAGCCCAGCGCCATGAGGATCGTGGGGTCGTCGTTGGAGAGCGCCCGGGCTTCGCTGTAGTGCGCCACCACCGCGTCCAGGTCGCCGCGCGCCCATGCCTCGTTCGCGGCGGCACACCGGCGGGCGACCTGCCACTTGCGCCGGACCTCCGCAGCCAGGTTCGCCAGGCGCAGCGCGAACGCGCCGCCGAGCACCGTCGCCGCGAGCTCCGCCGCGTTGAACGACAGCATCAGCGCCGCCTTGCCCGAACTGGCACGGCCCGTCTCCACCAGCCACGCGCTCAGGCTCGGGCCGCCGATGGGGATGGGGATTCCCGTAGGCGTGGCCAGGTCCTGCCCCACGTGCTGCATCCACACCAGCACGCCCGGAAGCCCGTGCTGGTCGTACAAGTGCTGCACGGCCGCCAGGTCGTGCCCGCGCTGCAGCCGGTGCCCGATGCCGCCGCCCCGGATGCCGCTGCCCGGAACGGTGTCCATCCAGCGGTGGATTGCGTCGTAGTCGGCGCCGAACAGCCGCCGGCTGAGTTCCTGGTGACGCAGGCCGTCGTGGAACACAGACCGGGTGACGGTGATGATCTCGCGCTCGCACACGGTTACGCCGAGCGCGGACAGCCCGAGCAGCGCATCCGCCTGCCACGCGATGCTCAGCATCTCCACCGCCGGGCCGCTCGGCGGAAACGGCGAGAACGCGGGGGAGGCGAGGATCACGTCCGGATCTTCGGGAACCCACACCCGCTGTGCCCGCTGGCCGATCCCGCTCGCGACGCCGCGCCCGACGTTGGCCGCGCGCTCAGCCTCTTCCGCCAGCCGCCGAGTGAGCGCGCCGGTCAGCTTGCCGATGCGGGATTGGTCGTCCGCGCCTCTCTCGACGGGAAAGATGGTCAAATCGTCGTCAGGCACCGGCGAATCGGAGGTCAAGGGTGCAGAGGTGGATGAGTCCATCGCGGGCTCCCCATCGTACTCTCCCGCGCACCGGCCAGCAAGAAAGTCCGCTTGCGAGCGGTGCGATCCTGCCCGTCTACCTATCAGGCCGCACCATGGCTGTATGGAACGAGCGGCGCGTGATATCTTCGATCATCAGGGTCGGTCCCTGCTCCCGTTTTTCCCAAGCACTCACGATGAACATCAAGGTCCCCATCTTCGGCGCCCTGCTGAGTTTCGCATCACTGCCCGCGTACGGGCAGGCCACGCCGCCGGTGCCCGCTGACACCGTCTACGAGGCGCAGTCGGTGACCGCTCTGCCGCGGCCTCTGAACGTGGACGAGTTCGCCGCCGCGCTGGCTGCCTCGTATCCGGGCGGCACCCCGGATGCCGGCGTGGTTCCGTCGGTGCACGTGCGCTTCATCGTGGACGCGAATGGCACGGCGAGGGAGTTCAGCATCATCACCAGCACCGACAGCGCGCTCCATGCGCCTGCGCTGGCGGCGCTCTCCATCCTGCGCTTTGCGCCCGCGGAGATCGACGGCCGGCCGGTCCACGTACGGGTGGATCTCCCCATCCAGTGGCAGGTGCCCACGCCGGCCCCAGCAGCGAAGGACACCGCCCCTGCCTACGAGATGGACATCGTCGAGCGGCAGCCCGTCGTCCTCAACCAACGCGTTCTTCAGGAGGCGATGAACCGTGAGTTTCCGCCGGGAGCCAGGGCCGCCATGCGGGCCGGGCGTGTCGTCGTTCGCATGCGGGTGAGCCCCGAGGGGAGGCCGACCCAGGCGGACATCGTGTCATCCACAGATCCGGAGTTCAATGCGGCCAGCCTTCAGGTCGTCCGCGTCCTGCGGTTCCGTCCAGCCGCGCTCGACGGCCGGCCTGTCGCGGTCTGGGTGGTGCTTCCACTGCACTGGGACCCCTGACCCGCGCCGCCGCGGGGGGGACGCTGGCGTGGTCCCGCCGCTGACCATCCGCATCCATCGCAGAACGCCCCGGAGCCGCCGTGGCCCCGGGGCACTTTTCTTCCGCCGCACCGCGTATCCAGCCGATCCGCCGAGCTTGACAGTCCCGGCGGAGGGCGGCAGCATCAGGGCTCGTGCGATTCCTGTCGCGCCAGCCATTCCTCCCAGAGCAACCGCGCGGCATGAAATCATCCCCCATCGGTCAGACGGCCGTTCTGGCGACGCTTACGGTCGCGGTCAGCGTCCTGGCGGTGGCTGGCGTGCGGCTCGGGGTGTCGTCGCACCTGGAGGCGGCGAGCGTGGTGACGGGCGCGGTGTGCGTGTGGATGGCCGTGCGCGAGAGCGTCTGGAATTTTCCCCTCACCCTCGTCAACGCGTCTCTCTTCTGCGTCGTCTTCTTCGGGGCGAAGCTGTACGCCGACTCCGGGCTGCAGGTCGTCTACTTCGTGCTCGGGATCGTCGGCTGGTACCTGTGGCTGCACGGCGGTGAGCACAAGACGCCCCTGCGCATCTCCCGCGTTCGCCCGCGCGAGGGGATTGCGGTGGCGGCGGCCGGTGTCGCGCTGACGATGGTTCTGTGGGTCACGCTGCGGCACGTGGGCGGGAGCGCATCGTTCTTCGACGCGCTGACGACGAGCATTTCGCTCTGCGCCCAGTGGATGCTGAACCGCAAGCAGGTGGAAAACTGGTACGCGTGGATCGTGGTCGACATCATCTACGTCCCGCTCTATGCGTACAAGGAGCTGTACCTTACGGCGGCCCTGTATGCCGTCTTCCTGGTGATGGCTACCATGGGACTGCTGCACTGGCGCGCGACGTGGCGCAGCCAGGACGGCGATCCGGTTGCTCCGGCCGGTGGCGCCCTGCACGGGGTGCCGGCGTGACGCTGGGGTTGGTCGTCGGCAAGTTCTATCCACCGCACCGGGGCCACAAGCACCTGGTCGAGACGGCTCGCCGCGGCTGCGACCGGCTGGTGGTGATGGTCCCGCATCATCCATCGCAGGCGATCTCCGGCGCGCTGCGAATGGCGTGGCTGCAGGAGATCCATCCCGACTGCGAGATCCACCTGGTGGCGGACGAGCTGGGCGACGACGTGGAGGAATGGGCGCGCTTCACAGTCGGGCACCTGGGGCGCACGCCGGACGTGGTGTTCAGCAGCGAGGGCTACGGCCCGCGCTTCGCCGGCTTCCTCGGCTGCCGGCACGTGATGGTGGACCAGGACCGCGTGGCGTTCCCCGTCTCGGGCACCGCCATCCGGGCGGCGCCGCTGGAGCACCTGCAGTGGCTGGAGCCATGCGTCCGCGCGTACTTCGTGCGGCGCGTGGTGCTGATCGGTGCGGAATCCACCGGCAAGACGACGCTCGCGCGGATGCTCGCGGCGCGGTACCAGACCGTGTGGGTGGAGGAGTTCGGCCGCGAGTACTGGCAAGCGAAGCTGGTGGAGGGCGCTCCGGCGGACGGCCCGTCTCCGGAGCCGGCGGCGGGCGGGCTCGCGTCCGTGGAGACTGAGGCGGAGCTGGCCGCGCGTGCAGCGGCGCTGGCGTGGACGAGCGACGAGTTCCGGCACATCGCGGCGGAACAGCAGCGCCGCGAGGACGAACTTGCGCGCGCGGCCAACCGGGTGCTGCTGTGCGATACGAACGCGTTCGCCACGGGCACCTGGCACGAGCGCTACATGGGCCACCGCGACGCGGCGGTGGACGAGATCGGCCGACGCGACCGCGTGCACCTGTACCTGCTGGCCTACCCCGACTTTCCGTTCGTGCAGGATGGATGGCGCGACGGCGAGTCCGTCCGCGACGCGATGCACGCGCGCTTCCTTCATCAGCTCGACGCGCTCGCGGTTCCATTCGTCCACCTGCGCGGATCGCTGGATGCGCGCCTGGCCGATGCCAGCGCCGCCATCGACGCGCTGCTCGCGAAGCCGTTCGATCCCTGAAGGCGCGTTGGAGATGCGAAAAGGCCCGGCGATGCGCTCGCCGGGCCTCGTTCGTCATCTGCCGATCCGCCGCGTCATTCGCTCAGGACGACCACGCTCTGCACGATCTTCCCGCCGCGCACGATGGCGTAGCCGCTGTGCTTGCCCAGCTTCTTCCAGGTGTTGGACGGGTTTTGGAACGCCCACATCTCGTCGCCGTCGCCCGCGTCGCGCTTCAGCTTTTCCCACGCCATCTTGATGCGCAGCGCCGCCATGGGTGCCAGGTTGCGGTGCGCGGCGATGGGGGCGTTCTCCACACGCTGGATCAGCCACTCGGGGTGAATCTTCACGGTCGCGAACCTTGGGAACGGGGAGGGAGGCCGGGGCGGCACCGGCTGCTGCGTTCCATACCTCCGCGCGCGGCGCGCGGTTCCCGTCTGCCTGCGACCTCGTAATAAGTCCATTTCTCACCGCGCACTTGACGTCAGATGTTTTTCAGGCGAGACTGTCTGTGATGGCGCATGCTCGTGGAAGGCTTCCGAGCGACTTATCTCCCGCGCCGGAGCGATTCCCGCAGTCTGTGGGAATCCCGCCATTCTTCCCCTGCGTTGTGACAATGGATCTCTTGATTACGCCGTCGGCCAGTCTGGTTCGGCGCTGCTGCGTTACGTTCTCGGCGGCCCTTGTGCTCGGGGGCTGTGGGGGCGACGACACGCCGGTTGGCCCACCTGCGCGCGTCGGGCCGGGGTCCGTTCCGCTCGGGGCAGTGATGCCGGTTGATGGCGCCATCAATTCACAAGACACTTGGGTTACCTACGACGCCTACCGCGACCAATCGTCGACGGTGTACAGCGATCAGCCGATCTACGACGCACGCACGGAGCAGTACACGTCGACGATGGCGGTGAGTACGCCCGTACAACCGCTCCACGCGGAAGCGGGCTACGATTACAATGGAACGCTTCGATACAACGAGTATCGTCAGGTTGCATCTGACGATCCGGCCGATACTCCGGTGGATGAAACCAGTCGGATCCAAGTAGTCGGAAGCGACGTAATCGTGTACGACAACGCAGGCCAGGCGACACAAGGAGCGGAGGTCGATGCGACCGAACCTGCGTTGGCCGAGGTGGGCCCACTCGACGGGGCACAGGTCACCGGAGGGGTGGTGATGGATCACGACCCGGTAAATGGAACGGCGGCGTACTCCATGAGCGGCTCGGACGCACCCGCGCCAAAAACCCTGGTGATTCCCCTCGGACGCGACCGCAGGCGCTTGGAAGTCGCTACGACCAGTGTCCAGCAGATCCGGACGGCGAACGCCCCCGCAACCCAGGCCACCCACAGAAACAAGGTTGCGCGTACCTTCAGGCGCAACGGGGAAAAGTGGATTCTGGAGGAAATCGAGGTTTCCAGCGAGGTGCAAACCGAGAAGGCCAGGTTTGAGAGCCGGCAGACAACGAGGGTTCGCAACGTCCGTTGGCACGAAAACAGAGGAAAGGACGCGGAGCGAAGTGTCCGCCGCGCCAGGATTGCCGAGGGTCTTCTACAGCCCTCCGCCACGCCCCGCCTGAACTTCGATAGCTGTTTGATCGACGACTATGGGAATCCGTGTCCGACGGAAGAACCGCCGCCGCCACCCACTGGTGGTGGGACTACAGTGCCGGACTACTGTATCGGGGCTGCCCCGAACGGGCGGAACGTCCTGTTCCAACACGGCATCATGAGTAAGCGGAGTACGTGGGGCGATTTCCCGGAGCGGATGTCTCAGATCCTGATCCTTGGCTGTAGGTTTCGACCCAACCTCGACTCCAACGAGCGGCTGGCGAACCAGGCCGGAGCGCTTGCCGACTCCATCCGTCAGTACGGTCGCGGTAGTCTGCTCCTGGTCGGGCACAGTCAGGGAGGGCTTATCTCGCGCTACGTCGCGCAGCACAATCCGGAACTGGTAAACGGAGTCGTGACGCTTGGGACACCCCATCAGGGTGCGCCGATTGTCAGGACGAACAAAGCAATCATTACGGCGGTTCTAAGCATTCCCGCAGCCGCCGCGTACGCCGGCTGCGGCAGTCCGACAGGGGTGCGTTGCAGCGCGGGAGCGTTCCTGATTGGCTCGTCGGTGGAACTTGGGAAACGCGGCGCGGACGCGGCGGTCCCAGCGTACATCGACCTCAAGCCAGGGAGTGAATTCCAACAACAGCTAAACGCGCCGTACGAGGCGTTCCCGAACGCCGGCATCCAGAGCTACCCGAGCCGGATTTTCATTGAGTGGCGACTTGGGTTCGATCTGAAGGGTCCGGATCAAGGGCGCAAGGGCGTGAAAGCCGCGTACTGGACCACGGGTGCCACTACGGCCTGCGCCGTCGTGAGCTGGTTCGTAGGGCGGGCTGACAAAGCGGCACAATGTGCTACTACCACGGCGGCGCTCATCGCTTTCGACTTGATGTGGAACGGATTGGTTTCCGGCTTCGGAAAGAGCGACGGCATCGTCCCTGGTTCGTCCCAGGTTTACCCCAATGCTCGCCGGAACTATCCGATGCGGGATGGGGCTCCTTCGCATACGGGCGAAACGCAGAGCTATGAGACGCAGAAGGCATTGCGTGCCGTCCTGTCCGATGTGATGGGGGTGCCGGTACGGTGACTCAGACCTCCTCCAACGGACTCGGACCGGTGCTCTGTACCAAACCCCGGCGGGAGCGAGTCCGATCTCGCGCTACGCTTATTGTCGCGATGACGGTGCTCGGGGTATCGTGCAATCCGCTGCTCGACGGGCGCGATCGAAATCGGCCGTTGTGGCGCATCGAGTTTACGGCGCCTCCTCGGAGTACGGACGGCACACCGGCGACCGACGGCCAGCGCGTGTACGTCTACGTAGACGGCATCACTGCGTTCGACGCCGAGACGGGGACACGGGTGTGGACCAATCCCACGCCAGGTGTGCGGTCCCGGCCCAAGAACCTGTTGGTCCGGAACGGCCGCGTGTTCGGAGCGGGAGGAGCTGCGGTCGCATTGGATTCGGAGTCTGGCCGCGAACTGTGGAAGTTCCCCCTTTCCAGCAGCGGCCACGCGTCCGCCGGCCTGGGCCGCGCGGCGGTTGACGATGCCACGTTCTATGTGGGCACCGACGCTCACCAGGTATTCGCGCTCGATCAGGTCACGGGCTCGCTGCGGTGGATGGTTGACATCGGCCCTGATTGGGAGCACCGGGGGATCGTCACCGGCGTTACCGTGTCGGGTGACACCGTGTTCGTCAGCGCGCGGCAGTACAACGCGGAGAACGGCTACATCTCGACGGGGTGGATCATCGGCCTGGACCGCGCGACGGGGAAGCGGGTGTGGAGTTTCCGCAACGGTGACGGAACCGATTGGCGGACGGTGGCCGCGGGGGTCAGCGTCGCCGGCTCGCTTCTGCTTGCAAGCGACCACCTGAGCGGAGCCGTCTTTGCGGTGGACCGTACGACCGGGATCGAGGTGTGGCGCCGCATTGGACCGGCAGACCGGTTTGGCTCACTGGCCAGTCCCGTCCCCGTTGGGAACACGGCGTATCACGCTTCGATGGATGCCTACGTCTACGCCTTGGACGTCGCCACGGGCGCTCTGCGGTGGAAGACGGAAAACTCAGGGGGGCACCTCAGCTTCGTTTTGTGCGGCAAGCTCCTGTTTGCGAATTTCATGAGCCTGGCCATTCTGGACCGCACCTCCGGGCGGGTACAATCGCGAATTGGAGTTCCGGAGATTTTCTCTGATTTCGCTGTGGAAGGGAATCGTGCCTTTGCCGTGAGCGACCGTGCAGTATACGCGTACCGCTGCGACTGACGAGATCGCCAGCGCAACGGAGCCGAACCTAGGAGTCGTGATGAGATCGACGATGCAGTTGCGAAGGGTCCCCGTTTACAAGGTTTTGCTCGCGCTCGTGGCAATCGTTGCCAGCGCCTCGGAGGTTGCTGCACAGGACAGCGCCTCGGATCGCGCTTTGTTTCCCCCTGTCGACGCGCGGCTCGTGGTTGCGACGCCTGCCCTCCTGACCCGGGGTGACACGTCTGTTGTAGTTGGTCGGGAGCAGGACAGAGCAGATTCAGCACAAGCTGCGTTGGGGCGTACCTTTGGAACTCGCGCGCCGCTTTTTTCAGGGCGTGGTGCGCTGATCGGCGCGGGGATTGGATGCGCGGTGGGTGCGGTGGTGTACTACGATACGGAGACCCCCGAAATTTCGCAGCGTTTGGCTTGGAGCGGAGGAATGTGTGCGCTGCTCGCAATCCCCGGCGCCACGTTCGGAGCGATTTGGATCCGGTAAGCGACTCGGTAGTTACACGACGAGACCCCGGCGCCGTCCTGCGCGCCGGGGGCCTCGCTGCTCACGCGGCCAGCCGCCGCACCACCTCCTGCGCGCCCTTCTTGTAGAGCGTGATGCACACCAAGGCGCCGTCCGGGGCGATCACCATCCAGTTGCGGTCCCGCTTCTTGATCGTCCACACGCCGGGCGGCGGCGGCGGGGGAGGGAAGGGCGGCTTCGGCTTGCGAGGCATGGGTCGGCTCCGTGTCTCTTGACCCTTGGGCCGCGGCAGGGCACCTTTGGCGAGCGAGGCGGCCTTCGGGTCGGTTCGTGAACGAGGCTGGTCGAGACTTCTTGATGGGAGAGTCGGCCAGCCTTGCTTTTCGCCCTGCTGGATATAATAATATGTCCAGCGTGGGGCTTTGTCAAGAGCGCTCTATCCAGAACCAACGATGGATTTCAAGAAAGCCACCGACATCCTGACCCGCCGCATCACGGCCGACGAGATCGCCGAAGCCGCTGGCGTGTCGATCAGTTCGATTGCCCGCGCGCGTCTGGACCAGTCCAGTTCTGCCTACCGCTCACCGCCGCCCGATTGGCCGCCGGTGCTCGCGCATTTGGCGCGTGAGAGGTGCCGTGAATTGACTGACCTCACGCGCGCCCTCGAAAACGTGCCAATCAGACCAGAAGGTTGAGACTGCGCGCGGCTTCCCGTAATTTCGTCCCGGTCAACTATTGCGCGTTGCGGTGGAGCCGGCCTATTCTCATATGCCCATCGTTACCGTTCTCGACCTACGTGAGTAAAAGCGCTATTCGGACCCGACCAGAGAAGATTGGTGGCCCCCGGCCGTTCCTGCGCTGGCCCGGCGGGAAGCGTTGGGCTGCACCGACTATCGCTAAGCTTATAGAACCGGCCCTTCGCTGCCGGTATATAGAGCCATTCCTCGGTGGAGGCGCGGTTTTCTTTCATCTCCGTCCCGGCAGGGCACTGCTCGCAGATTTGAACTCAGATCTGGTAGAAACGTACGTGGCAATCCGTGATCGTCCGCAGGAAATTGTCCGCATTCTTGAGCAATGGACGGCAAGTGAAAACACTTTCTATTCTCTTCGGGGGTGGAAGCCCACTACTCCACTTGAACGTGCGGCCCGGTTCCTATTCCTGAACCGGACCTCGTTTGCAGGAATTTATCGGGAGAACCGTGATGGAGACTATAACGTTCCATTCGGCGGCGGTGCCAGGACGCACCGGATCCTGATTGACACGGACTTGCTTTCGCTCGCATCTGAGGCCCTCAACGCTGTTGAGTTGGTCAATGTTGACTTTGAGGCTACTTTGGATCGAGCTGGGATAGGTGACGTAGTGTATTGTGACCCTCCCTACCCGCCGAGCCGCCGGGGGGGCTTCGAGCGGTACAACGGCCGGCCATTCTCTTGGGCTGATCACGTTCGCTTGTCAGAAGCGGCTCACCGAGCGAAGTCGCGGGGTTCACTCGTGATCATTAGCAACGGTACCAATCCTGAGATCGAGGAACTCTACGCGGATGCTGACATTCGGGTGCTTGAACGGGGTAGCCAGGTTAGCCGGACTGTCTCGGGTCGGGGCCGCGTCCGTGAGTTGCTGTTTATCCTTCAGCCCACGCGGTGATTTCGCCCGCATCGACCAACCATGAAAAGTCTATCGCTTCTCCACTTGGGAGACGTCCACTATCCGGAGACAAGACACGGTGCAGCAGTAATCGACGACAAGGATCCTGGTTTTTCTGCCGCGCTAAAGGCTCGGGTCTCACCGCATCGACTTACGGCCGTGATGGCGACCATCCGGCGACTGGCTGAAAACCAAGCTGATCTCGGCGGTGTACTGCTCTCAGGAGATCTAACCACGAATGCCAAGGTTGGCGAGTACAAAGAATGTATTCAGTATCTACAGAAATGCTTTGGCGGCCTGCAGCCGTGGGAATCAGATGGGCTTCATGTTGTTCCAGGGAATCACGATGTGAATCGATCTAAGATCCCGTTGCCGGGGAGCGACGACGAACCGGATCCCGTTCCCCATGCCGACTCACTGGAGAAGTTCGAGGAGTTCCGGACCGCTTGGGCAGAAATCGGAAGGCCGATCCTAGCTGTAGATGCCGTGCGCGTTACGGAACTAAACGCGTCAGGCTGTCGACTGCCGGTGATCTCCCTCAACTCCTGTCTCGGTTGCGGTGAGTATCGTCGGCTCCCCGCGCGATTTCAGAAAGCGTACATATCGTTGCTCTCCGAAACGAAGACAGGAAGAGCTGACCACCGCGATCTCGTTGAACAATTAGATACACCAGCCTTCGACGACACGCATCTAGCAGACATCGCCTCCACTCTTAGCGGGATCCCCTCGAGCGTTCCTGCAGTCGTGCTTGCCCACCATGGCCTATTACCGCAGGCCGTTCCACGGGTTGCACCGTATAGCGAAGTGATTAATGCTGGCATTGCACGCTACCGGTTTGCAGGGTGCAACAAGCCAATTATTTACTGCCATGGACACATTCATGAGAGCGCGGTTGAGATTTTGTCCCACCCCGAAGGTGGTCGACGGCCGCTGGTGACGGTTTCTGCGCCAGTGCTAGACGCTGGTTTCAACTTGATCAGCTTCTACTTCACAGACACGGGCCTAGTGCTTGGCTGTGAAGTCACTCGGTATGTCTTCCAGAACTATGGAGACGTCACACCCATGGAGCCAATACGGATCCCACTTGGAGATAGAGACGAACCAGAATATGCGTCTGATGCTCTCAGTGTGAGAATCGGGAAGGTGCTTTCCCGCAAGGCAACCCGATTCCATGCGTTGTTTGCGGCGGTGAAGTCACAGTCCGCGGATGTTGAAGAAACCGTCGAAGAGGCAGGTTTGGCAAACGCGAGCCCAGCAGAAGATGAAGTCGTTGAGAGGCTTCGAGAGATGGAGTGGCTGGGCGTTGTTGAGATCACCGCGCGTGTGCAGGCACATAAGCACTGGATTCTGCGTCGGAGGCTTGTATGAGTCCGCGATCACCGTTCGCGTTCGGTCGGCATGAGTATGCCGGGACTAACTCCTACTTCCTCCACCCTGAAATCTACGGTGAGGTGATTCGAGACGCTCCGACTCCCATTTATCTGATTGGACCGAGAGGAACTGGAAAAACAACGCTCTTGCGGGCTCTCCACTGGAAGGAGCGTCTTCAAAATAAGTCCCTCCGAGTCGCGCTTCCCACCGATGTGTTCGGGAGTCCGGCGGGCCGGTTCTTGGGGATCTACTTGAAGCTGCCGGAGATCTTGCTCGGTGTTGTTGATACTTGGCTTTCCGATTTGGATCAAGAGCGAGCCGGTATGGTCCTCGGTCTCTATCTCGACCTGGTGTGGGGTGAAGCGTTGTGTACTGCGGTGGCTGAGCTTCTCGCCACTGGCGTCTTCTGCACCAGCCCGGAGAGGGAGACTCACGCCGTACAGAAGTTCAGCCAGGTCTATCGCACGACCTTCACCCGATCATCACGCCGCCTGCCAGCAACGGTGTCTGAGTTGGGATCTACCCTGTTGGACCTTCGCGCAGAAATTGAACAATCCGCGAAGACTCGTCGTCCCTATGATGAGATTCTCGGCTATCATGCGGTCGGCCAGATTGGCGTGTTCGGGCGTCTGCTCGGTGAAGCCCTCGAACCAATCTGCCGCATCGACGACTCGGCCGACCCTTGGCATTTCCGGATCTGCATGGATGAAGGTGAAACGCTCAGTGATTTTCAATTGTTGGTGCTTAACACGATGGTGAGAACGACGAAAACCCCTGTGATGTTCATCGTTTCCTTTGTGAGCATGCCGACAGAAGTACATCGTACCCTGTTCGATCACTTAACCCTCCAAGCTACGGATCGCGAGATTGTTTCCTTCGAGCGTCTACTGACCGACAGGCGTTTCCGGCAGTTCGCCGAAGGAGTAGCCACCGTCAGGCTCCGGGACCTGGCTCCTGAAGAAAGCTTCGATGTGTATCGCGCCTTTGGTACGTTGGATGTCAATGGCCTGTTGCATCGGATTCTTACAGAATCAGTTTCTCCCTTTGCCAAGGAGTTAGAACGACGGGCAGAAGCTTTGATGACCGATCCGTTCTTCCTCGGAATAACCAAAGCAACTCCCACGGAAACGGAGGAGGGTTCTTCGAACGAATCATACGAGGAAGAAGATGGATATCCCCAAGATGATGACTCTGTGGAAGTGACTAGCCAAGCTCCGCCGATCTATCAGGCGTTTCTCATCCAAGAACTCGGAATTCGATTGCCCCCCGTCGATACTCCTTGGAAGCGCCGGAAGCAAGAGAGTTCTCAGCTACGGAAGCGAATGGTTGCTGCTTACCTAGCTATCTGCCAGCGCTTGAACCGAGATCCGCGCTATGCTTCAGCGCACATGGTTCTTCAACTTAGTGATCTTTGTATCCGCGACTTCCTGCGGTTCGTAGATCATATTTTTCAGCATTTCGGAGGCGATTTGAAGGCGTTTCTAGCGGGACAAGTTTCAGCAGCCGTTCAAGATGAAGCGATCAAGCAAGCCAGTATTACAAAGTCGCAAGGCGTTGACGAGTCTGGGGTAACCTCACCACGGGAAGTCGAGATGGTGGTGCGCGGGCTCGGCCGGATCACAAAGATCCTCCAAACTCGCGGCGCTCAGCAGCAGCATCTCTTGTCAAGCGAACGGGGCGTATTCGTCTTGCCGCGGCACAATCTTAAACCTGAACGCCTTCACGGTATCTACCGGCACGTGCGCGAAGCCGCTGAGGCAGGTTTTCTGCGGATTACCGAACTTTCCAAGGATGAAATAAAGTTCCGGCTCCATGCCTCCCTTGCACCTGCTTACGGTCTTTCATACCGAGGAGCGTACTATCCTGTCCAGAGTGATTGGAGAGACATGGAGCAGCTTAGCTGTGCCCAGACCGACGCAGAGGTAGAAAGCATAGCAATACGTGTCGGTCGCCGACTTGCCGGCGACGAAGTGCTGTCTCTGTTTCCGGAGTGAAGTATGGATGCTATTAGCCGGTTTCGCGCAGGGCACGTGGCCGCTGTGTCACATCGGAGTCATTCCGTCTCAGATATCGTTGGCGGTCGATACGATCTCCTCATCGTGGTTTCAAGTTGGGAGGAGCGCGTCGGATGTATCTCACTTGCTACGGATTTACAAGTGCAGAGAGCCGTACTAGTTCTGTACGACGAGGTTGATCCAGATGGGTACCGCAAGAAAAACGATGCCCTCTTGGAAACGTTCATGCGGCAGATAGCAAAGGAGTACGTACCCCTCCAGCATAAAGCCACCGCTCTGCTGGAAACCTCGCTCGGGATATTCGAGCAGATGATGGAGGCGTCAACACATCTCGGACGACCAATCGACGTCCTGCTCGATGCATCTACATGCCAGCGGTACCACATTCTTGCAGTCCTGGCAAACGGGTTTCGAAGCGGTATCCTGCGGAGAATTTCTGTTTTCTACGCGGAGGGTGATTACCCGGCCGGCGAGGTTGGTCTAGAAGTCGTGTTTGGGGAGGGTGTCTGGAAGTCGATCCCAGTACCCGGAATGGAGGGAGAATATCGACCTGACAAGTCGTTGCTCTATTGCGTATCTGTTGGGTTTGAGGGCCATAAGACTTTGCGTGTGGTAGCCCGAGCCGATCCCGACCGGGTGGTGCTGGTATTTCCGAAGCCGGGCATAACGGCAGAGTACGAGCAGAGAACCCGCATTGCGAACAAAGCACTCATTGAGCAGTACGCAATTCCTGAGTCATCTATCATTTCAGCGCATGCAGGCGATGCGGTCGGAGCATGGGCCGCGATGGCTGAGGCTTCCGTCGAGAACTGGCCGGAAGAGAATTGTGTTTACCTCTTGAACGGCACGAAACCTCACTCACTTGCAATGGGCTTGCGCGCGGTAACTACGCACTCTCCGGCGGTCCTCTACAGTGTACCGGAGGCCTATCGCGTCGTGAATATCCCGGCCAGAGGAGTATTCTGGCGCTATGATGTAGAGAATTTGGCGATTCCGGGATGATTACATGCCTGTGAGATTGACCTCTCTGGGCAACGCGAGAGACAGTAACTTTATGTTCTTTCGGTGCTCCAGCTGTCCCCTCGCCTCCTACACGTAACATGCGACGATTCGCCCTCGCGACAACGGTGTTGTTGGCCTTCGCTGCCCCACTGTCGGCCCAGCGCACGCAGGCCCCCATCGCGCTCTCCGATCCTGACGGGCAGGAGCTCGTCATCGAAGAGCTGAACGTGCGGGCGGCGGTGCAGGGGGTGTTCTCGCTCACCGAGATGGAGATCGTCTTCCGCAACCCGCACGGGCGCCGGATGGAAGGGCGGTTCAGCGCAGTGCTGCCGGAGGGCGCTACCGTCAGCCGCTTCGCCAAGGAAGTGAACGGTCACCTGATGGAGGGCGAGGTGGTGGAGCGGCTGCGCGCCAACCGCGTGTACGCCGAAATCCTTCACCAGATGCGCGACCCCGCGCTGCTGGAGCAGGACCAGGGCAACCGCTTCAGCGCGCGCATCTTTCCCATCGAGGCCAACACCACCGTGCGCGTGGTGCTGGGCTACACGCGGCTGCTTCCGCTGGAGGGCGGCGTGCGCAGCTACCGCGTGCCGCTGCGCGGGCTGCCGCGGATCGGGATGATGCGGGTGACGGCGCACGTGCAGCCGCTACCGCACGAGGCGCAGGTGTCGGCCACGCTGGCGGGCCCGCCGGGAAGCCGGATGGTGGATGGGCGGACGCTGGCGTGGGAAGACGAGAGCTTCACCCCCACCGAAGACCTGGAGATCCGCTGGAGCCCGCGCCCGGACGCCCCGCGCGAGTACCTGCTGCGCGCCGGACCGTACTACCTGGCCGGCGTGCGGCCGGACGTGGCCCCCGCGCCCCCCGCGGCGGTGGACACGCGATGGGTGTTCCTGCTGGACACGTCGGCCTCCGCCGCGGAGGGGATGGACCACCGGCTGGCCGCGCTGAGGACGGTGCTCGCGGCGCTCCCGGGCGGACAGGTGGAGCTGGTGGCGTTCGACCAGCAGGTGGCGCCGCTGGGCACCTTCCGCACCCCCGCCGAGGCCGCGCGCCGCGTGGAAGCGCTCGTCCGCGAGCGCGGACTGCTGGGCGGCACCGACCTCAACGCCGCCTTGGCCTCCATCGAAGAGCGCGCCGCGCGGCAGCCCGGCACGCGCTTCGTGCTGGTGAGCGACGGCGCCGCGACGGTGGGCCAGACCGCGCCCACGGAGATGTTCCGCCCCCTGGACCGCATGGCAGCGGGCACGCAGGTGAGCGCGCTGGTGCTGGGCGCACGCGAAGACGCGGGCGCGCTCCGCCAGGTCGTGCAGGGGCGCGGGCGCATCGTCCGGGTGCCCTTCACCGAGGGCATGGAGGACCGCGCCCGCGAGGCCGCCGCGCGCCTGGCGCTGCCGCCCGGGCGCACCGTGCCCGTGCGCGACGCCACGGCCGACGTGTTCCACGCCACCGGCGCGGAAGACGTGCAGGCGGGCGGGGAAGTGCTGGTGCTGGGCCGGCTGCGCGGGCGCGAGCAGACCCGGCTGGCGGTGGACGGCGTGCGCGTGGGCACCGGGGTGCGGCTGGACGAGGCCCGGTTCGGGCCTCTGCTGGTGCGCGAGTTCCATCGCGCGCACCTGGAAAAGCTGCAGGAGGAAGAGCGCTACGCCGATGGCGATGCGGCCCGCCGCCGCCTGGCAGAGGAGCAGGTGAAGCTCAGCATCGAGCACCGGGTGATGGTGCCGCGCACGACGATGCTGGTGCTGGAGACGGAAGCCGACTACGTGCGCTTCGGGATCGACCGCAGGGCGCTCGCGCAGATCCTGGTCGTGGGCCCGCGCGGCATCGAGCGGCTGGACCGCCGCCGCGCGCCGCGCCTGGCCCGCGCCGCATCCGAGAGCACGATGGCGCCCGACACGGTCCTGGGCCCCCCGCCGCCGCGACCCCCTGCGCCGCTCGCGCTCGATGGTATTGCGGTGAATACCGCGGGTGCGGAGCGCGAGAGAGCCGAGCGAAGGCCGCGCGCGTCCGCGGGCGCCCCGCCGCCCCCTGCACCCGTATCCGCGCCGCCCCCGCCCGTATCCGCGCCACCCCCGGCCATGGCGCCGCCGCCACCGCCGCCGCCACCGATGGCATCAGCGCCACCGCCCGCGCCGGCGGCAACGTGGGTGGGCGCCCGCCGCTTTCGCCCGGGCGAGGTAGACAGCCTGCGCGCACGGCTGGCCGCCAACCCGCGGGATCGCGCGCTCTACAACCAGCTCAGCGAGGCGCTGGCCGAGGCGGAGCGGTGGCGCGAGCTGCGCGAGGTGGCGTTCCGCTGGCAGCCGATGGACCCCGATAACCCGCAGGTCTACGAGAGCCTCGCGCTGGCCAGCCACAGCCTGGGGATGACGGACGAGGCGGTCCGCGCCACGGGATCGCTGGTGGAAGTGGCGCCCGGAAAGCCCGAGATGCTGCAGCGCGCCGCGATGCTGCTCTGGCGCGTGGGCGCGCGGACGGCGTGGGAGGCGCCGGCGCGCCGCGCGGTAGAGATGCGTCCGGACCTGCCCAACCCGCGCCGCACGCTGGCGCTGCTGCTCTGGCAGGCGGGCCGCCTGGAAGAATCCGCACAGACGCTGGAGCAGGCGCTGCAGACGCCGGTGGACCGGTGGTACGGCAACGCCACGGCCGTGGTGCGCGACGAACTGGGATACGTCTACCGCGCCTGGATGCGCGCCGAGCCGGGCCGCGAAGCCGAGATCCGCCAGCGCGCCCGGGAGCACGGCGTAAAGCTGGACGGGCCGGACCGCCTGCGGATCACCATGACCTGGGACACGGACGCCAACGACGTAGACCTGCACGTGGTGGATCCCGCCGGCGCGCACGTGTACTACGCGCAGAAGGATGCCCCGAGCGGCCTCCACCTGCTGCAGGACATCCGGCAGGGCTTTGGTCCCGAGGTGGTGCGGACCGACCGCGTGCTGCCGGGCACGTACCACGTGGGCGTCAACTGCTACAGCGCGGGCCCCATGGGCGTCAGCCGCGGCATGATCGTGGTAATGGAGCCGGTGGAGAGCGGCGACGTTCGCGTGCGGATCGAGCCCTTCCGCCTGCTCCCGAACCGCGGCGACGTGCAGCCGGTGCTCACGCTGAACCCGTCAGCCGCCGATCGATCGCATCGCCAATGAACCGCAGCCGTCCAGCGTTGAGACGAGAAAAGCCCCGGAAGCACTTGCTTCCGGGGCTTTCCGTATGCCTGCGGTGGCGCCGTCAGTCCGCCGCGGCGGTCTCCAGCTCGGGTGCGGGGGCGCCGGGGAATCCGTCCTCTGGGTAGCGGTACATGGGGCCAATGGCCTCGCCGTCACGCTCCATGGTGCCCTTGTAGCGCATGTGGTCCTCGTGCACGCCAAAGTTGGTGCGCTGAAGCTCGGCGATGCGCGCCAGGTCGTCGGCCGAAAGGTCGGGCAGGTCGCTGGCGGCCGCGAACTCCTCCAGCTGCTCGACGTTGTAGATGTTGGGCAGCGTCGTCACCACGACGGGCGAGGCCAGCAGCCACTTGAGCGCCGCTTGGCCGAGCGTCATGTCGCGCCCTTCGTGAAGCCAGCGCAGCGACTCCAGCTTCTTCAGGCCGTTGACGAGCCACGAACGCGGGCGGTGGCGCCGGTGGTCGTTCTTGGCGAACTCGGTGTCCTCGGTGTACTTGCCCTCCAGCATCCCCGACGAGTGCGTCACGCGCACCTGGATGCCCGTCCAGCCGGTGCGCTCGGCCTCTTCCGTCAGGTTCTGGCCGGGGAAGGGCTCCAGGATGTTGTTGATCAGCTGCAGGCTCTTCACTCGGCGCTGGCGGATCAGGTCCATCCCCTCGAACAGGTAGCCGTTGGAGGGGCCCAGCGCGCCGCCCCACGAGCGCACCTTGCCCTCGTCCTGCAGCCGCTGGAAGGTGTCCCAGATGCCGTCGTCGGGAACGTGGTCTTCCTTCACGTTGTGGAACGCCAGCACGTCGATGGTGTCCGTCCCCAGCCGCCGCAGCTGCTTCTCGACCGCTTCGCGCAGGAACGCGGGATCGGGATTGTGGGGAATCTCCTGCTGCCCGCGGCGCGCGTCGGGGTGGTTGTAGAAGTCGTAGCCCACCTTGCTGCTGATGGTCACCTTGTCGCGCCGGTCGGCGAACGCGCGGCCGACGAGCTCGTCCGCGCGACCGTTGCCGTAGGTGTCGGCGGTGTCGAACAGGGTGATTCCCAGGTCGTACGCGCGGTGCAGCAGCGCGATGGCCTCGTCGTCGGTGAAATCTCCCCACCAGCCCGCGGCCAGGGTCCACACGCCAAATCCCACTTCCGACGTGGAGATGTCGGTTCCGGGATAGGTACGATATTTCATGATGCCTCCATCAGCTCGGCGGCGTGAGCCGTTCGGTCGAATTCGGGAGTTCGGATGCAACCGCGCGTACCGGCCGGATACCCCGCAGAGTAGGGCCAACGGCGGGGCGGGGCAAGTCGGAAGAGTACCTACGCGATGTAGGATGCACCGCAGGACGCACCGCCCACCGCACCCACGGTGTCATCCCGACGGAGCGGCCCCACGAAAGCTTCCGCCTGCGCAACAGTCGGCAGCGACGGAGGGATCCGCCACACAGGATGCGAATCGCCCCGAGGCTCGTTCCGGCACAATCCTTCTCTTCGTCGCTTCGTCCGGCAGACGTACCGCCCGGGTGCATCGGCAGGGTTCAGCGCGCTCCGGCGGGTGTGTGGCGGATACCTCAGTCGCTGCGGGCTGTGGAGCGGGTGCAGGTCTGCCGGGGCTGCTCCATCGGGATGACATCGGCGCACTCACGCACTCACGCACTTCCCCTCAGCAGTGCGACGACATCTCGAACCCGGCGCCGGCGTCTACCAGGGGAGCGCGGTAGTCCCCGGTGAAGCAGGCGGTGCAGTACGTCTCGCCGTTCTCGCGCACCGCGTCGGTCATCCCCTCGGGTGAGAGGTAGCCGAGAGAATCGACGTGCAGGTACTCGCGGATCTCTTCTACGGACTTGTCCGAGGCGATCAACTCCTCGCGCGTCGGCATGTCGATGCCGTAGAAGCAGGGCCAGCGCACGGGCGGCGAAGCCAGGCGCAGGTGCACTTCCTTCGCGCCCGCCTCGCGCAGCATGTTCACCAGTGCGCGCGACGTGGTGCCGCGCACCAGCGAGTCGTCGATCACCACCACGCGCTTGCCCTGCAGCACCTCGCGCACGGGGCTGAACTTCATCCGCACCTTGAAGTCGCGCCCCGCCTGCGTGGGGGTGATGAAGGTGCGGCCCACGTAGTGGTTGCGGATCAGCCCCAGCTCGAAGGGAATGCCCGAGCGTTCGCTGTAGCCCACCGCCGCCGAGTTGGCGCTGTCGGGAACGGAGATGACGATGTCGCCGTCCACCGGCTGCTCCTCGGCCAGACGCCGGCCGAAGGCGCGGCGGGCGCGGTCTACCGTGTAGCCCCACAGCCGGGTGTCGGGCCGGGCGAAGTACACCAGCTCGAAGACGCAGGGCTGTGGCTCGGCGACGAACTTGGGGAGCCGCGTGACGCTTTCGATTTCGCCGTGGCGGATGCGCACGAGCTCGCCCGGCTCCACGTCGCGAATGTACCGGGCGTGCATGATGTCGAGCGCGCAGGTTTCGCTCGTCAGCGCCAGCCCGCCGCTGGGCAGCGCCCCGATTACCAGCGGCCGGTAGCCGTACGGGTCGCGCGCGGCGTACAGCGTGTCGCCCACGGTGATCAGCACGCAGTACGCGCCCTCCACCTGCGAGAGCGCATCGACGATCTGCTCCTCGGTGGATGGCGCGCGCGAGCGGGCGATAAGGTGAACGATCACCTCGCTGTCTATGGTGCTTTGGAAGAGCGCGCCCTCGTCGAACAGGCGGTCGCGCAGCAGGTTGGCGTTGGTGAGGTTGCCGTTGTGAACGAGCGACACCACGCCGCCGCGGAAGCGCTCGCGGATGGGCTGGGCGTTCTTCAGGCCGGCCCCGCCCGCGGTGGAGTAGCGGATGTGGGCCACCGCCACGTCGCCGGGAAGCTCGGCGATGTCGGTTTCCTTGATGGCGTCGACCACCAGCCCCGCCTTGCGGACGCGGTGGCTTTCGCCCGTGGCGCTCTCGAACGACGCGATGCCGGCCGCTTCCTGCCCGCGGTGCTGCAGGGAGTACAGGCCCAGGAAAGCGAGTTGTGCGGCCTCGGGGTTCCCGGAGACCGCGACGATTCCACACATTCGGCTTTCTCGATCTGCTGTGCGACGGGGGCAGGACAGCCGTGCTCCCAACGGGCATTGTACACGCGACCGCGGCGGAGGTGCGCCCCGCGACCGGCCTTCTCGCCGCACCACCAACGTGCAGAGAGGGGAAGCGCGGCATTGGACGGCGACGACCGCGGCCTGTCATCCTGAGGCCCAGGCGGCACGGACCCGTGGGCCTCGGTTGCCCCTCCCCCGGCCCCTCCCCGCACAAAACTGCGTGCGGAGAGGGGAGAACGTCGATCGGGGTTCGATTAGGGTGGGCGCGTGCCTCGGGCCGCCCCCCATCCCCAACCCTTCCCCCGCAAACTGCGCGGGGGAAGGGAGCCAGTGTGGCGCGCCGCGCAGGTCCTTCGCGCACCACACCCTGTCATCCTGAGGCCCAGGCGCGCCGAACCAGCCCCTTCCACACCCTCCGCGGGCCGAAAGATCTAGCTGCGGACGGGTAGGCGGTGGGGCGCGGCAGCGGTCACGGAGGCCGAGGCCTCGGACCGCGCCGCCTTGAGCGGGTGCCGGTGCCCGGGCTGGCGATGCTGACCAGGTGAGGTGCGCTTCGATGGCTCCGGCGCATGCCCCGGCTGCCCTCACCCCCGGCCCCTCTCCCGCAAGCGGGAGAGGGGAGAATTCGATCGCGCTTCGGCCGGCCCGACGCACTCGACTCGCCCGTGCAGTCCGCGAAGGCGGACTTCGTGATTTGCCAGCCGCGACTTTAGTCGCCCCGGCACGGCCGAGGCCTCGCCCCACGGTGACCGCTGCCGCGCCCTGGCTCGTTCGTGCCCCAGGCTAGATCCTTCGGCCCGCGACGGTTGTACTACGGGCCGGTTCGGCGCGCGTGGGCCTGAATAGAAAAAGTCCAGTTCGTCCAAATTTTAAACGGCGCCCGCGAGCCTTTTTCATCCCTCAGGGTCGGCCGGAGGACGGTGAAAGACTCAGGATGACAACGTCCCGCGCGTCAGGGCTTCGAGTGCGGATCCGGACTGGGTTCTCCCCTCTCCGCACACAGTTTGTGCGGGAAGGGGCCGGGGGAGGGGCGCGCCCTATTCCATCCCGTTCTGCACCACCGACTCCAGCGACGTCTCCACGTCCGCCGCGCTCCCCTCCATCCGCCGCGGGATCGCCGACTCGTAGATCTCCACCAGCTCCCCGGCCGCCGTCTCGATCGACCCACCGTGCGTGCGGATCACGACGGTCCCGAACGGCGCGCCCACGGTGCCGATCCGCCGTGCCGGGACGCCGTACTCCGCCGCCATCTCCAGTAGCGCATCCAGCCGGTCCTCCGCGCACGAGACCACCACGCGGCTCTGCGCCTCGCCGAAGAGAAGTGCGTTCACCGGCAGGTCATCGTCCAGATCGACTTCGACTCCCAGCGGCGCGGCGGGGTCGGCGATCGCGGATTCCACGAGGGCGACGGCCAATCCGCCCTCCGCCGTGTCGTGGGCGGACGCCACCCGGCCGGCGCGGATCATGGCCAGCAGCGCACGCTGCAGCTTCTGCTCGCCTGGGAGGTCCAGCGCCGGCGCGTCGCCGGCCACGCGTCCGTGGATGGTCTTCAGGTACTCGCTGCCGCCCAGTTCCGCCGTGTTGCGCCCCAGCAGCACGATGGCGTCGCCCGCCCGGCGGAACGACGACGTGGTGACGTGCGCCAGGTCGTCGATCACCCCCACCATCCCGATCGTGGGCGTGGGATAGATGGCGCCGCGCGGGTTCTCGTTGTACAGGCTGACGTTGCCGCCCGTAACCGGCGTTTCCAGCACCGTGCACGCCTCGCCGATCCCGCGCAGCGACTCGGAAAGTTGGAAGTAGACCTCCGGCTTCAGCGGGTTTCCGAAGTTCAGGTTGTCGGTCACCGCGCGGGGCAGGGCGCCCGAGCAGACCAGGTTGCGCGCCGCCTCGGCCACGGCGATCTGCCCGCCGCGGTACGGGTTCAGGTACACGTAGCGCGAGTTGCAGTCCACGGTGGCCGCGATCGCCCGGTTGGTGCCGCGCAGCCGCACCACCGCCGCGTCGCTCCCCGGGCCCACGACCGTGTTCGTCCGCACCGTGCTGTCGTACTGCTCATAGACCCAGCGCTTGGACGCCACGGTCGGCGAATCCAGCAGGCGCCGCAGCGTCCACGTGGGATCGGCCTCCTCGGGCTTCAGCGTGATCGTCGACGGATCGAACGCGCGCGCCTCCACCACTTCGGAGGACTCGATGCCCTCGCGGGTGTACGTGGGGCAGGCGTCCACCAGCGGCTCGCCGGGGATGTCGACCACCACTGCACCGTTCTCGCGGATCACGTACCGCCCCGTGTCCGTCACGTAGCCGATGGTCTCCGCGTCCAGGTCCCACCGCCCCAGGATCGCGCGGACGTCCTCCTCGCGCCCCTCGTGGGCGACGACGAGCATCCGTTCCTGCGTCTCGCTGAGCAAGATCTCGTACGGCGTCATCCCCGTTTCGCGGACGGGAACGCGGGTGATCTCGATCTCCACACCCGTTCCGCCACGCGCCGCCATCTCCGTGGACGACGAGACGAGCCCCGCCGCGCCCATGTCCTGGATGCCTACGATGTGGCCGGAGCGGATCAGCTCCAGCGACGCCTCCAGCAGCATCTTCTCGGTAAAGGGGTCGCCCACCTGCACCATGGGGCGCTTGGCCTCGCTCTCCTCCGTCAATTCCGCGCTGGCGAAGGTGGCGCCGTGGATGCCGTCGCGCCCCGTCTTCGATCCCACCGCCATGATTGGGTTGCCCACGCCGGACGCCACGCCGCGGATCAGCTCCTCCTTCTTCATCAGCCCGATGGCCATGGCGTTGACCAGCGGATTGCCTTCGTACGCGGCGTCGAAGTACACCTCGCCGCCCACGGTGGGGATGCCCACGCAGTTGCCGTAGTCACCGATCCCCTTCACCACGCCCGCGACGAGATACCGGACGCGGTCCCCCTCGGGCCCGTCGATCTCGCCGAAGCGCAGCGAGTTGAGGCAGGCGATGGGGCGCGCGCCCATCGTAAAGACGTCGCGCAGGATGCCGCCCACGCCCGTGGCGGCGCCCTGGTACGGCTCGACGGCGGAGGGGTGGTTGTGCGACTCGATCTTGAAGGCCACGGCCAGCCCATCGCCCACGTCGATGACGCCCGCGTTCTCGCCCGGGCCCTGGAGCACCCAGGGCGCCTTCGTCGGCAGCTTGCGCAGCAGGGGGCGGCTGTTCTTGTAGCCGCAGTGCTCGGACCACATGGCGCTGAACACGCCAAGCTCGGTGTAGGTGGGCACGCGGCCCAGGATGTCGAGGATCAGCCCGTACTCGTGTTCGCTGATGCCGTGGTCGGCCACCAGCTCAGGGGTGATGGCCGGGTCTCCGGGGCGGGGCTGTACGGGCACGTCTCTATCCTTCTGATCGTTGGATGTCGAGCGGTCGTCCGCGCGCCGTTCAGGGCGTGAGTGCGGGCGGCTGGCGCGGCGTGTCGTGGCGGCGCGCGCGGTCCACGGCGGTTTCCTCGTTCCTGCGGTCGCGCTGGTCGCGTTCGGCCGCGCGCTCCACCGAGTCGCCCTGCGTTTCGGCAGGCGTGCCGGTGGTGGTGCGCGGGGCGGTGCTGGTCGCGTCGACGTTGGGCCGGTTGGCAGGCGCGCCGCCAGTCGTCACGCCCGTTCCGCCGGTGGTGGTCGGTCCCTGGATGATGATGGTGGACCGCTCGTCATCACGCGCCTCGCGCACCTGCACGCCGTCCGCGGCGCCCTGGCCCGTAGGCGTGATGACCAGCACGTCGGCCCCGGTGGTGGGCGCGGCGTTCACGTTCACCCCGCCAACGATCACGCGTCCCGGAGCGGCTCCGGCTGCTTGGCCGACTGCGCGCGTCCGATCGCCATCCGCGGTGACGGAGCCGGACTGTTCGCCCCCGCCGGCCGCGCCGAGTGCGTCATCAGCGCGGGGACCGGAGAAGCGCCGGGCGCGGGTGCGCAGCACGGCGGCGACCACGCGGTCCTCGCGGAAGAATACCACGTCATCGGAGCCGCAGCGGTTGGGGCAGCCGTTGTGGTAGTACCAGTACGTCCACTCGCCGGACGTGCGCGTGGTCGCCGGCGCACCGAACGTCTCGCGCACCTGCTCGGGCGTCATCCCCTGCGAGATGACGGACTGGGCCTGCAAGGGCGCGCTCGCGAGCAGCAGCGCGAGAAAGAGCTTCGTCATGGTCGCGGCCTCCAAGGGAGGGTAACTACGGTAACGACGGTCACCACGGTACCTGCAAGAGCACGACCCATCCGAGGACTCTGGCCGGTGGTGACCGTAGTTACCGTTTTGACCTTTGTTACCGCTACTGAGCAGCGCTGAGATGCCCCGCCAGCGCCCGGAACACCGACGCGCCGTCCGTGCTGCCCAGCAGGGGATCTACCGCGCGCTCCGGGTGCGGCATCATCCCCAGCACGTTGCCCGCGGCATTCACGATGCCCGCGATGTTGCGCACGCTCCCGTTGGGGTTGGCCGCGGGGACCACGTTGCCCTCCGCGTCGCAGTAGCGGAAGGCCACCTGCCCGTTCGCCTCCAGTTCGTCCAGTACCGCGGGATCGGCGATGTAGCACCCCTCGCCGTGCGCGATTGGGATGCGCAGCACCTGACCGACCTCGTACTCCGAGGTGAACGGCGGCTCCGCGCGCTCCACCCGGAGATGGACGGCGCGGGAGCGGAACTTCAGTGTGCGGTTGCGCACCAGGGCGCCGGGGAGCAGCCCGCTCTCGCAGAGGATCTGGAACCCGTTGCAGATGCCCGCCACCGGCCCCCCCGCGGCGGCGAACTCCATCACCTCGCGCATGATGGGGCTGTGCGCGGCGATGGCCCCGCAGCGCAGGTAGTCGCCGTAGCTGAAGCCGCCAGGCAGGAACACGGCATCCACGCCTTGCAGGTCGTGCTCCTTGTGCCACAGGTACACGGCCTCTGCCTGCAGCAGCTCCTCGACCGCCTTGTAGCAGTCGTAGTCGCAGTTGGACCCCGGGAAGGTCACGACGCCGATCTTCATCCCACGCTCTCCGCCGGCGACACGGTGATCCGGAAGTCCTCCGTAACCGGGTTGGCCAGCAGCTGCCGGCACATCCCCTCCGCCGTCTCGCGCGCCTGGGGTTCGCCCTCCGCCGCAAGGGAGAAGACGATGATGCGGCCCACGTGCACCTCGCCCACGCCGCTGAAGCCGAGCGAGGCCAGCGCCCCGCCCACCGCCTTGCCCTGCGGGTCCAGGATGCCGCGCCGCGGCGTCACCCGCACCTCGATGCTGTATTCCGTCACGCCTGGTTCCCGCTGTCCATGGGTTCGCGAAGCCCCGGCTTGGGGCGCATTTCCTCGTATTCCAGCTCCCGCATGTCGTCGGCCTCGCCGTCGTCCACTTCCTCTTCCAGCGGGTCGCGGGCGGGAAGCCGCTCCTCGAATCCGCCCAGCACCGACTTCACCAGCCCGTAGGTGATGTACAGCATGCTGAAGGGAAAGAAGAAGTACGCCGGATAGGTGAACGCCGACACCAGCGAAACGACCGCCAGGAAGATGGCGAAGCGCCCGCTCCAGGTGCGCGTGCCGAACCGCGGCACCACCGGGTACAGGACATTGCTCACCATCAGCACGCCCAGCAGCATCAGCAGCCACCCGGCCATGCGCACCACTGGCACGTGCGGCAGCCACGCGGCCCAGAACGGCGTCTCGGTGAACGCGTAGTAGGTGGCCAGGCAGGCGCCGGCCGTGGGGGAGGGAAGTCCGTGGAACGCGGCCTTGGCGGTTCCCGCCTGCTCGATGTTGAAGCGCGCGAGCCGGAACACGGCGGCCACGATGTACAGGAAGGCGAGGATCCACGACCACTCGCCGCCCGTGCTGAAGAAGGCGAAGTAGGCGATCAGCGCGGGCGCCACGCCGAACGAGATGGCGTCCACCAGCGAGTCCAGCTCCTCGCCGAAGGCGCTGCCCGTGGCGGTGAAGCGGGCGATGCGGCCGTCCAGCAGGTCCATGATGGCCGCGCCCACGATCATCCATCCCGCGGTGAAGTACTCGCCGCGCGACGCGTTGACGATGGCCCAGATGCCCAGGAACAGGTTGCCCAGCGTAAAGGCGCTGGGCAGGATCACCACGCCGCGGCGCAGGCGCCGCCGCCGGGGCGACATCGAATCGACCATCATCCGGCGGCTCCGGGGTCGCGCAGGGGAAAGTCGTCCAGCGCCATGCCAGTCAGCCGGCGGAAGGCGTCCTGGTAGCGGCGCGAGGTTTCGTCCACCACCTCCGGCGGCAGGGCGGGGCCCGGCGGCGCCTTGTTCCACGCGCCGCGCGCCGTCAGCTCCTCCAGCCAGTCGCGCAGGGGCTGCTTGTCGAGCGACGGCTGCCCGCGGCCGGGCTGGTACCGGTCCGCCGGCCAGAAGCGCGACGAATCGGGCGTCAGCATCTCGTCCATCACGCGGATCGTCCCGTCCGCGTCGCGGCCGAACTCGAACTTGGTGTCGGCGATGATGATCCCCGCGCTCGCCGCCGTTTCGCGTCCGCGATCGTACAGCGCCATCGATGCGTCGCGCAGCCGCTCCGCCGCCTCGCCGCCGACGATCTCCTGCATCCGCCCAAAGGGGATGTTCTCGTCGTGGCCGGACTCGGCCTTGGTGGCGGGGGAGAAGATCGGCGTTTCCAGCCGGTTGGATTCGCGCAGCCCCGGCGGCATCGGCTCGCCGGCCAGCGTGCCCGACTCACGGTACTCCTTCCACGCGCTGCCGCTCAGGTAGCCGCGCACCACGCACTCCACCGGGAACGGCTCCAGCTTTCGCACCAGCATGCCGCGCCGTTCCCACGACGCGCGGTGGGGCGCTAGGGCGGGGTAGCGGGCGGCGATGTGGTCGGGGTCGATGGACAGGACGTGGTTGGGCACCAGGTCGGCGGTGCGCGCGAACCACCAGGCGGAGATCAGGGTGAGGACTTCGCCCTTGCGGGGAACCGGGTCGGGCATCACCACGTCGAAGGCGCTGACGCGGTCGGTGGCCACCATCAGCAGCGCGTCGCCCAGGTCGTACACGTCGCGGACCTTTCCGCGCACCCTCAGCGGAAAGGGAAGGTCGGTGCTGACCAGGGTGGCGTTCAGGATCGGGCGCTCCGTCCAGAGGGGCGTGAGGCGATTGAGGCGCGAATTTACGTGCCGGGCAGGGGCCGGGCAACCACGTCCGCGAGACGAGGGCGGAGGCCTTCGACAGGATGCGGCGCATGCCCCGGCGCCCCCCTCTCCCGGCCTCTCCCCCATAAACTGCATGGGGAGAGGAGAATTCGAACCCGTACCCGCGGATGTGTCTTTCTCCCCTTCCCCCATGGGGTGTATGGGGGAAGGGGTCGGGGGATGGGGGGCGGCCGTGGCATGCGCCAGAGCCCTTCGACGCGCACCAACCGTCTTGCGTCGGGCCGCACCCGCCCGTATATGAACCGCCAGAACCGGCCGGGGCACCGCTGCCCGGCCGCACTTTTCTTCGCCGCACGGACGGAGCGGGCGCGTGAGCGACGACGGCATCAAGGACATCACCATCATCGGCGCGGGGCCAACGGGGCTCTTCGCCGCTTTCTACGCGGGCCTGCGCGGCATGTCGTGCCGCATCGTCGACGCGCTGCCGCAGCTGGGCGGGCAGCTGATGGCCCTGTATCCCGAAAAGTACATCTTTGACGTCGGCGGCCTGCCCAAGATCCTGGCCAAGGACCTGGCGAAGAACATGATCGAGCAGGGCACGCAGTTCGGCCCCGAGGTGGTGCTGGAGGCCGAGGTGCAGCAGCTGGTTCCCGAGGACGGCCACATCCGCCTGGTGACGCCCCGCGGCGAGTTCCTCACGAAGACGGTGGTGATCACGGCCGGCAAGGGCGCGCTGAACCCGCGCGTGCTGGAGTGCCCGGGGTGGGCGGACCACTACTCCGATACGGGCGGGGTCCACACGCACGTGCGCCAGCCCGAGGACTTCCGCGGCAAGCGCGTGCTGATCATCGGCGGCGGCGACTCGGCGGTGGACTGGGTGCTGGGGCTGCGCGGCATCGCGCGCGAGATCACGCTGATCCACCGCCGCGACGAGTTCCGCGCGCACAGGAGCACGGTGCTCGAGATGCGGCAGGCGGCGGAGCGCGGCGACGTCACCATCCGCACGCCGTACGAGGTGGGCGAGATCAGCGGCGAAGGCGGCTGCGTGGCGCGCGTGACGCTGATCAACAACGACACCAAGGAAGCGGAGGAGCTTCACGTGGAGGCGGTGGTCGCGCTCCTGGGCTTCAAGCCGGACCTGGGCCCCATCGGCCGGTGGGGGCTGGAGCTGGAGCGCAACACCATCAAGGTGTCGCAGCTGATGGAAACCAACATCGCCGGCGTGTACGCGGCGGGCGACGTGGTGCACTATCCCGGCAAGCTGGAGCTGATCGCCACGGGGTACGGCGAGGCGGCGGTGGCGGTGAACAACGCGGTGCACTACCTGAACCCCAAGGCCCGCGTGAACCCCGGCCACTCCACGAACCTCAAGCTGTTCAAGCAGGACGACGAGGGGGAGTAGGGGCGCCCCTCCCCCGGCCCCTCCCCGCACAAACTGCGTGCGGAGAGGAGAGAAGGTCGATCGCGGTTCGATCAGGGTGGATGCGTGCCGCGGGCGCCCCCCATCCCCAGCCCTTCCCCCGCAAACCCCGCGGGGGAAGGGAGCCAGTGTGGTGCGCCACCCAAGCCCTCCGCCGCGCACCAAGGCCTTGTCATCCTGAGTCTTTCACCGTCCTCCGGCCGACCCTGAGGGATGAAAAAGGCTCGCGGGCGCCGTTTATGATTTGGACGAACTGGACTTTTTCTATTCAGGCCCAGGCGCGCCGAACCACCCCCTTCCACCACCTTCGCGGGCCGAAGGATCTAGTTGCGGACGGGTAATCGGTCGGGCGCGGCAGCGGTCACGGAGGCCGGGGCCTCGGGCAGCGGCGCCTATCGACGAGTGCCGGTGCCCGGGCTGGCGATGCTCACCAGATGAGATGCGCTTCGATGGCTCCGGCGAGTGCCTCGGGCCGCCCCCCATCCCCAGCCCTTCCCCCGCAAACCCCGCGGGGGAAGGGAGCCAGTGTGGTGCGCTACCCAGGCCCTTCGCCGCACCAGGGCCTGTCATCCTGAGGCCCAAGCGCGCCGAACCTGCCCCTGCTACCACCTTCGCGGGCCGAAGGATCTAGCCGCGGATACGTAATCGTCTGGGCGCGGCAGCGGTCACGAAAGCCGAGGCCTCGGACAGCGCCGCCTTGGGCCCGGGCCGGTGTTTGGGCTGGGGATGCTGACCAGGTGAGGTGCGCTTCGATGGCTCCGGCGCATTCCCCGGCTGCCCTCTCCCCCGGCACCTCTCCCGCAAGCGGGAGAGGTGAGAATTCGTATGCGCTCCGGCCGGCTTGGTGCGCTCGACTCGCCCGTGCAGTCCGCGAAGGCGGACTTCGTGATTTGCCAGCCGCGACTTTAGTCGCCCCAGCACGGCCGAGGCCTCTGCACCGGTGACCGCTGCCGCGCCCGGGCTTCGTGCCGGCCGAGGCAAGATCCTTCGGCCCGCGGAGGATGTGCCGCGGGCAGATCTGGTGCGCCTGGGCCCTCAGGATGACAGGCTGTGGTGCGGTAAGAACTTTGGCACGCACCGGCATCGACGGACGTGCACTACACTGGCTCCCTTCCCCCGCGGCTGTTTGCGGGGGAAGGGCTGGGGACGGGGGGCGCCCACGGAATGCGCCGGGGCCAGTCTGGTGAGGGCCCCTACTTCTTCGACGAGCCGATGGACCAGCTGTGGCCGAACGGGTCCTTCAGCTGCCCGTAGCGGTCGCCCCAGAACTGGTCGGCGATGGGCATCGTCACCGTGGCGCCCGCGGCCACGGCGCGCTCGAACCACGCGTCTGCGTCGTCCACCTGCAGGTGAAGCGTCACGCCGTTGGGGCCATCCCCCAGGCTGTATCCGTGCTCCGGAAACTCGTCCGACATCATCACGTCGGCGCCGTTGATCCGCAGGTGGCAGTGCATGAGCTTGCCGCTGTCGCCCGCGGGCTGGCGGGAAAGCTCCTCGGCGGCGAACGCCGTCTGGTAGAACGCGGAGGCCTCGCTGGCCCCGCGCACCATCAGGTACGGGGTGACGCCGGTGATCACCGGGGGATTCGTCGTGTCTGACATGCTGTCCTCGTGGTGTTGGGTGGGTACTGCTCTCTGCCTGGACGTCGAACGACGAATCGCGAAATCGACACGGGTGCTATACGAGCGCCGGGGAGCGCAGCCGGGCCGCGGCGTCTTCCGCGCTGTCTTCGGTCGAATCCGGCTGAAAGGCCTCGCGCACCTCGGCCGAGCCCTGGCCCGCCACGCGAAGGAAGCGCTCCGCCAGGTCGATGGCGGCCTGCTTCGATTCCACCTGCACCAGGGCGAAGCCGGCGATCAGCTCCTTGGCCTCGGTGAACGGGCCGTCCACCACCACGCGCTTGCCTCCGGTCATGCGGACGCGCGCGCCCTTTTCGCTCGGCTTCAGCCCCTCGGTGGCCAGCAGCACGCCGGTGGACGTCAGCTCGTGCATCAGGTTGCCCATCTCGTCCAGGTCGATGCACGGCGGCACGTCGACTTCGCTGTCGCCGTCGTTCCTGAACATGATCATGAACCGCATCGTCGTGTCGCTCTCTTCGGGGTGAGTCGGCGGCGGGCGCACGGGCGTCCGCGCGTGCTCCGGCAAACTGCTTTCCCCGCCACGGAAGCGCCAGATCACGACGTGGCCTCTTACGCGTGCATCCGTTAGCGGCGCCCGTCGCCCGCATTTTGCACCGGGTCCGCGGCCGGTGGACGTTCCACCTGATCGAACCGACCGCTCAGAGGATACACAGAGCCATGCAGATGAGAGTCGTGCTCGCCCTTCCCGTGCTCGCCGGCCTGATGGCGGCCTGCGCGCCCCGCACCGACGCGCCCGACAGCGCCCCCGCCGAGACCCAGCCGACGGCCGGGACCCCGGCTACGCAGCCGCCCGCCGCCCAGTCCGCTGACTGCACGCCGCTGGAGACGCGGGCGGCGAACGCAACATCCGCCCAGCCGGCGTTCGCCGGGCAGACGCGGGGGTGCGGCGTGAACTCCAACGTGGCGTATGACGTGGCCGTGGTCGCCCGCGGGCTGCAGAAGCCGTGGTCGGTGGAACCGCTCCCGGACGGGCGCTTCCTGGTGACGGAAAAGGCCGGGCAGATGCGGATCGTCTCCGCCGCCGGCCAAGTGGGCGCCCCCATCGCGGGGGTGACGCCGGTGGACCCGCGCGGCCAGGGCGGCCTGCTGGACGCGGCGCTCAGCCCGCGGTTCGCCACGGACCGCACCGTCTTCTGGAGCTTCACCGAGCCGCGTGAGGGAGGCAACGGCACCAGCGTCGCGCGCGGGGTGCTTTCGGCGGATGGATCGCGGCTGGAGCAGGTGCGGGTGATCCTGCGCACGCGGCCCACGTACGCCAACAACATGCACTTCGGCTCGCGCCTGGCGTTCGGGCCCGACGGAATGCTGTACGTAACGATGGGCGAGCGCTCGGACCCCCAGACGCGGCCACAGGCGCAGCAGATGGGCAGCCACCTTGGCAAGACGCTGCGCATCAACCCCGACGGCTCGGTGCCGCGCGACAACCCGTTCGTGGGGCAGTCCGGCGCGCTGCCGGAAATCTTCTCCACGGGCCATCGCAACATCCAGTCGGCCGCCTTCGACGGGCAGGGCCGCTTCTGGATCGTGGAGCATGGCCCGCGGGGCGGGGACGAGGTGAACCTGGTGCAGGCGGGGAAGAACTACGGCTGGCCGATCACCACCTACGGGATCGAATACTCGGGGCAGGCCATCACGGGCGCGTCCACCCAGCGCGAGGGCTTCGAGCAGCCGGTGTATTACTGGGACCCGGTGATCGCCCCGTCGGGCGCGCAGTTCTATACGGGCACTGCGTTCCCGGCGTGGCGCGGCAGCCTGTTCATCGGCGGCTTGCGCGAGATGCGGCTGGTGCGGCTGGTGATCCAGGGCAACCGCGTGACGGGTGAGGAGCACCTGCTGACGGACCGCCGCAAGCGCATCCGCGACGTGCGCCAGGGGCCGGACGGCGCACTGTACGTGATCACCGACGAGGACAGCGCCGAACTCTGGCGGATCGCGCCGCGGAGCTGAACTGCAGGGGGATCACGCAGAGTCGCAGAGACGCAGGAGAGAACATTCTCGCCTGCGTCTCTTCGCGTGATGCGTCCCCAGCGGGATGACAGGGGCGCGCCCCAGGCTCAGACCCATGGATCATCCCTGTTGCCGGCGCATGCCTCGCCTGGGCCGGGCGAATGAAGAATTCGCTGCAACAACTACACGAAGTCCGCCTTCGCGGACTGGCTTGTTTTCGTGTGGAGAGGCGTGTGTGGCGCGCCCGTGAGGTGGTGCAGTTCTCCCCCTCTCCCGCTTGCGCCCGCTTGCGGGAGAGGGGGCCGGGGGGAGAGGGCAGCCGAGGACTGCACGGCCCTCTTCGAAGCGCTCCGACCTGCCTTCAGGGAGCAACGCCCATCCCTGCACGGGCGAATGAATTCGCTGCAACAACCACACGAAGTCCGCCTTCGCGGACTGGCCTGGTCTCGCGTGGCGCAGAGTGTGTGGCGCGCCCTGGAGTGTGTAGCGGATCCCCCGCAGTCGCTGCGGAGCACGGCCGAGGCGCAAATCCTTTACGGGTTGCTCAGGATCAGCCCTTTGCGAACGCGGCGGTGAAGGCGTCGCGGGAGGCCTGGAGGATGCGGTCGCTGAGGACGGGATCGTCCACGGCGCGGGCCAGCATCACGGCGCCTGCCAGTCCCGACATCAGCGCCAGCGCCCGGTCGGTCCGGTCCGCGCCCTCCATCTGCGGAAGCAGCCGGGCCAGCATGGCGATCCCCTGCTGAAAACTCCCGGTGAACGCCGTGCGCACCTCGGGCGAGTGGCGCGACACCTCGGCCGCCAGCGCCGGCATCAGGCATCCGGCGCCGGGGTCGTCGCGATGGGTGGGGCTGGCGTACGCGCCGATGAACGCCGCAAGCCGTTCCTCCGGCGGTGCGTTCCGCGCGATGTCGATCAGCCGGGCGGTGGACTGCTCCAGCGCGCATCCGCACGCCTCGGCCACGAGCTGGTCCTTGTTGCGGAAGTGGGCGTAGAAGCCGCCATGAGTGAGGCCCGCGCGGCCCATCACCTCGCCCACGCTCACTCCTTCCACGCCCTCTTCGCGAAACGCACGCGCGGCGGCGCTCACGATCTGCTCGCGCGTGCGTTCCTTGTGGCCGCTGGGATAGCGCGTCATCCCCCCTTCTCCGCGCCGGGGCGAAACACCATGCAGGTGGTGGTGGCGTGCGCGTACAGCCGCCCCTCCGCGTCGGTCAGCCGGGCCTCGGCCGTGGCGACGCGCCCGCCGACGTGGATGGTGACGCCCTCGCAGAGCACGCGCCCCGTGTCGCGCGTCAGCGGCCGGACGAAGTTCACCTTGAACTCCAGCGTGGTGTAGCCCGCGCCCGCCGGAAGGGTGGAGTGGACGGCGCACGCCATCGCCGTGTCCAGCAGCGTGGCCGCCAGCCCGCCGTGCACCACGCCGATGGGGTTGTAGTGGTACTCGTCGGGATCGGCGTAGAAGACCACGCGCCCCTCCTGCGCCTCCTGCATTCCGATGCCCATCGTAGCCATGATGGGCGGCGGGGGCAGGTCGCCGGATGCCATCGCCCGCAGGTAGTCCAGCCCGCTCATCCGCGCGCCCGCCTTGGCGCCGGGCATCGGGTCGTGCCAGGTGATCGTCCGCGTGCGGACCGCCGCCTCGTCCACGCTCATCTTCCCCTCCCGTTTCAGACGCGTTCGATGACGGTGGCCACGCCCTGGCCGCCCGCGATGCACAGCGTCACCAGTGCCGTGGCCAGGCCGCGGCGCTCCAGTTCGTCGAGCGCCGTGCCAAGCAGCATGGCCCCGGTGGCGCCCAGCGGATGGCCCAGCGCGATGGAGCCGCCATTCACGTTCACCCGCTCCGGGTCGATGTGCAGCCGGCGGATGGTCTGCAGCGGCACCGCGGCGAAGGCCTCGTTGATCTCCCACAGGTCCATGTCCGCCGCCTGCATCCCGGCCTTCCGCAGCGCCTTTCGTGCCGTTTCCGCCGGGGCGGTGAGCATGATCACCGGGTCTTCGGCAAAGATGGACATCGAGCGGATGCGGGCGCGCGGCTTCAGCCCGTGCTCGCGCACGTACGCGTCCGATGCGAGCAGCACCGCCGCGGCGCCATCTACGATGCCGCTGGAGTTGCCCGCCGTGTGAAGGTGCTGGATTCCGCCCTCGCGCGGAAAGCGGGCGAGCGCGATCTCGTCCAGCGTCTCGCCGTTCGGCCCCGCGGGGGTGGCGCCGGCCCCCTGGAACGCGGCGGGCAGCCCGGCCAGCGCCGCCATCGTGGTCTCCGGCCGCGGGAACTCGTCCTGTTCCAGCGCGACGGCGCCCGTCTCCGGATCGCGCACGGCGAAGAGGGCGCGGCTGAAGCGGCCCTCGCGCTGCGCATCGGCCGTCAACCGCTGCGACCGGAGCGCGAACGCGTCCAGCTCCTGGCGGGTGAAGCCCTCCATCGTGGCGATCAGGTCGGCGCTGATGCCCTGCGGCACCTGGGCGTGCTTGCGGCGCAGGTGCTGGTTCATGCCGTCGCCTTCGCCGCCGTCGCTGCCCATGGGCACGCGCGACATGCTTTCCACGCCGGCCCCGACGACCACGTCCTGCGCGCCGCTCATCACGCCCATGGCCGCGAAGTTCACCGCCTGCAGCCCCGATCCGCAGTAGCGGTTGAGCGAAACGCCGCCCACGTGCAGCGGCCAGTCGGCGGCGAGCACCGCGTTGCGCGCGATGTTGGAGGCCTGCTCGCCCACCTGCGACACCACGCCCACCACCACGTCGTCCACGTCGGCGGGATCGATCTCCGCCCGCCGCGCCAGCTCGCGGAGCGTCTGCGCCAGCAGCTCCTGCGGATGGATTTCCGTCAGCGCGCCCTTGCCCTTCTTGCCCCGCCCGCGCGGCGTGCGCACCGCGTCAATGATGTATGCGTCGGCCATGTCGCTTTCTCCCGGTGAGCATCCTCGTTGGATGACGATGGTAATATTATATCCATCATCTCATCCAGGCAAGAAGATCCGGAGAGTGGGAAGTCCACCCTCCGGCTTGGATCGCGCACCTGATCCGGACTCAGTCCGCTGAGGACGTGGCGCTGGGGATGAATCCGAAGAACACCTCGATGGACCGGATGCGACCGGCCTCGATCCGGAAGAACTCGGCGTTGCGGAAAGTGCCGCCGGGCTTTCCCTCCGTCTCGTAGCGCACGAAGGCCTCGTCGCCCTGCGCGAAGATGGTCATGGGCTCGCGGAAGCGGAACGAGCCTGCGTGGGGAAAGCAGTGCGAGAAGTACGTCGCCCGGCTGATGTGGTCGTCCCAGGGGCTGGTGAAGGTGAAATCATCCGCGAGCAGCGCCTCCAACTGCTCGCGGTCCGCCACTTGGTAGGCCGAGAAGTAGCGGCGGACCAGATCTGCTGTCGAGTCGTCGGTCATGGGAGGGCTTCGGTGGGTGGTTGGGGAGTGATCAATCGTCGAGGGATTGTCCGCGCTCGGTAAGGGCGATGCGGATCAGGCCGAGGGCCTTGGGTCCCATCCCGTGCAGCTTCAGCAGTTCTCGCGCGCTCCGTCCGGCGAGCTGGTCCAGCCGCGTGTAGCCAGCCGCGACGAGCGCCCGGTGCGCGGGCCTGCCAATGCCGGCGGGTAGATCGCTTTCCACCGGACCGGCGCTCATCTCGCCTCCTCCATCGCGGGCCTGCCGTTCCACGCGGCGCACAGCTCGTCGGTGAAGCAGGGCAGCAGGTACTCGGTGCTGGGCTTCACCTGGCAGCCCGCGTTTCCGCAGGTGATGCGCAAGCTCTCGCTCAACCACGGATCGGGCTCGAGCGCCGCCGGGCCGCCGCAGAACGGGCAGGGGCGCAGCAGGGCGGGGATGGCCCGCGGGAGATCGGCCGTTCGCTGGGTCATGGTGGCACTCGTTCGCTCGGGTTCGGCGCGGATCAGGCGCCCGCTGGCCTGGTACCCATACGTCGAACGAGAAGGCGTGGGATCGACACGTGGTTCCCCCTCCCCCGGCCCCTCCCCCGCAAACCGCGCGGGAGAGGGAGAACTTCGATTGCGGTGGGACAGGTGCCGGCGCATTCCTTCGGGAGCCCCCTCCCCCCGGCCCCCGTCCCCCGCTACGCAGGGGAGGGGGAGACCTGAATCGCGCTTCTGCCGGCCTGGCGCAACCGACTGGCTCCCTTCCCCCGCGCAGTTTGCGGGGGAAGGGTTGGGGATGGGGGGCGCCGGCCCGAGCGCCGGGCCTTCCTGGCCGCACCTCAGCCTGGGGTTCGTGCACGCGCGGGAAGCCGCTTTGCCTCAGCGGGGCATCGATTCCAGGTACTCCGCAAGGCGTGCCAGCGTCTGGTTGCCCAGCTCCACCGCGCCGAACTTGATGCTGGCCTCGCGCTGCTCGCGGGTGCGCATCAGCATGCGCGAGGTCAGGCGCGTCTTTCCGCCCTCATCGTCGAAGGTGATCGTCACGAAGAACTGATGGGGATCGTCGTCTTCATCCCGGCCGTGGTCGAACACCAGGCGCTCGGGGCGCACCACCTCGCGGTACTCTATGCGGTTGGGCCAATCCTTCCCGTCCGGCCCGTGCATCATGAACCGCCACCTTCCGCCCACGCGGCAGTCGTGCTCGAACGTGGTGATGGTGAAGCCGTCGGGGCCGTACCACTTCGCCAGGTGCTCCGGCTGGGTGTACGCCTGGAACACCAGCTCGCGCGGCGCGTCGAACACGCGCGTGAGGACGATCTCCCGGTCTTCCGTGCCCGTTGCCGCGGTCGTGCCGGCTGCCTCTGCTGTCGTCATCGCGCTTCTCTCTCGGGTGATGGTGAGTGACGTTGATCAGTGGTTCGCCAGCAAGGTGGCCAGGCGATCGAGGCCTTCCTTCCAGCCCTGCACCTCGCCGTGGTCCGCGGGCAGGCCGGCCTGGCGGATCGTCACCAAGGTGCCGGCCCCGGCGTCGGCGAAGCTCACCGCGATGTGCATCTCCGCCGGATAGCCGGGACGCGGGACCGCCGAGCCCTCGGCATCGGAAAACCAGCACCGGAACGCGATCCGCTGCGGCTCGGCGATGTCGGTGTAGACGCCCTTGACCCAGACTGGGTCGTAATCCTGAAAGCGGTGGCAGTAGTGCAGCGTGCCGCCGGGGCGAACGTCCATCGTACAAGGCGAAAGGGTGCTGCCCTCAGGCCCGAACCAGCGCGCATAGTGCTCGGGCGTCGTCCAGGCGCGGTACACCAGCTCGCGCGGTGCGTCGAAGCCACGGGTGATCACCAGGTCGCCGCCCTCCCACGCCACCCGCGTCTCCGCCGGGACGGTCCTACTTGCTGCCGCCGTCATCGCTCTGCTCCCTGCTCTGAAGGGTGCGAAGGTACTCGTCCAATCGATCGAAGCTCTGCTCCCAGAACCGCCGGTACGGCTCCATCCACTCGTTCACTTCGCGCAGGGGTTCCGGCTGCAGGCGCGCTGGCCGCCACTGCGCTTCGCGGCCACGCTCGATCAGCCCCGCGCGCTCCAAAACCTTCAGATGCTTGGAGATGGCGGGCATGCTCATGGCGAACGGCTCGGCCAGCTCCGTGACCGTCGCCTCGCCCTTCGCCAGGCGCGCCAGCATCGCCCGCCGCGTGGGGTCGGCGAGCGCGGCAAAGGTGGCGCTGAGGCGATCGGCTTCCGTCATCTGTACTTTCCACAAAGGTTAATTAACCTATGTGGAAAGTAGGAGCAGCGGTTGGCGCGGTCAAGGGGGAGGGGCCCCGGCTGGGTCGGGCGAATGAATTCGCTGCAACAACCACACGAAGTCCGCCTTCGCGGACTGGCTCGTTCTCGTGGGGGGAGGACGTGTGGCGCGCCCGGAAGGTGGTGCAGTTCTCCCCCTCTCCCGCTTGCGGGAGAGGGGGCCGGGGGGAGAGGGCAGCCGAGGATTGCGCCGGCCCAGGTCGAAACGCGTCGCCGCTCGCCAGGGTTCCAGCCGACGCGCGGCGGCGGACACGGAGGCTGAGGCCGCCCCAAGCCATGTGTGACTCGGTCGCCGCGTGGTAGCGATGTTTCTCCCCTGTCCGCACGCTGTTTGTGCGGGGAGGGGTCGGGGGAGGGGCCCTCTCGAAACAAAAGCCTTGACGGCGTGCAAACCTGCTAGTACACTAGCACATGCTAGTGTACTAGCACGTCTACCCGGAGCGAATCCCGATGGAAGCAAGTCCCCCCCTGGACCTTGGCCGGCGCGAGCGGCAGATCATGGAAGTGGTCTACCGCCTGGGCCGCGCCAGCGCGTCCGAAGTCCGCGCCCACTTGGCCGATCCCCCCAGCTACTCCGCCGTGCGCGCCATGCTGCGCATCCTGGAAGAGAAGGGACACCTGCAGCACGCGCAGGAAGGCCTCAAGCACGTCTACTTTCCCACGGCGCCGCACGAGGACGTCCGCGAGTCGGCCATGCGCCACGTGCTGCGCACCTTTTTCGCTGGCTCCACCGCCGCCGCCATGGCCGCGCTGATGGACGCCTCGGAAGAGCCGCCCTCCGACGACGAGCTCGACGCGCTGGCCGCGCTGATCGACCGCGCGCGGGAGCAGGGCCAATGAGCGCCGGCCTGATGCCCGGGGCGGAGTGGCTGCCCCTGCTGGCCGAGCTGGCGGCCAAGGCGACGCTGATCCTGCTGCTGGCCGCCGCCGTCTCGGCGCTGCTCTGGCGCGCCTCTGCCGCCGTGCGCCACCTGGTGTGGTGCGTCGCCGTCATCGGCGTCCTGGCCCTGCCCGTGTTCTCGGTGGTGCTTCCCGCCTGGGAGGTTCCGCTGCTGCCGTCCACCGCGGCCCCGGCGTCCACGGCTCCGGCGACGCTCGTCGAGCAGCCCGGTTTCCACGCGGAGATGCCGGACAGGGCGCTCCTGGCCGAGCCGATGCCGGTCGTCCACTCCGCCGCCGACGCGTGGCTGCCGCGCGCCGCCGCCGGTCTCGTTGCCGCGGGGGTGCTCGCCGGGCTGCTGTGGCTGGCGCTGGGCTTCTGGGGCGTGGCGCGGATGGGACGCCGTGCGCAGGTGGTGCACGACCCCGAGTGGCTGCGCAGCGCGCACGAAGCCGCGGAACAGCTGCAGCTGCGACGTCCCGTGCTGCTGCTGCGGGATCGCGGCGCGGTGATGCCGGCCACGGGCGGCCTGCTGTGGCCCGCGGTGGTGCTGCCCGCCAACGCCGACCAGTGGGCCGACGACCGCCGCCGCGCGGTGCTGGCGCACGAGCTGGCCCACGTGAAGCGCTTCGACACGCTGACGCAGGCGCTGGCGCAGGTGGCCTGCGCGCTCTTCTGGTGGCATCCGGCCGTGTGGTACGCCGCGCGGCGCCTTCGCGTGGAGCGCGAGCGCGCCTGCGACGACCTGGTGCTCCGCACGGGCACCCGCGCGTCGGACTACGCCTCGCACCTGCTGGAGATCGCCCGCTCGCACCGCTCGCCCTGGCTGGCGTCGCCCGCGCTGGTGAGCATGGCCCGGCCCTCACAACTGGAGTCGCGGCTGCTGTGGGTGCTGGATGCCGCCCGCTCGCGGGGCGTGCCCTCCGCAGGCGCCAAGCTTCTCGCCGTCGTCGCGGGGCTGTTGATCGTCGGCTCTCTCGCGGCCATGCGGCCCGTCGAGGCGGCCGCTGCACACCAATCCGGCTCGCTCGTCAACGATGCCCGTGCGGAGATCGAAGAGGACGACGGGTTCCAGTCGGGGCGCTCCGACGACGCGCGGTCGAAGGATACTCGCAAGGACGCGCCGAAGAAGGGTCCGGCATCAGCGCTGGCGCAGACCGACACGCCGCCCGCGCGCGCCGAAATTGACGACCTGGTCGCCATGCGTGCCGTAGGCGTCGACGCGGAGTACATCGGCCAGATGCGCGACGCGGGCTACACCGGCCTGAGCAGCGACGACCTCGTTTCCATGCGCGCCGTCGGAGTCACCCCGGAGTACGCCCGGGAGATGAACGGCGTCGGCTGGGGGCGACTGACGGCGGACGAATTGACGGGGCTGCGCGCGGTGGGAGTGACCGCGGCCTGGCTGGTCGACATGCGCCGCGCCGGGGTGGACCCGCGCTCGGCCGACGAGGCGACGGGGATGCGCGCCGTGGGCGTCGATGCGCAGTTCGTCGCGCAGATGCGTGAACTCGGCTTCACCAACGCTTCCGCGAGCGACCTGACCGGCATGCGCGCCGTGGGCGTAACGCGGGAGTTCGTCAGGGAACTGGTGCGCGAGGGCGTGCGCGACGTATCCGCCAATGACGCCACCAGTCTGCGCGCCCTGCGCGTGGACGCCGACTATCTAGCGGACCTTCGGGCGGCCGGACTGTCGGGGCTGGACGTGGAAACGCTCTCCGGTCTGCGCGCGGTGGGCGTCACCGGCGCGTACATCCGCGAGCTGGCCAGCGTGGGGCTCACGGGGCTCTCGGCCAGGCGGCTGACGGACTTGCGTGCCCACCGCATCGACGCGGCGTACGTCCGCGAGTTGCGGGAGGCCGGATTCGCCGACCTGAACGCGGACCAGCTGATTCGGCTGCGCGCCAGCGGGGTGGACCGCGACCAGGCCAGGGGCCGCGCCCGAACGCCGTAACCCGTAGTCCTGTAACGGGATCGAGGCGGCGCGCGCCGCCTCGATCCCCCGAACTTTCTTGCAGGTGGAGCCCGTACGAGGCGGCCATCCACCCCGGCGTGCGCCCACCCCTCACCTTTTCGACAGGAGCTGCCCCATGCGCAGAGCCCTTATCACCACCGCGGCGGCCCTGTTGGCGACCGCCGCCGTCGTCTCCGCCACGGTCCATCGGCCGCCGGCGACTGAGCCTGCGACGCCCCCCGCCGCCGACAGCACCGATGGGACGTGGACGATCGACGCGCGGCACGGCGGCCCGGAGCGGCTGCAGCTGAACCTGATGACGGAGAGCTCCGTCTGGGGGAACTCCATCGCCCGCGCGGACCTCGCCGGCCTTTCCGCCGACGCGCTCACCGCCTCCGCGTCGACGCCGGTCAGTTTCCGCATCGACCGCGAGCCGGGCGTGTTCGAGTTCGACGGCACGTTCCGGGAGGGCAGGGGATCGGGCCACTTCCGCTTTCGCCCCAACCGCCAGTTCCCGTCCGCCCTCCGTTCGCTGGGCGTGGAGGGCACCGATCGCGTCACCGACCGCGAGCTGATGCACCTGGCGCTGGTCGGCGCGTCCGCCGAGGGGGTGCGGCGCCTGTCGGGGCTGGGGCTGGGCACGTTCGACATCGAGGACGTGATGAAGCTGTTCATCTTCAACATCACGCCCGAGTACGTCCGCGAGATGAGGGCGCTGGGCATCGCCGGCGCCAACACGGTGGAGAACGTGGTGGAGATGCGCATCCACCGGGTGACCCCGGCGTTCGTGCGCGAGATGGAGTCGCTGGGCTTCCGCGAGCTGGACCGCGAAGAGCTGCTGAAGATGAGCATCCACGGAGTGAGTGCAGAGCAGGTGCGCGAGATGGCGGACGTCGGCTTCACCGGCCTTTCCGCCGACGACCTGGTGGACCTGCGCATCCACTCCATCACCCCCGAGTACGTCCGCGGGCTTCGCGCGGCCGGCTTCCAGGGGCTCTCGGCCGATGACGTCACGCAGATGAAGATCCACCAGGTGACGCCCGAGCTGGTGCGCGAGCTGGCGGCCCTGGGCTTTCGCGGGCTCGACCGGCAAGACCTGATGCAGATGGGCATCCACGGCGTGACACCCGAGCGCATTCGCGAGTACCGGGCGCTGGGGTTCGAGAACGCCACCGCCGACCAGCTGGTGCAGATGAGGATTCACGGCGTGACGCCGCGGTTCATCCGCGAGGTGCGCGAGGCCGGCTTTCGCGACACCTCGCCCGACGCGCTGGTGAGAATGAAGATCCACGGCATCGGTCCCGAGTACGTCCGGCGCAACCGCTGAGCCCGGCTCAGCCGTAACCCAACCCTTCGCCGGGCGCGCGCATCCAAGCGTCGACGGATCCGCCGCCCGGCCCTTCTTTCCACGAGATTCTTCCGATGCCCATGAACCCCTGTCGCCCCCTTGCGGCCCTCCTCGCCGCCGCGCTCGCGCTCGCGGCGCCCTCCGGCGCACAGGGCGGCGCGCATACCACGGGCGCCGCACCGCGCATGCAGGCCGTGGAGCGCACGGTTCCCATCATGGTCGATGGCCGCCTGGACGAGGCCGTCTGGCAGTCGGCCGCGCCCGCGACGGACTTCGTGCAGCGAGACCCCACTGAGGGGCAGCCCGCCACCCAGCGCACCGAGGTCCGCGTGGCCTACGATGCCGACGCGCTGTACATCGGTGCCCGGATGTACGATTCGCTCGGTGCGCGCGGCGTCAGCGATCGCCTGTTCCGCCGCGACCAGGTGAACAGCGGCGACTACGTGCAGTTCATCTTCGACACCTACCACGACCACACCGGCGTCACCGCGTTCCTCGTCAACCCGTCGGGGGTAAAGAACGACGCGGGGCAGGCATCTGCCTCCGCCGATCCGTCGTGGGACCCGGTGTACTCCGCGGCCGCACACATCGATTCGCTGGGTTGGGCCGCCGAGCTGCGGATTCCCTTCAGCCAGCTTCGCTTTCCGCGCGACAGCATGCAGACGTGGGGGCTGCAGGTGGAGCGCTTCGTGGAGCGGCTGAACGAGAACTCGTCGTGGAGCTTCTGGCCCAAGCGCGAGAGCGGCGGACCGGCGCGGTACGGCCACCTGGAGGGCATCCGCGCGCCGCGCAACCGGGGGCGGATGGAGCTGCTGCCCTACGCGCTGAGCCGCGCCAGCTACGTGCGGCCCACGCAGCCGGGCAGCCCGTTCCAGAGCGCCAGCGAGTACAGCACGCGCGTGGGCGCCGACGTGAAGTACCAGCTGAGCTCCACGCTGACGCTGGACGCCACCGTGAACCCCGATTTCGGGCAGGTGGAGGTAGACCCGGCCGTGGTGAACCTGTCGGCGTTCGAAACCTTCTATGCCGAGCGGCGGCCGTTCTTCGTGGAGGGGAGTGGGCTGTTCAACTTCGGCAGCTTCTCGTGCTTCAACTGCGACGGCACGTCGATGTCGCTGTTCTATTCGCGGCGCATCGGCCGATCCCCGCAGGGGAGCGGAACGCTTGACGGCTCGGAGTACGTGCAGACTCCCGAGAACAGCACCATCCTGGGAGCGGCCAAGGTCACCGGACGCACGCGCGGCGGGCTGCAGATCGGCCTCATGGATGCCGTCACCCGTTCCGAGAGGGCGCTGGGGCAGGACACGCTGGGCGGGCGATTCACCGAGGAGGTGGAGCCGGCCAGCAACTACTTCGTGGGCCGGGTGCGGCAGAACCTGCGGGGCGGCAACCTGGTGGTGGGCGCCATCGCCACGTCGGTGATCCGCCGGTTTGAATCCGATGCGCTGGAAACCCGCCTTCCGGGACACGCGGAGGCGGTGGGCGTGGACTGGGATGCGTGGTGGAAGAACCGCACCTACCACCTGATGGGCAACATCGCCTTTTCCAACGTGGCGGGCGATTCCAGCTCCATCCTGCGGCTGCAGAACTCGTCCGCGCGCTACTTCCAGAGGCCGGACCGGCAGAGCGGTGGCAACGGCATCTTCTCCGACCAGCTGGATGCGTCGGCCACCTCGCTGCGCGGCCACGGCGGATACCTGCGGCTGGCCAAGGACGCGGGTGAGTGGCAGTGGGAAGGCGCCGTGAACTACCGCAGCCCGGGGTTCGAGGTGAACGACGCGGCGTTCCTGAACCGGGCGGACTGGGTGTGGTCGGTGGCCAACGTCATGCGACGGTGGAACACGCCCACCCGGCACTACCGCTGGTGGCAGGCCATCCTGGGCGGACAGCAGGAGTACAACTTCGACGGCGACCGCACCGGCGGGCAGCTTCACTTCTTTACGGGCGGGCAGCTGACGAACTACTGGAACGTGGCGTTCTACACCGAGTTCGACCCCGGGGGAAACGACGACCGGCTGACCCGCGGGGCCGGGGTGGCGCGCCGGCCCGGTGAGAACCTGCTGCACGCCCGGATGAGCACCGACCCCCGCAAAGCGCTGCTCTATTCGCTGAACGGCAACTACGTGCGGGACACCGACGGCGGCAGCTACACGTCGATGGCCGGCAGCGTGCGCATCCGCCCCGCGCCCCACGTGCAGCTCACGCTGGGGCCGTCGTACAGCTTCTCGCGCAACACCCAGCAGTTCGTGCTGCGCCGCGACGACGCCACGGCCACCCACTTCTTCGGCCAGCGCGCGGTGGTGGCGAACCTGGCGCAGCACCAGCTGTCGATGAACACGCGGCTGAACTGGACGTTCACGCCCACGCTGACGCTGGAGCTCTTCGCACAGCCGTTCGTCTTCGCGGGCGACTATGAGAACTTCAGCGAGTTCACCGGGCCGCGAACGCTGGAAAAGAAGGAGTACGGGCAGGATTTCGGCACCATCTGCTTCGACCAGGCGAACAACGACTACACGGCAGATCCCAACGGCAACTGCGCGGTCGAGGGCGCCGGTTCGGCGCAGTCGTTCTCGTTCGACAACCCCGATTTGAACGTGCGGTCGCTGCGCGGCAACGCGGTGCTGCGGTGGGAGTACCGTCCGGGAAGCACGCTCTTCCTGGTGTGGCAGCAGCAGCGCGCGGGTGGCGAGACGTACGGCGACTTCGACTTCGGGCGCGACGCCGCCGGCATCTTCCGGCAGCGCGCCGACAACATCTTCGTGATCAAGGCCAGCTACTGGATCGGGCGGTAGGCCGCGCGTGAGCGGGTAAACCCGCCGCAACAACAGCGGAAAGCCCCGACCGGGACGCACGCGGCCCGGTCGGGGCTGCACCCTGCCTGCAAGCCGCACCTGCCGAAGCACCCGATGTCATCCCGAAGGAGCGGCCCGGCCAATCCATCCCTCACACGACAGATAGCAGCGACTGAGGGATCCGCCACACACCTAACAACCCGCGCCACGGCGGCCGCCACATCAAGCCCTGGCGGAGTTCAGGACGCGCCCCATCCCCATCCCCACACCACAGCATGTAGTCCGCGCAGGCGGACATCGTGTGGTTGTTGCAGCGAATTCATTCGCCCGCGGCAGGTGCCGCTGCCGCGCCCTGGCTGGGACCCTGGTGAGGCCATGCACTGGCAGCCAGTAGAACCTCGATCGAAGGTCTCCTCTCTCCCGCGCTGTTTGCGGGGGAGAGGCCGGGAGAGGGGGCTTCCGACGCATGCACCGGCAGCCAGTCGAACCCCGATCGAAGTTCCCCCCTCTCCGCACGTAGTTTGTGCGGGGAGGGGCCGGGGGAGGGGCCCCCACCCGCCGCCACAACCCGCCATGGATCGCACACCCAAGTCCCGCAATCCAGAGAAGATGCACCGGCCCGGGACCGCAACTTGCCGTTCCGCGCGGCGAACCGTTCGACATCGACCTGGAGAGCATGACAAGAATCATCACGGCCGCCGCGGCGGCCGCGCTGTCATTCGGCGCGGCGGCGCGGCCCGCCTGCGCGCAGACCGACTACTACAACACCGACCGCGGCCGACCCGTGCAGATCGAGGACGCCGCCCCGGTGGAGCGATACGCCTTCGAGCTTCAGCTCGCCCCCGTGCGCCTGGAGCACGAGAACGGCGGCGCATACAAATGGGAGATCGCGCCGGAGATCGCCTACGGAATCCTGCCCCGCACGCAGCTGGAGGTGGGCTTTCCGGTATCGTTCCTCGACGACGGCGACCACTACCATGTGCAGGGGCTGGCCGGCATCGAGATCGCCGCGCTCCACAATCTGAACGTCGAAACGCGCACGCTCCCGGCGTTCGCCATCGCCGTCGAGACGCTGCTTCCCGTGGGAGGCCTGGCCCCGGACCGCGCCGTTACCTCGCTGAAGGGAATCGCCACCCGCACCTTCACCGGCGCGCGCTTTCACCTGAACGGCCAGTATACGCTCGGTTCGGAAGGCGGCGACGTGGGCGAGGCGTCGCGGTGGATGGCGGGCATCGCCGTCGATCGCGCCTTTCCGCTGCGTGGCCTGCTGGCGACCGCGGACCTGTTCGCGGAGCAGCCGCTTGACGACGACGGACGGCTCGGGTGGACCGCGGAAGCCGGACTCCGGTATCAGACGAGCCCGCAGTTCAACGTGGACCTCGGCATCGGCCGGCGGTTCGCGGGCGGCGAGCAGGGCTGGTCGTTCACCTTTGGAGCGGCGCACGCCTTCGCGGTGCGCGGCCTGCTCCCGATCCGCTGAAAGCGCGCGACGGCCGGCGGCAGCGCCGGCCTGACCGATAGAGGAGAAGTGATGATGACGAAGTTTACCGCACGAGCCGCCCTCGGGGCCGCGGCCATCGGCCTGGCGCTGGGCGCGTCGGCCGAGCCGGCGCGGGCGCAGTTCACGCGGCAGCACGAGCAGTTCTACATGCCCGCCGAGCACAACTGGGTGTTCCGGCGCAACTATCCCGGTGCCGACCGCCTGTTCAACGCGTTCGACTACGGGCACGCCATCCTGTACGAAAAACTCTACACCCGTCCGGGTGCGCCCGTGTCGGAGTTGGAAGAGCGCGAGTACGACTTCATCACCCGGCGCCTGCTGTTGAGCCCGCCGCGGATGCCGCTCGAAGAAGCCGCCATCGAGATCGAATACGTGAAGCTCGCCCCCGAGGCCAAGCTCATGTTCGAATGGGCGCACCTCCTTCACCGGCAGATGTACGACGTGCTGGGCGACGACCGGCTGTCCGAGACGCAGAAGGACGCCGAAGTCGCGAGCCTGCTGCGCTACTACAAGAGCCGCCCGGACGTTGCCTTCAGCTCCGTTCCCAAGAACATGGAGTTGATGGAGGGCCAATACTACGCCACCGCGTTCCGAGACAATTATCCCAAGTTCAACGGGCTGATCTGGGGCTACCACTGGCTACAGGTGGGGCTGTACGAGCCGCTGGTGGTCGGCCGCACGCCCGAGGAGCGGCAGACCGGGGTGACGGCCACGGTCGCGCGCTTCCGGCAGATGCTGCAGGACGCGCCCCGCAACATGCCTCGCCTGATGCCGATGACGGCGGCGGTGGCGCCCCGGTTCACGGCGCGGTACCCGGAAGCGGCGATCATCTTCGACAACCTGCACGGCATGCACGACGTAATCTCCGACATCCTGGCGTCGCCCAAGGTGCCGCGGGAGCGCAAGCGCGAGGAGATCCTGCGCGCGGCGGAGCGATATCGCGACGCCACCTCGTTCGTGATGACGCAGGCCGAGTGGCTGGAGATGAGCCACGCGATGGGCGTGCAGAACATGGGCGGGCCGGTCGTGGGCCTCCTCCCCGGCTTCCCCGAGCCCACGGTGGAGCGCGGCGCCGTGATGGCCCATGGTGGGATGCAGCACGGTGCCGCCGGCGGCTCCGCGGCCGATCACGCAGCCATGGGCCACGGCCCGCCGTCCGCCGCGGCGCCACAGGGGACGGATCACTCCGCCGCGCCGCCCCCATCCACCGCAATGCCGATGACGGACCACTCGGCGCACGGCGCGCAGGCCCCGTCCGCCTCCGCAAAGGGCGGGAGCGGGTCGCCGAGTCCGGCGCTGATCGCGGAACTGCACGCGCGGTTGATGGCGGATCCGGTCATCCGCGAGCGAGTGGCCACCGACCCCGTGCTGCAGCGCCTGATCGGCGAGATGCAGGCCGCGCACGGGATGGATCACGAGGCGATGCCGGCGGGCGCGGCAGCGGACAGCGCGCAGGCGATCGACTTCGCGGTGCGGCTGCTCTCGGACCCTGAGGTGGAGGCCCGCATCCACTCCGACCCCCGCCTGCACCAGCTGTGGAGCGATCCCGAGGTGCAGCGGCGCTTGGCCGAGCTGCGCCGCGCCCAGCCCGCCGCGCCCGCCGCCGATGCGCACAGGCACTGAACCGACGCGGCAGTCCGCGTCCTCGACCCAGGTGATGGCGATGTACGGAAGGTACGGTGCAAGCCTCGCGGCGGCGCTGGTGATGGCCGGATGCTCGGGCGAGCCCGACACGGCCGAGCGCCCGCTGGAGGCCAGGCGAGACACGGTCGCGCCGGCCCCTGCCCCCCACGCGATGCACGACTCCACCAGGGCTGACTCGGCCGCCGGGATGGCTGGGATGGACCACTCTGCCATGGGCCACGCAACCGGCGATGGAACTGCGGCAGTGGCAGCGGACCACTCGGCCCACGGCGGCACCGCCACGTCATCCAACATGACGTCGGGTGTGGACCACGCGGCGCACGGGGGCAGCGCCGGACGCGCCGCGGCCGGAACGGCGGCGCACACGGGCGGGCACGCAGCGACTGGCGGAACTCGTCATGCGTCTGGACACGCATCCAGCCGAGCGGCGGGGCACGCGGCCAACCACTCTGCAGGCTCCAGTGCGGGCCACGAGGGGATGAATCACGCCCCGCGCACGTCGTCCACGGCGGCACACGCGGGCCACTCAGCGCAATCCGGAGGCGCGTCGCACGCCGCGACGAATCACGGTCGCTCGACCGGGGCGTCGAACGCGCACGGCAGCCATGCGGCCGCCGGGGGGCAGTCGCACACCGCGGCGCACGCAGCGGCGGGCGGCGCTACGAATCCGCACGCCGGACTGAACCACGACGCGAGCGGACACGCGATGCCCGGCATGGCGCCGCGGCCTGTCGACGATGGCACGCGGAAGCTCCTGGAGCTCACGGGCGAACTGGTGCGCGACCCGGCGGTGCAGCGCGAGATCCAGCAGGACCCTGCTCTGCGCGAAGCCTGGTCCGACCCCGCCGTACGGCGCGTGGTGACGAAGCAGCCGTAAGCACCGGCACGATCGCCTGGCTGGCTCCTCCGCGCATCGAAACCTCTGGATGCGTCCTCCGGCGGGCCCCTCCCCCGGCCCCTCCCCCGGCAAACTGCGCCGGGAGAGGGGGGAACTTCGAGCGGGTGCGACTGGGTGCCGGTGCATGCCTCTGGGAGCCCCCTCCCCCCGGCCCCCGTCCCCCGCTGCGCAGGGGAGGGGGAGACCTAAATCGCGCACCGGCTGGCCTCGCGCACTCAACTGCGCGTGCAGTCCGCGAAGGCGGACTTTGGGCCGTTGTTGCCGCGTATTCAGCCATCCGGCGGTAAGTGCCCGTCTTGCAACGGCTTACCACTGCCCGTTGGCGCCTGCTGTCGGTTGGCGCTGTCCGTTGGTGAATCACGCCACCGAACGCAGGCGCCGGGCCGGCGCGGGCGGCTGTTCGAAGGGCACCGGATCGGCCTCCAAGGCCGCTACCGCCTCGTGCAGCGTCGGAAGGTCAACGTAGTCGTACACCTTCCGCATCGTGTCCCACGTGGTGCCTGCAAGCTCTTCCTGCACCGTTGGCGGGAGCGCCCGAAAGCGCGGATCGCGAATCCCGGCCCGCTTCTCGGCGTGGTAGCCGAGCCTAGCAACGTTGATCCCAAGGCGCCGCTTGGTCAGCTTCATCAGGTTGTGAAGCACGTTCTTGCTGACCGCCTGCGCCCCGTCCCGCTTGGCGGGAAAGAGCCACGGGGACGCGTCCAGCCCTTCCGCCCGCCGTTGCTCCAAGGCCCGCAATATCGCCGCCCGCGCCCGCGTGGACAACGGGGTAACGCGCGTCTTGCGTGCCTTGTCAAACTCGCCGCGCCAGCGCACCGTCCCTGCGGCTAGGTCCACGTCCTCTAGCGCGAGCTGGCGCACGCTGTTCATGCGCCGCCGCGTCTCGCGGCAGAGGTCCAGCACTACGGCCATTCTCCAATCTGCTGCGTGCTCCACAAGCCGCGCGTGAAGCTCCGCAGTCATTTCCGGGCGGGTCGGCGTGTCCTCGCGGGGGATCGGGAAGCCCTCCCACGGATTCCGCATGAGCAGCGGGCACCCGTCGTCGCGCTCGATCTTGGCCCAGTTGAACACTGCCCGCATGAACGTCACGGCAAGCCGCACCGTCTGCGGTCTGGCGCGCTTCGGAAAGCCGGGGATAGTCCCCTCGGCCCTCGCCCGGAGAAACGCGTTATAGCGCACCCTGCCGATTTCCGTAGTTGGCCGTCCGTCCGGCCCGATCCGCTCCACTATCGCACCCTCGCCAAAGAACGCGAGGACGATACGCGCCATGATGCGGTTATGCTCCTGCGTGCCTGCACGCTTGGTCGGCACCACTTCGGCCAGGTACAGCGATAGCAGCCGCCCCAGCGTCAACGGCCCGTCTACCTTCGCCGCCGCGCGCCTCGCAAGCTGGCCGAAACGCTGGGCGACTTCTTCGGCCTTCTTCATGGCGTCGGCGCGGGAGTTGATCCCGGCCGACGTGAGGCAGAGGCGCCGCTTGCGCGTCTGCTGCTGCCCCGTGCGCGGATCGTTGATCGCAATACCCTTGTTGTCAAACACTGGCTCGTACCATTCAAGGTAGAGCGCGCCACCTTTGCCGTCCTCGTAGGCGCGGACGCGGTTCTTGCCCTTCTCCCCCGCGAGGTAGCTCCACGCCTTGGCTTTAGTCTTTTGCGCCATCGTCGCCTCCGAATCGTGAGCGATGGCGCGCGCAACCCACGTCTATAATATAGCGATCTATTGCAGGGTGCGCAATAGTTTTGTTTGTGCGGTTTGCGTTGCTTCCGCTTGTGATTCCGGCCAGAATCAGCCCCGCCGCACTTTCGCTGCTGCCATGCGCAACGCCGCCATTGCGGCGCGCCTGCAATGTTGGAGACGCCACTGCAAAGCGAGGGCACGACACCCGGCCCGGCCCGGCGGCGCCTGCCCCGCCCGTGCTCACTCCTGCGGACCAACACGTGGGGGTGTGGGGGGCGCTGCCCCCCACAAATGCCCGCCGCAGGCGACCGCCCCGCCGTAGCGAGCTTGCGAGCGCAGGCGATAGCGAGCCTAAGCGAGCGTACCCGCCGGGACCAGCGGACGCCACGGCACGCGGCACGCGCGCGCAGAAGCCGGAAGGGGTTTGCCGGAAACCGTTTCGACGGGCGCAGCCCGTCAAGTAGAGGGCGCGCCCCGCAACCCGTCGCGCGCTACCGGGTTCGGGTTTAAGGCGGCAGGGCGCAGGGTTCCTCACGCTCTCCCGTAGCCCTGCCGCCGTGCGTGAGGGATTCGCGCCCGCAGGGCCGGGACAGCCCGGCGGGGAGGCACACGGAAACAAGCCTCGCGCACGCTGCAGGACATTGGCGCACCGAGTCGCCGGGTTGGCCCGGCGCAGTTGGGCGACGTTGTTTGTCGCCCTACTGCGCGCGAAGCCCGGCCCCCCGCCAGGGGGGACACGCCCAAGCTTTTCGCCTGCGGCTGCAACTACGCTCGGCATACTGGTTGCCCGCTCGCTTTCGCTTCTCTTGACCATCAATCGGGGCACGGGCGCATGGCAAAGGTGCTGATAGTCGATGACCACGTTGACAACAGGGTCATCGCCAGGAGCGTTCTGGAGCACTCCGGCCATGACGTGGTCGAAGCGAAGAACGGGGCTGACGGAATACGCCTCGCCCGCTCGGGCACCCCTGATTTGATTATCATGGATGTGAAGATGCCCGTGCTGGACGGCCTTGAAGCAACGCGCCGCCTGAAAGCTGACCCGCAGACCAGCGACATCCCCGTACTGATTTTCACCGCTCGCGCGCTGCCATCCGACCGCGCGTCCGCATTCGCAGCCGGTGCGGACGCGTACCTGGCCATGCCGTGTTCGCCACTTGCCGTGGTGGACGAAGTGGAACGGCTCACGTCCCAACGGGCGTAGCGCGGCCGGAGAGAGCGCCTCGTGTAACCGTTGAGGGTAGCCGATGGCTTTGCGGAACGGGGGTTTACCGTTATGTTCAACTTGTCGAACTCTCGACGAACATTCCCCCGCTGCGGCATGATGCCGCCCCCGACCTTGAAAGTAGAACAGCAGGGCGCGACCCGTCCGCTCTTGCTCGTGGCCGACGACAATCCGGACAACCGAACGATATTCGCGACGATCCTTCAACACCTGGGGTTTCGGACGGCTGTGGCTTCCGGTGGCTTCGCATCGGTGGAGATCGCCCAGCGCGAGCGGCCGGACCTCATCATCATGGATTTGATGATGCCAGACCTCGGCGGCGAGGAAGCACTGCGGCGAATTCGCGCGAATCCGGAATTGGAGCACGTGCCGGTCCTTGCAGTAACGGCGCAGGTGCTTTACACGACCGCGAGTAGCAAGGCGGACGGGTTCTGTGGCCTCCTGCACAAACCGGTATCCCCGCGCAACCTCGCCGACGCTGTGCAGCGGTGCCTCGCAAGTGCGGACGCGGGACTGCGATGGACTGACCTGCCGAGCTACGAACAGGGAGTCCAGCCGGTGAGCTAGGGTCAGACCACGAATACAACGCGCCGCCAAGGGTAGAAAGCTAGGTAAACCATGAACAACAGTAGCAACAATCTGAGTCGCATGCAGGCGCGCGTTGCGGAGTTGGTGGCTTATGCCGGGTCCGCTCGGACGCGTGCAGCCATCGCGGTCCAGGAAAGTCGAGACCTGACGGATAGATGCGCGTCCCGCTGTACGCAGCCGCAGGAGCTGCCCGGCGACGCCGTGCGCCGCATTCGATAGCTCACGCGCGCTCACAGTTCCATACCTCCCCCGCGGCTTCGCTCCCGCCCGCGGTCCCAGCCGCGGCTAACGAAGTCAAATTCCAATCCCAAGCTGCGCGCCAACTCCCGCCCGTAGCCGTCCCGGCCACGGTTCCACTCAGGGCTTTCGCCCGTCTCGTTCTTCGCGAGCTTCAAGGCTTCCACGATCAGCCCGGCCATGCGGTCGGGGAGCATGGCGGAAAGCTGCTTGTAGATGGGCGGCGGCCCCTTTCCCTGCGGCGGCTCGTCCACGTCGCGGCGGCGGCAGAGCACGGCCAGCAGGCGCGCTGCTTCGGCCAGGGCGCCGCTCGGCGGCTCGGTTTCGGTGAGATGCTTCAACTGACTGAAGTACGACGCCGCGCACTCGCTGGTGCGCAGAACCTCCCCGGCCTTGCTGCGCCCGCTCCGGACGCGGATGGCGGGATCAAACCCGTTGTCGCGGAAGGCCTTCACAGAGGCTTTCGCCTCGTCGGTGCTGTCGAACACCAGCAGCAGCGGCCAGACACCGCGCGGATGTTTGACCACGCGGAGCGCACCAAAGAAATCCGGCTTCTGCTCCAAGACCGCGCGCGTTCGTTCGGCACCATGGCGGCGGACGCAGCGAAGAATCGCGCGGCATGCGCGCGCCGGGTGTGTGTAGACCTCGGCCGCCTTGTGAAAGGCCTCACGCATGACACGACGGCTGCGGGCGCGGTCCTCTTGGAGCGTCCCGCTCCGGTGGCCTGATTGCTCGGCCTCCCTCCGCGTCACCCGCATGCGCTCGGTATGGGCGCGCTTCTCATCCTCGGCGTACAGCAGTTCCGCAACTCGGATGAGGAACGCGCGAGGACGGCGTTCACGCTGGGTCCAGTAGATGAACGCGGGGTCGCGGACGGCGCTCGCAAAGGCGCGCACGCACCGCGGGCCGAACTCGTCCGGATGCAGCAGCAGGGCGGCGAGCGCGCCAGCCTGATCCCACTCCGCCGCGCGGCGGAACCGCCGCCGGGCGATCACGGGGTCCACGAACACGACGCGGAAGGCGTCCAAGTAGACGCGGGCGGCGCTGACGTACAGCGCCCGCTCGCGGGTGGGCTGGGCCGGGGTGGCGTGCGGGTTGTTCTGCTGCTTGGGCATGGGTCGATGTCGCGGCAGGCGTTTGTCTCAGCGGCTCAGGCCGCGCTCGCGTTCCCTCTCGTGGTCGTGCCCGAGAGCCATGGTCTTACCTAGCGTGAAAGCCTGTTTGACCAGTTGCGTGGCTGACGCGGGGACCATCGGGATTAGCCGCGCGGCGAGCTGTGCGGCTTTCTCCGGTCCCTTGCCGATCTGCGCCGCCATAAGGCGCGACGCGGCCTCGCGGACGTGCCCCCGCACGTCCAGGTGACGGAGCGCGGCGCGCGCTGCATCGAGGGCGCCCGCAGACTCGCGGGCGCGCTGGGCGGCACGCTGCACGTCGCCCGCGCTCGGCCGGGCAGCACGGGCGAGCGAGGCCGTGCGGAACGTCTCGGCCAAGCCTTGGGCGCGCTTGTGCCCGGCCTCGTAGCTGGTAACGCGCTGGAAGCCGAAATAGCGGGTAGACTCCACGCCGCGCAGCGCGCCGAAGTGGTCGGGGGCCTCGCGGATGGCGCGGGCCGTCTCGTCCATCCCGAAGCGGGCGCGGTACGCCTCCACGGCACGGAGGGCGCGGGCGGGATCGGCGTAGACGTGCGCGGCATCGTCGCGGAAAGCGCGGACGGCCCGCAGGCCGTCTCGCCGAACCTGGGTGAGCCGTGCAGGCTCGCGCGCGGCGCGCGCAGCCTCGTCCGCCAAGCGATCCACGGCCCGCACCCCGCGCTCGTACGCGTCCGCCTCGCGGACCAGCGCGGCGGTCCCTTTCAGGGTGGCGCGGTCGCTGGCGGCACGGTGGCGGGCGTAGTCGAACCCGGCATCCGCCGCACGCGCGCTGCGGGCCGGATCGGCACCGGGCCGGAGCGCGCCGAAGCGGTGGGGCTCGTCGCGGAGCGTGACGGCGGCGCGGTCCGCGCCGCGCCGCTCTGCGGCGGATAGGAAAGCGCGGCGCGCTGCTGAGGGATCTGAGTAGAGCGCACGAGCCTCGCGCGAGAAGTCGCGTGCGGCTTCGCGCACGGTGCGGGGACGGGTACGCCGCTCCACAGCCGGCGCGGGCGCGGGACGCGCCGCCGGCGTGGGCGTGGGAGCTTGCGGCGCACGCTGCACTTCAGGTGCGCGCCGCTGCGGGTTGATTCCGGTCGGAATCGCGGGACCTTCCGGCGCGGGCCGCTCCGGTGTCCGCCGCTCCACGCTGGGCGCGGCGGCACGCTGCACGGTGCGCTCGTCCAGCGCACGCCCTGCAACTGCCTGCCGCGCGCGGTAGTCGGTGAACGCACCCAAGCGGCGCTCCAGTCGGAACCGGGACGCGGCCGGGTCAATCTCGGACGCCTTCACCTCGTGCGTGCCGTCCGTGACCACCATCCCCCGGCCCTTCATCCGCACTGCCAGCCCGTGCTCCGCTAGGCCGCGCTCCAGTTCCGCCCACGAGCGGGCGCCCGTCAAGTGCGGACCGGCCGCCGCGCGCACGCGCTCCACGTACTCAGGCGCACCCCGGACAAGCTGCGCGGGCGCAGGGCGCACGAGGTCGCGCGCGTGCTCGGGGACGGGTGCGTGCTTGCCGGGCACGATCCGCAGGCCCAAGTCCGCCTCCTGCTGGCGCAAGCTCGCCTCGATGCGCCGATAGTCCCAAGAGTTTGACCAGGCGGTGCGCTGCTCGGGATGAACCCGGTTGACGACGATGTGGACGTGCGGGTGCGCGCGGTCCCGATGGGCGACAATCACGGCTTGATGCTCGTGCAGCCCAAGGTCGCGGAGCGTGCGATCCGCAACGCGGCGCATCGTGTCCCGGTCCACGGGGTCGCCGGGGTCGAAGCTGATCGACAAGTGATAGACCGGCTTGCGCACCCGCTCGGAATCGCGAGCGGTGGCCGCCATCACGCGCGCCGCCGTTTCCGGGTCGCGGGTCGGCAGGTTGCGCGCTTCCACCCACGCCACCCGCTCAGGCTGCAACGCCTCGCGGTGGCCGTGCTTCAAGTAGGCCGCCAGCCCCTTGAACCCGCTTCCGAGCTTGTACGCCTTCCCGATCATGCGACGGCACGCCTCACGACGGCGTAGACCTGTTTGACGGCCTCCACCACCTCGTCGGCGGGCGGCAGCGCCTCGTCCGCGTTCGCCCGGTGCGCTACCTCGTTCAGCGCGCGCCCGGCGGCAATCAGTTCCTCAACAATCGGAGCGGCGGCGTCCGCCCGCCCCGGCGCGCGGCGGATCACGTACTCGGTGACGCGTGCGGCCGAGTCGCAGAGTAGCGCCGTGTCCGCGTCGTCGTCCTCGTCGGCCACACGCTCCAACTGCCGCAGGTTGTTCAGGACGCGCGCGAGCTGGTGCACCAGCTCGTCGCCCACGCGGCGCCGCCTGGGCGGGGCAGCCGTGGCGCCAGTCTGCACGGCGCTTAGAACGGCCTCGCGGACGAACCGGAGCGGCGGAAGGCGCCGAGCGCGCGCGGCGTCCTCGACGCTGCGCCACTCGTCGGGGGTCCACCGGGTCGGCTTTCGGATGGTGCGCTTGGCGCGCATCGGGTACTCCGTGGATCGTTGCTGCTGGGGATTTGCGCGTAGCGCGCAACGTGTAACGGGAGGGGCCTCCCCCGCGTGATACCCTGCACGCCGGGCGCGGGAGCACGGCGTCCGCCGCGAGGCCCCTCCGATCACCCTTTGAGCGCAGCGAAAAGCCAGCAGGGAAAGAGGTGCCTCCGAGCGCAGCGAGGAAAAAAGGCACCTCTTTCCCATTGCTGGCTCTCGGTGTTCGCCGCGTCACAACGAGATACCGCGACACATGCGGAAGCGTTCTGCTGACCTGTAAGGCCGAAGCGGTACCTAATCAGGTCGAAACACCCGGCTAACGCACAGTTAATCCCGCTGGCACGATTCCGGCTCGCGACGGGCATCACAGCGGGGAAAGAAACACCCGGTGAAACTTCATTCGAGGAGGGGATGAGATGGCGAAAAAAGGTGGCGGCGGCGATGTGTTGGAGGCGCTTGGCTACGTGGCGCTCACCGTGGGTGCTGTTTGGGGGCTGTCGTACTTGGTGAGTGGCAGGGCGACGAACAACTCTCCGCTAGTACCGGATGCGCTCGAAAACCGGATTGATGAAGTAGTCGAAACCCTGAACAACGTGTTCGGCCACCGCTGGGTTACCGCATCGCTCGATTACCTACAGTCTCGGATGGCCCTGGCAATGCCTGGGGCAGCCGCCTTCGTCAACGCCGTGCATTGGGCGGAGCAACACTACGGTGGGTACGCGGGCGCCACTAAGAAGCAGGCAGCTTTGGGAGCCCTGAGGTCCTAACAATCGACAGGAGAACGGCGTATGCAACCTGGGCGGGAGGGGGAACGGGTCGTCGTGCTACGGGATGTGCACCGCAGGTTGATTGATCGGCAGACGGGTGCCGAACTTCAAGGCGAACGCCTTGTCCAGCGGGGCGACGTGCTAACAGTGCGGCGTTGGGTGAATGCCGGAGCCGCCATCTGCGATCTGAACGACGGGGGCACGGTTCTGATGCAGGGTAATGAGATTGAACCGGAGCCGGAGGGACGATGAGCGATCAGTCAGGAGCGAGACAACCTGGAGAGTCCCTGTCGGACAGGGCGGCGCGGATTGCCCGCGAGCGTAAGGCACAGGCGGATAGACGCGATCGGCTGGAGTCTTCGGAAGCCCTCCAAGCCCTAAGCAGGGAGCTTGAGACGCTAGTGCGGCTAATTGACGAGCAGGGACAGGCAGTGCGCCAGCAGTTGGGCGTTTCGGGAGGCGTTGAAGCTGGACCCACAAACCATTGGGCCGTGCAGTTCGGCGGGCTCAGCACAACGGTTGTTTGGGATCAGCGACACACAAACAGCGTCCGGGATGCCCTGCTGATGGTTCGGGGTTGGAATCGGAACCATTCGTTCGCTGCCTACTCGTCTGGTAATGAGAACCCCGCCTCAGAACAGAGATTCCAGCTAGACGTGATGGGGGACGGGTGGGGCTGGCGTGAGGTGGAGGGCAGGCTACCGACTGACAGGGTAATACCATCGGCGGAGCTCGCCGACGACCATTCTGCACGAGCTGCTCACCCGGTGGGAAATGCCCGCAGAGCAGCGGGAAGGCTACCGGGCGGTGAGTTGGTAACGTCAGGCACGCCGTCGCGGGTGACCCCCGCGCGGCGTCCTGAACGTTCACCCCGCACGCACCAGCGAACCCCGGCCGGGTTATCCTGGCCGGGGTTTTCGTTGCCTGAACCGGCGGTTATGGCGTATACAGGGCGCGGTGATTATTCTGTCGTCTTGTGCACCGCTGTTCACGGGTGCACGCTCACACCGAGCCTCGTAGCTGAGTGCCGATACTCTTCGAGAAACCCGAGCCAGCGAACCGGGGACGCCGTGGCCCGAAGCGACGTTGGACTGTTCACCCGGTCCCGACGCTCTCTTGGGCACGGTTTGAAGGCTTCGAGCTACTAGAGGAATTGCAGGAACCTGAGGCCCTGCCTCTTCTCCTTCGATTTCGCGATACCCTCCTTTGGGCAACTACCGAGCGTGCAGACCGGCATGCTCTGTTCCGTTCGGAGCCGGGCGAGCTACCCACCGCGCACCCGCTTGCAGCTCCGCTCAAAACGTTGAATTCGGTTGTTACCGCGCCTGATCGCACTGAAGCCCGGAAGGTTGCTCACGCGTGTGTAGAAATCTCCGAATGGGCTGCGTTGAACGGGTTCACGGCTACGGAGTATCTCTTTGCGTGGTTAGCGGCTCGGACCGTTGAGTTCGATCCGGAGTTCGCTTTTGCGGCCGGGCGCGCTGCACGTCGGCAGGGTAGGTTTGACGATGCGAGATCCCTCTTTCGGCGAGCCATCGCGCTGTCACGCAGAGCCGGGGATGAGGCTGGGTACGCTAATGCCTATCTGGGCTGGGCGATCATGGAGGAAAAGCGGGGCAACTTACCTGCGGCCCGGTCAAGATTCATCCGGGCGCTCCGCGCGGCCCGCCGGGGGGGACTGCCTGAGCTAGTCGCCGCGACAAGACACAACATGATCGCGCTCGCATTTGCAGAGCGGAATTTGCAGGAGGGGCAGGCACACATCGTCTCTGCCTACAAGCTTTACGGACCGGACAATCCGCAACTGTACCGGTTGGCAAATGATGCGGCCGGCCTCTGGACGATCTTTGGTTTCTACTCAATTGCTCTGCCACTCTATGAACACGCGTTGCCGCACGTTACGCGGCTGGATGAACGGGTTGCCATCCTGGCCAACATCAGCCGGGCTGCCGCTGGCCTTGGGCATCGGGACCGGTTTCTGAGTGCGTGGACGGAGGCGACAAAGCTGGATCGCCACGCAGGCGAGTCTCTGCCAGATATTTACATGGAGCTGGCGCGGGGCGCGCACCTCTTAGGGTATTTGATACGCGCGCAGGAACTCGCCCTGGAGGCGATTGCGGCCGCATCAGCGCGCGGCTCAGAGGAAAAGCGGAAGGCCGCCGCACAACTCCTCGATTACATCCGCGAAGGCCGACCAGCCCCCGACCATGCGGAGCAGCCCCCACCCGACGTAAGCCGGTTCGCACTCCGCTTCGGAAAGCGGCTGCGGCGCCTCGATCGCACGTCGGGCGGCCATTCATAGCCCTGCCGTGCAGGAAACTGCCCCACCGCCCCAGCAAAACGCCCGTTTGGGCCGGGGCGGTGGTCGTGCTTTGCGCGTCAGTGGCCCGATCCGATCAACACCCCGCCGCGATTTGCCGTCGTGTCAGACTCGGCAGTTGATGCCGTGCTCTCCTGCTGTGTCGTCGTTGCTGCCGAATCTCCAACCTGACTCGCTTGGCTGGCCCCCGTGACGCTTGCACCGCTACCGTCGGTCGGCGTCCTGCCGCACGCCGACACCGCGAACGTAGCTACCAATACCACCGCGCGGATTAGCTTCACCCGTTGAACCATAACGTCACCATCCTTCGTTGAGGAACAAGTAAGCCTGACGGAGCCAATGTAGTGCAGGCCGCGCCTATCCCGCCACCGCACTCATTTGTTTCCTCACCCCGCCGCAGGTGCGACCTCCTACATTTCACATAGCTATGGCATAGCCTCACCACTTCCCAAGTGGTAATACAGCGGCGCTCCTAACGTGCCGTGTATAACAGCTTGGCAATGTTATGGCGCGATCTTGACGCGGCTATTCCCTCCCGCCTTACTTCGATTCGACTGCACACGACGTGACCTGATCTGTGCCTCAGTGCCCCCTCATTCTTCAGTTGCGGCAATCATGGCAAGAAAGCAGGGCGAGTCCCGGCGCTGGTGCATTCCCCCCGCGATGCTCTGTGAACCGGGCGAGACTATGCAGGGCGCAGGCATTCTCGCGGAGAACGACGGCGAACTGGGAGTGCTACTATGGCGCACTTCGCGAGACGTTGCGTTGTGGACCTCGACGCCGCCGCACGCGCGGACGGGTCTGTTCGCCTCTGGAAGTGACACGAGGCGCTTGGCGCGTCTTACTGAAACGGAAATCCCCGCCCCAATCGCCGCATCTCTGGACACGATCAACTCCTTGCTGACCGCGCCGGACAACGTTGATGCGGGCGCGCTCTCGTTGTGCTGCCTGCAAGTGGCGGCGTGGGCGCGGGGGGCCGGGTTGCTAAGGACAGCCATAGATTTCGCGCAGGCGGCGGCGCTGACCTCGCCAGAGCGCGCGGAAGCTGCCCTCCACGCGGGCATCTTCGCGGCTGCCGCAGGTCAGGCAGCACGCGCCGGGACGTGGCTGCACCGGGCAGTCGGCTTGGCTCGGCGCGAGAAAGACGGGTCCACGTACGCTGCTGCCCTTGTCGACCTGGGCACCCTCTGCGAGCAGCACGGAGCCACTGACCGCGCCGAACACTTTCATCAGCTCGCCTTCCGGGCAGGGCGTCGATATTCCGAGCCGGGCGTACGAATGCGTGCCGCGCACGGTTTGCTCCGGATTACGCGTGTGCGCGGCGACGATGCAGCAGCCCGGCGGTGTGCCTCGGCAGCACAAGCTGCGTATTGCCCGGATGCAGAGGGCGCTCCGGCCCTTCTCCTAGACTTGGCGCGGCTCTGGACCGATGCGGGCGAGATGGGCAAGGCGCGCGGGGCGCTGCAACGGCTTTCCCCTTGGGTCGCCTCACTCAGCCCGGCGGACCGTCTCGCGGCGGCGGCGTTGATTGCGAGGGCGTTCGCTCGGTCTCCCGTCCGTCCGCGCGTTGGTGCATCCGGGCCTCTGTCGTTAGACGCCGCCACTGCGGCCCAGGGTGCGTGGCGTCTGATGCGGGACGAAGAGATTTCCTCGCCGGTGCGCTGTTCCGCTGCTCTCGATCTTGCGCACGCCGCCCGCCTGCGCAGGGACCGGGAGGAAGTCACGCGGGCAATCGGAGTGCTGACGGCACTCGTGCCAGAATCCGATTACCCGGCTTTGAGACTCGAAATCGCTCGCCTGTGCCCGGAAGACTCTGGGGCGCAGCCGACGCCGGACGGACGCGCCGCGTGAGTACAGCCGTTCCGCTCCAGCCGCACGCGTCTGCTCGCCGTACGCGGCCGGGACGCGGCCCTATTCCCGGCCTTGTACGCGTCCGGCTACCGTCCGGCCGCGACGGATGGCGAGCTACGGCACGCCTGCCCTCCGGGGCCGTCCGGAAAGTCTTCTTCGATGCAGCTTTCGGCGGGGCGGCGGCGGCGCGGGACGCTGCCCGCGCTTGGCGGAGAACCATCATCGTGCAGGCGGGTGTGCCCGACTCCGACAGGCGCCGTATCGTTCTGAAACCACGCACCACGTCTGGTCGAGTCGGCGTCCACCTTCGCCCGGCGCGGCCCGGCGCGTCCGCGTACTGGACCGCGACATTTTCGCAGGGGGACGGGACCCGCCTCCAGCGGACGTGGTCCGTTCGCCAGTACGGGCATGAACAGGCACTTGCCCTGGCGATTGCTCAGCGCGAGGCGTGGGAAGTGGCGGAGCTTGGATCGGCGCTCCCGAAGCCCGGTCCCGCCCCGGCTCCGGAAAATGGGAGGGCATTCATGGAATCATTCATTCCGGCGGGCGGGACGCTCTCGGACGCTGAATTACTCGGGCGGTGGCTGATTGAGCCGTCCGGAACAGGTCCAATCTCCGTGAAGGTGTTCGTCCGGTTCAGAGATTTGGTACGCTTGGAAATGGAGCGGTTGGGTCTTACTCCACTGGACGCGGCTCAGCGTGCGCCGCTGGCCTTCGCCCACGCCGAAGCGACCCGCGGCGATCATCCCCCCGAAACGACACTCCGCGACCGGCTGCTGGCGGCGGCACGTGCGGTGATCCACTCCACCGGTGCGGGATGACGCTCGATGCCCAGCGAATCGCCGCCCTGCTGGACGGTCGATTGTCACCCACGGATGCCGCCGCCCTACTCGCGGAAGTCTCGCGGTCGGATGATGCGCTTGGCGTGGTGCTGGAAGCGGCGGCGGTCCTGCGCGAATGCGCATCGGGAGCTTGGGCCGGAGCGTCTACGCGGCGGCATCTTCGCCGTGGGGTGGTTGTGTCGCCGGTGGTCGCACCTCGCTCGTGACGCAGGCGCGCCCGTGACGCGTGGCATGGACGAACGCGCACAGGACGCGTTGCGAAAAGCGGTCGGGAGCGCGTTGGACGTGCTGCTGGCCGGGATGCCGGCCACCCGGATTGAGGAATCCCGCAGCGAGGTCTTGGGGGCCGTGGGAAGGCTCCACCAGCGAGCGGGCGTGCCTCTTCCACAATGGCAGTGCGAAGCGCGGTTGGCGTCAGCAGCGGGGACGGTGCGCCACGACACGATAGCCCGCCGGGCGCAGGCAGATAAAGGGGCGCACAAGGAGTGAGTCACACCGCTAGGCTCCCCACCGACATCGGGCCTGCTCGGACCGCCCGGTGTGCGGAACGTACACCGCTTTGCGCCAAAACTGGAACGCAGGTAGATTGGCTTCTGAACCTACTTCCCACAGTGGGTCGAGACCCGTTTCCTCGTCCGAAATCATACCGCCCGGCAAAACCTCCCATGTTCCGAGTTCCCCCTTCGCCCAAGCAGGAGAAGACTTGTGCGCTTGATCGGAGTCAATAAAAGCACACCCGCCGCAAGGCGGCGCCGCAGAGCCAGGGGCCTTCTGGAGGCAGCCCAGCAGCCGATAGCCGAAAGCAATTGCCCTAGTATGAGCCGCCGCAGGCGTCCATCTTTGAGTACGCCGCTGATCGTGGGAATCCTAGTCCTTAGCGGTTGTGACGCGGTTTCGCCGACCGTCGCGAACTCGGTACGCTTGGTACCAGTTGCAGCGTCCTTAGCGCTTTCCGATCCCGTGGATCCGAGTGGCTTCTCTGCGAGCGGAACGATTGCAACGGCACCCGACAACGGAGATGCCATGGGTCAACTAAGCTGGAGAGACATCGGAGTTGTGTTCGGGGCGGATATGTGGATTCGGGTTCGCACGAGCGGGGAGGTTTCATGGTCACCTTTATACGCTAACTTCGAACGGTGTGGAGGCGCGTTCTGTAACGGTGGGGACGCCACCCCCACCTTTGGAACGGGTTCGGCCGGTGGGGCGGGCATCGGCCAGTTCGGAGCGTTGCGGGTGCACGTGCGTGCGGTGGGGCCGGATGGTGGAGGCTCCGCTTGGTCCCCGCTAGTCACACCAGACGGACAGCTAGAAGCCGTCATGCACGTCCGGCCCGGCTGGAAGCTGCAAGCAATGCGCGACGGCATGCCCGGGCAGCCGAACTGTCTCGCATGCCCTGCGCCGTACCAAATGGGGCGGGTGGCTGGGTACTCTCTCGGCGGAGAGACCCAGATCGTAGCGGAGAAGATAGCGCTGATTCAGGTCGAAGCACGGGAGACCGTCGTCGCTCCGGGGCAGCCGGTAACGTTCGATGTTGTGACCTATCCGGGCACGGCGGAGCTCGTCTGGCGTTTCCTTCGAACCGACTCGAACGAATGGGTGTACCCGGACGAGTGCCGTCGAATGACGAGCAGCTGCACGTTCGTTCCGCCAAGCGGCGGACATATGCAGGTGTACGGCAGGTGGTTCATGCTTCGCGAGGACTACTACGCCACGAGCGAGCCAGTCACCGTCCAGCAGGTTTCGCTTGTCCTCCGATGCAACGGCCACGGTGGTCCAGTGGCGCTAACACGGGGCGATGACCTGTCATGTGAGGCAGCTACCAATCCGCCAGGTGCCGCGCTCACCGATATTCGGTGGAACTTCACGGATACGACGGGCAACCAGATACCGGGACCGAGTGGCTTACCTTCGTGGAAGGGCCGTATGGTCGTGAGTGGCGAAATTGGGATCAACGCGCTTTTGAACGGTGCGCCTGTCTCAGCGACGAAACGAATCACCGTGCGCGATCGGCGGTGGCCGCGTCCGGCGGTTCGGCCCCACGAGGAGCCGGCTACTCATCTACCATCTCCGGCGAACGTGACCCGCCCAGGGCATCTCGCGGATAGCCACGTGGACGACGCGCCCAGCCCGCCAGTCACTGGTGTCAGGATCGGCGAGGGTCCGAACGCTGGATGGTGGTACGTCGCCAACCCGATTCAAGACATTCGTGTCACTGTTCACATCAACGAGGCCGCGTTCCAGACTGGAAGCGCATGGTACAACCTGCAAACCGGAGGCACTTGGACGGACCCGAGCACCGGCATCCGCCATCCGAACGGCTACTGCAGGACCTGGCAGGTGCCTGAGCTACGGCGCCTCACTCGGGAACACGAGGGCTCCGGTGCGTCACCCGTGATGTCGCACGTTCGTGCGATGCAGGTGTATATCGCTAACAACGCACCGCAGGACTCGATGGCGAATCTCATAGCGTGGGACGCCGAGCTGAAGGACTATACATTCGCCGAGATGATCGCCACCCATTATCGGTCGTACATGGTGGGGCACTTGACGGGGTATAGTGCACCGCATACGACTGACAGTATTCCCGGGGTGGTTCCTCCGGCAATTTTCCCTTGTGCTCCCCGTCCGTGGTACTGAACCCGTTTCGCTTTGGAGTTCGCGCATGAAATGTCTTTGGATATCTACGCTTGCCCTGCTCCTACCGCTCAGCGCGGCCGGGCAGGCGAACCCGGACACTGTCAAGGCGAGGAACGACTGTCGGTTGGCTGTCCAAGTGGTGGTGACGGGCCACCCAGCCGTCAAGACGGAGTGGGCGATGGACTTCGTACGGCAATGCACGGAGCTTCCCACTGCGTTAGCGCGGGCGATCCGCGACACGCGCGCATCTCGTGACACAACTGTCTTGAAGCGCGTCACCGCGCCTGCCGATTGGCTGCGCGACGGGAACGTGTACAGCGCCGCCTCGGAGGTGCTTCGGGACAGAACCGCGAGCCCCGAAGCACGAGTGTTCGCCATTCGCGTACTCATGTGGGCCGCTTTACCGGGCATGGAGTTGGACTATTCGCACCTCGTGGATACGGACGCCGACGGTTCCCGCTCGTGTGGAGGGTTGGGTCCGAGCCTGCACGGCGAGATGGTGCGAGGCATGCCACTACCCTCAGGATGGGAAGAGAGTGGACGGGCTTTGGGCCGTTCAGTTGCCCGAGACCCTTCCGAACCTGCGCCGGTTCGCGAAGCTGCGCGGTGTCTTGCGCTGGCTATCCCGTTCCCGTACGCGCGGAACATGCCCTGACGCGCCACGAGATTCGGCTCCCCGTGTTGACGGGGGGGGCGTGGCACAGGTCCGGTTACAGACAGGCCAAACAATCACCAGAATCCCCGCCGGTCCTCCGGCGGGGATTCGATTCTCCCGCTTCGGCGGGTGAGTGGGGGGCTTGTCCCCCCCGAGCCCGCCGTCCGATTTTTTTACGCGGGGACCTTTCGGTTTTTCCGGCGGGGCGGCTGCACACGTTTGATTCCTACTACCTCGGCCACGATGGATCGAACTGAGGGCCACGCCGCGAGTTGGGCCGGTGCCCCGTGCGTTGCCTTACGGGGTAGGTCGCAGAGGCGCACTTGTGGCTCGCGTCCTTCCGTCCCTGTGGGCACGAGCTTGCCATCCCGAATTAGCCGCCGCAGATGTGCGCGCGTGAACCCGGACAGTTCGGCGGCGATGCTGAGCGCAACCGTAGCCGTCGCATCCGCTGCGGTGCTCGCTTCCAGTTCGGCGGCCATCTGCTCTAGCAGCCGGGCGCGGCTGGTCGCGCCGTAGCGGCGCAGCACCTGGGCGTCCTCTCGCCAGCGCGCGGCGAGTGCCGCCGGTCGGGGCGGGTAGTGGGGGGCGATCATGCGCGGCCTACCCTGCTGGTGCGTCTAAGGGGGTCGATGGGCTCTACTAACGTACCGGGGAGCGCGCGCGGCCGTTCTACCGGCTCGCCGCTTCCCCCTCTGTTCCCTATACCCCGCAGACACCCGCCGGAGACTAAAATTTCGGGGGACGAAACAGCCCGCCGGGCTACTCCCGGCGGGCGATTCTGTCCGTTGCGCTGTCCGTTGATTGAACAGGATGCACGTTCCGGCGGTTTAGTGAGTGCGGGTTGCGCGCGCACACCTAGTAGTTTCGCCGCTTTTCGTGCATCTTGCTCGCTTATGGTGATCAAGGCTGAATCTGCCGCGACTTTAGTCGCCCCAGCACGGCTGAGGCCTCGGTTTTCCAGCCGATGCATCCCCTGAACCTCGTCACAGCGTAGAATTTCCTTGGCTATGTTGTCCACCCGGGTTACACTGCGCGACGCGGCCTCCGTCCGGAGCCGCTGAACACCGTGCCGGAGATCGCCGATGACCGAGGACCGACAGTCCGCCCCCACCGAAGGCGACGTAGTCCTGTTGGTAGGCACCATGAAGGGCGCCTTCGTGCTCACGTCCAACGCGGACAGGCGCGAGTGGCGCACGGAGGGCCCGTACTTCCGAGGCGAGACCGTGTATTCGCTCGCGTTCGACCAGCGGGGCGGCCGCAACCGCATCCTGGCGGGCACCCAGAGCTGGCATTGGGGGAGTGTGGTGCGCACCAGCGACGACTTCGGCGCCACGTGGACCTCGCCCGAGCGGCAGAACGTGAAATTTCCCGAAGACTCGGGCCTGGCGCTCGCCAACATCTGGCAGATCCGCCCCGGCCCGGCGAGTGAGCCCGACCTGGTGTATTGCGGCGTGGAACCAGCGGCCCTCTTCCAGTCGCGCGACGCGGGTGACACGTGGAGCGCGGTCGATGGACTGCTGAAGCACGAGCATCGTCCGCGCTGGCAGCCCGGCGGCGGCGGCCTGTGCCTTCACACCATCGTCCTGGACGCGGCCGAGCCCCGGCGGATGGGCGTAGCCATCTCCACGGCCGGCTTCTACCGCACCGACGACGGCGGGCAGAGCTGGCAGGCGCGCAACCACGGCGTGCGCGCCGAGTTCCTTCCCGACAAGCACCCCGAGTTCGGCCAGTGCGTGCACAAGGTGGTCAACCATCCGTCACGCCCCGAGCGGCTCTACCTGCAAAACCACTGGGGGCTGTACCGCAGCGACGACTGGGGCGACACCTGGCACGACATCGCCAACGGGGTGCCGTCGGACTTCGGGTTCGCCATCGAGGTGCACCCGCACGAGCCCGACACCGTCTACATCATCCCGCTGGAATCCGACCAGTTCCGCATCGTCCCCGAGGCCAAGCTGCGCGTGTACCGGACGCGCGACGCGGGAGAATCGTGGCAGCCGCTGAGCGAGGGACTTCCGCAGGAGGGCGCGTACGAAACGGTGCTGCGCGACGGGCTGTGCACCGACGGCCACACGCGCGCCGGCATCTACTTCGGCACGCGCGGGGGCAAGCTGTACGGATCGGCTGATGCGGGCGACACGTGGAACGAGATCAGCGCCACGCTGCCGCCGATCGTCTGCGTGAAGGCGGGCGTGGTGGGAGGCGCGGCGTGACCCAGCCGCGTGACGGCGCCATCGTCGTCGAGCTTCCCAGCATGCTGCAGCCCTATGCGGCCGGCCGCGCGGAGATCCGCCTGGGAGCACCCTGCCGCACCGTCGGCGACGCGCTCGCGGCCGTGGCCACGCTGCACGGCGGCGTGACGGACCGGGTCATGGACGAGCGGGGCCTCGTCCGTCAGCACGTGAACGTCTTCGTGGACGGCGAGAACATCCGCTTCACCGCCGGCCTGGAGACGCCGGTGGACCCGGGAAGCACCATCGTCATCGTCCCCGCCGTAAGCGGCGGCTGACCTCCGCTCAGCCGCCGGAGCGAACGTCTGTCATCCCGACGAGCGGCCTCGCCGAACCCGCGGCCGCCCTAAAGACAGCAGGCCCACGCGCAACCGATGTCATCCCGATGGAGCGGCTACGGCGTAACCTGCCCGTACGCCATACTTTGCAGCAACTGAGGGATCCGCCACACAGCCTGAGGGTCGCTCCGCACGTCCCAGAAGCATCGTGCCCGTTTCTCTTGGGGCCGCGACGGACGAACGGAACGACGAAGAATGCAGGCGAAGAACGGCGCGTGTCGCGTCGAGTGTGGCGGATCCCTCGGTCGTCTCCTGGCGTCAAGCGCGAGGCTTGCGCGCCGACTCGTGAGTCGTGACGGAGTTAGCAAAAGCCTTCCAAAGCGGGCGAGGCCACTTACTGTTTCGACAGCGGCCCACACGACGGGCTTTGCCATTCCTCGAGCGGGGTTACTGATCAAGTACATCCACGGAAGAAGGAGTGCCGTCTTGAGCCATTCAATCGCGCATGGTGGTAGCCGCCCCGTCGTCATCAGCGATCGTCAGGGATTCGACCGCCGTTGGTTCGCGCCCAACCTGCAGGCGGTCTACGTACCGACGCATGTGGAGCAGGTGGCGGACTGTCTGACCGCCGCCGTACGGGCCTACGGAAGGGACGTCAAGGCCACCTCGGGCCGCCACTGCTACGAGAATTTCGTCTACAACAGCACCACCAGGGCCATCATCGACATGTCGGCACTGAACCAGGTGGGGTTCGATAAGGCGCGGAACGCTTTCTTCGTCGAGGCAGGCTGCGAGAACTGGAGCGTCTATCGCACGCTCTTGAATGGATACAACAAGACTCTTCCCGCCGGCAGCTGCTATTCGGTCGGCGCGGGCGGTCATATCACCGGCGGCGGTTATGGATTGCTGTCGCGGCTGCACGGTCTGACCGTCGATCACCTGCACGCGGTCGACATCGTCACATGGGACGCCAGGGTCGGACAGGCGCAACTACAGCATGTCTCCGCCGACAGCGCGACGAGCGACGAGCGCGACCTCTTCTGGGGCTTGCGCGGCGCCGGCTGCGGCAATTTCGGCGTCATCGCGCGCTACTACTTTGCCCAACTGCCCGACGCGCCCGATCACGCCACGATCTCGGCCCTGGCGTGGAACTGGTCCGATCTGGACCAGGACAGTTTCGCGGACCTGCTGGCGGCATACGCCGAGCTCGTCGCGGAGATGCCCGAAACCGACTTCGGCCTGCTGAAGCTGAACCACGTCTCGAACGGACAGATCGGGCTGCTCCTGCAGATGGTGTCTGCCCCCGGCGTCGGCCTGCGCGAGCATCAAGGGCGGGCGGAGATGAGCACCAACCGCTGGAGGGCGCTGTTGGATGGGGTGGTTCCGACCGTGCCGCTCGAGAAGCCGCTGGGCGGGCACCCTGGCTACATGACGACGCTGCCGGCCAGCGACGCCGCGCAGCACGTCACGTACCTCGAGGCGCTGCAAACCCTGAACGGTTCCGGCCCAAACCAGTTCGGAAAGTACAAGTCGGCCTACATGAAGAAACCATTTCCGGCCGATCAGACCGAAGCCATTTACCGGTGGCTGAACACCACCCCGCCGGGGCTGCCTGCCGCCGACATGAGTCAATCGCTGCTGCAGGTGGACAGTTACGGTGGTGCGGTCAACAGACGGTCCGCGGAGTCGACGGCCGTCCCGCAGCGCAGCTCCATCCTGAAGCTCCAGTACCAGACCTACTGGATCAACGCCTCCAAACCGGGCGAAAGCCACCTGCAGCCCTACTCGGATCAGGCCGCGGCTCACCTGCAGTGGCTCAACGGTTTCTATCGCGATGTGTATGCCGAATACGGCGGCACGCCCGACCCGGCCCGGGACCGTACCGGCACCGTCGATGGCGCCTATTACAACTATCCCGACATCGACCTGGGCAGCCATGAGCGCGGCGATGCCGATCAGGCGCTCTGGCTCTATTTCCTGGAGAATCTTCGACGGAATCCCCGCAACCTGGTGAAGGTGAAGCAACGATGGGATCCGGAAAACTACTTTCATCACGCGCAATCGATTCCGGTACGATGATGGCGTGATCGGGGCCCGGCCCCCGAACGGCGGCGCGACAGCGCACCGTGTCGGGGCTTTCCGCTGTCCCAGCGGCGGGTTCCCGCGCCCTCGGGCGCGGCAGTGGCCTCGGCACCGTCGGGCGAATGAATTCGCTGCAACAACCACACGAAGTCCGCCTGCGCGGACTGGCCTGTAGCCGTGTGAGGAGGACGATGTGACGCGTCCCGGGGTGTGTGGCGGATCCCTCAGTCGCTGCAAAGTGTGGTGTGCCGGTAGGTTACACCGTGGCCGCTCCATCGGGAGGACATCGATGCGCGCCGGGAGCTGCAGCGTGTGTGCAGGTGAAATCTCCCGCAGTTTGGGAGGTTTTCCGCTGTTGCTGCCGCGGATTCATCCGCCCCAGCAAGCCCCAGCCCCCCTCGTGGACGAAAGGTGCGCGTTTTGCGCGGGGCGCCGGCAATGAGCCCGCATTCCGCGCGATCGGCCAGTCGCTACCTGCCCATCGAGGACCACGGCGTCATCGGCGACCTCCACACAGTGGCGCTGGTGGGGCTGGACGGCTCCATCGACTTCCTCTGCGCCCCGCGCTTCGATTCGCCCTCTATCTTCGCCTCGCTGCTGGACGCGAAGCGCGGCGGATCGTTCCGCATCGACCCGCAGCTGGGCGAGGCCCGCCGCAAGCAGCTGTACCTTCCCGACACCAACGTCCTGCTCACCCGCTCGCTCTCGCCCGACGGCGTGGCGGAAGTGTCGGACTTCATGCCCGTGGGCGAAGCAGCCAGCGTGCGCCGCGTGGTCCGCCGCGTGAAGGCGGTGCGGGGAACCGTGCGCTTTCGCCTGCGATGCGCGCCCCGGTTCGGCTACGCGCTCGTGGAGCACCGGGTGACGGAAGATGAGAACGGCATCCTCTTCGTCCCCGACGACGCCGGACGCGCGGGGCTGGCCTACCTGCGCCTGCGCGGGTCGGTGCCGTTGCGCATCGAAGAAGGCGACTGCGTGGCCGAGTTCGAGCTGCAGCCCGAGCAGACCGCCACCTTCGTCCTGGAAGCCGCGGCCGAGCGGCACGATGGCCCGCGCGCCACCCACGACTACGCGTCGGAAGCCTTCAAACGCACCACCAACTACTGGCGGACGTGGATCGGCCGGTCCACCTACCGCGGCCGCTGGCGCGACGAGGTGCATCGCTCGGCGCTCGTGCTGAAGATGCTGTTCAGCCACCCGCACGGCTCGTTGGTGGCCGCGCCCACCTTCGGGCTGCCGGAGGCGCTGGGCGGCGCACGCAACTGGGATTACCGCTACACCTGGGTGCGCGACGCCGCGTTCACCCTGTACGCGCTGATCCGCCTGGGGCTGACGGACGAGACCGCCCCGTTCATGCAGTGGATCGCCGAGCGCTGCGCCGAGGAGGGCGACGGCATTCCCCTGCAGCCGCTGTACGGCATCGACGGCGCGCACGAGCTCCCCGAATCCACCCTCCACCACCTGGAGGGCTACCGCGGGTCGCGCCCTGTGCGGATTGGCAACGGGGCCGTGGGGCAGCTGCAGCTGGACATCTTCGGCGCGCTGATGGACTCCGTCTACCTGTACGACAAGTACTCCGAGCCGCTGTCGTACGACCTGTGGATGTCGCTGACGAAGATGGTGGACTGGGTGTGCGACAACTGGCGGCTGCCGGATCACGGGATCTGGGAGATCCGCCGCGCCACCCGCCCCAACCTCAGCTCGCGCGTCCTCAGCTGGGTGGCCCTGGATCGCGCGGTGCGCCTGGCCCGCCACCGCTCGCTCCCGGCGCCCGAAGCACGGTGGATGGAGGCGCGCGACACCATCTACCACAGCGTGTTCGACGACTTCTGGCACCCCGGCCGCCGCGCCTTCGTGCAGTCGCCGGGTGAGGGATCGCTGGATGCGGCGTGCCTGCTGATGCCGCTGCTGCGCTTCATCAGCCCCACCGACCCGCGCTGGGTGAGCACGATGGAGGCGGTGAAGAAGGACCTGGTGGAGGACTCGCTCGTCCGGCGCTACGCTGTGCGCGGCGGCGAGGCCGACGGCTTCCAGGACGAGGAGGGTACGTTCTCCATCTGCTCGTTCTGGTACGCCGAGTGCCTTTCGCGCGGGGGAGACCCCCAGCAGGCGCGCTTCGTCTTCGAAAAGATCCTCAGCTACGCCAACCACGTGGGGCTGTTCGCCGAGGAGCTGGGCCCCAGCGGCGAGCACCTGGGCAACTTTCCCCAGGCGTTCACGCACCTGGCCCTGATCAGCGCCGCATACGACATCGACCGCCGCCTGGACGGCGCCCGCGGCGACGGCCCCGCGCGCATGGCGTGAGGCACGGACGCCTCGGTTCGCGCACACCGATGTCCAAGCGGTGTATGGGACGAACGCTGGGAGGGAAGGAACGCGTGGGAGCCCGGTCCGTGGCCTCCGTGCCCTCCGTGTGAGGCCGCCGTTCCGGCCGTTCGGTTGACAGGAAGCGTTTTTCCCTGTACTTTTGCGGTTTATGCTGAAAGTGAACCTCGCGGCGCTGGACCGCGGAGAAGTGCACGTTCGCGAGCAGGTTGCGGCGGACGACCCGATGTGGAGCGACGTCCGCGTAGAGCTGGCGGCACCGCTGGACGTGGACCTCACCGCCCGTTTCGTGGGCGAGGGCGTGTTCCTGCGCGGCCGGCTCCGCACCGCGGTGCGGCTTGCCTGCCGCCGCTGCCTTACGCCGGTGGAGCAGGAGATCGACGACACCGTCGACCTCCTTTTCGAGCCGCTGACGGAAGAAGACGAGGGCGTGGATGGAGAGGTGTATCCTCTCCCCGCGCGGGGCGACGAGCTGGACCTGCGCGACGTGGTTCGCGAGCAGGTGCTGCTGCGGGCGCCCGAGTTCGCCTTGTGTGGGGAGGACTGCCGCGGGCTGTGCCCGCAGTGCGGAACCGACCTGAACACGGCCGGCTGTGAATGCGTTCCCGCGCAGCTACCCAGCGCCTGGGACGTGCTGAAGAACGTCAAGTTCGACGACTGACCACTTACCGATAGCAGAGCAGGGGGCACCGATGGCCGTACCGAAGCGTCGCCAGTCCAAGCAGCGCCAGCGCAAGCGCCGCACGCACGTCAAGGCGGCCATGCCGTCGTTCAGCGCGTGCCCGCAGTGCGGTGATCCGCACATCCAGCACCGCGTCTGCCCGAACTGCGGCTACTACCGCAAGGAGCAGCGTATCGAGGCCGACGAGTTCTAAACGAACCCGTCACCCCGAAACCACGCATGCGGATCGCGCTGGACGCGATGGGCTCCGACCGTGCCCCGGCCGTAGAGGTCGAGGGCGCGGTCGGAGCTTTGCTTGACCTGGACGCCGGCGCCAGCGTGGTGCTGGTGGGCGACCGGGACCGGATCGAAGCCGAGCTGGCGCGGTGGCCCGACGCGCCGCGCGACCGGCTGGAGATCGTCCATGCGTCCGAAGTCATCGAGATGCACGAGGCGCCCGCGACGGCCATCCGCCGCAAGCGCGACTCGTCCATCGTCGTGGGCGTGCGCCTGCTGCAGGCGGGCGAAGTCGACGCGTTCATCAGCGCCGGGAGCACCGGCGCCGTGATGGCCGCGTCGCTCGTCATTCTGCGAACCCTGCAGGGCGTCGACCGTCCCCCGGTGGGCGCGCGCATTCCCACGTCCACGGGGCGCTGCCTGGCGCTTGACGTGGGCGCCAACGTCGACACCAAGCCCCACCAGCTGGTGCAGTTCGCCCAGCTGGGAAGCGTGTATGCGGAGGACATGCTGGGGATCGACCGTCCCCGTATCGGCCTGCTGAACATCGGCTCCGAGCCCGAAAAGGGGAACGAGGTGGTGCTCGAGGCCCACCAGCTCCTGGCCGCGCTCCCGGACATCAACTTCGTGGGCAACATCGAGGGGCGCGACATCGTCACGGGCAAGTGCGACGTTCTGGTGGCCGACGGCTTCGTGGGCAACGTCCTGCTCAAGTTCTACGAGTCGGTGGCGGGGCTCATCACCTCCATGCTGCGGCGCGAGTTCGCCGAGCAGGGGGTGCAGATGGACTTCGACCGCGTGTTCCGCAGCCTGGACTACACCGGCGTCGGGGGCGCCCCGCTGCTGGGCGTCAACGGCGTCGTCATCATCTGCCACGGGGGATCTCCGCCCCACGCCATCCGCAACGCCATCGGGGTCGCCGCGCAGTCGGTGAACCGCCGCATGGTGGAGCACATGGCCGCCCGCCTTTCGCAGGCGCCGGCCGAGGAAGCGCAGCCATGATCCAGCCCAGCCCCACCGCTCCCCGCGCGCGCCTGGTCTCCACCGGCCGCTTCAACCCGGAGCGGGTGGTGACCAACGCCGAGATGGCTACGATCGTTGAGACCAACGACGAGTGGATCACGAGCCGCACCGGCATCCGCGAGCGCCGCATCGCCAGCAAGGAGACGGGCGCCGCCGACATGGCCGCCGCCGCGGCACGCGTGGCCATGGAGCGCGCGGGTGTCGGGCCGCTGGACCTGGACATGATCCTGCTGTCGACCGCGACGCCCGACCGGCTTCTGCCGTCGACCGCGTGCGACGTACAGGCGCTGCTGGGCGCCCGCAACGCCGCCGCGTACGACTTCGCCACGGCGTGCTCGGGCTTCCTCTACGGATTGTCGATGGCCGAGGCGCACATCGCCTCGGGGCAGGCGGAGACGATCCTGGTGTGCGCGACGGAAAAGATGTCGTCCATCGTCGACTGGACGGACCGCACCACCTGCGTGCTCTTCGGCGACGGCGCCGGGGCGGCCGTGGTGCAGCGGGCCACGGATGGGCGCGGCATCCTTTCCACCTACATGAAGAGCGACGGTACCCTGGCCGAGTTGCTGTGGCGCCCCGGCGGCGGCGCACGCATGCCGCTGGACCTGTCGGTGCTCGACGAGCGGTCGCACTACGTGAAGATGGCCGGCCCCGAGGTGTTCAAGTCGGCCGTGCGCGCCATGTGCGAGGCGGCCGAGACGGCCCTGGTGCGCGCCGGCGTCACGTCCGACCAGATCGACCTGATGGTGCCCCACCAGGCAAACGTGCGCATCATCGAAAGCACCGCCAAGTACGCGAAGATGCCGATGGACCGCGTGTACGTGAACGTCGACCGCTACGGCAACATGTCGTCCGCCTCCATCCCCGTGGCGCTGGACGAGGCGGTGGAAAAGGGCCTCGCCGGACCCGGGTCGCTGGTGCTGATGGTGGCCTTCGGCGCCGGGTTCACCTGGGCTTCCAACGTGGTGCGGCTGTGATGGGGGGCGAACGCATCGCCCTGCTCTTTCCCGGGCAGGGCTCTCAGGTGGTGGGGATGGGCAAGGACCTGGCGGAGCGCTTTCCCGAGGCGCGCGCCATCTTCCAGGAAGCCGACGAGGCGCTGGGGTTCGCGCTTTCCACGCTCATGTGGGAAGGCCCGGCCGACGAGCTGACGCTGACGGTGAACGCGCAGCCCGCGCTGCTCACCCACAGCGCCGCCGTGTGGGCCGTCCTCAGGGCCGCCGACATCGACGTCGTAGCCGCGGCCGGCCACTCGCTGGGTGAATTCAGCGCCTACCATGCCGCCGGCTCGCTGAGCTTTGCCGACGCGGTGCGGACGGTGCGACGCCGCGGCGAGCTGATGCTGGAAAGCGGCAACGCGCGGCCCGGCACCATGGCCGCCGTGCTGGGGCTGGACGACGAGGTGGTGGAAGGCGTCTGCCACGAGGCGTCGACGGAGGATTCCGTCGTCGTCCCCGCCAACTTCAACACCCCGGGCCAGGTGGTCGTGTCCGGCGACGCGGCCGCGGTGGAGCGGGTGGGGCCCATGCTGGTGTCCGCCGGCGCCAAGAAAGTGCAGCCGCTGGCCGTGTCCGGCGCCTTCCACTCGCCGCTGATGCGCGTGGCCGAAGCGGGCTTGCAGGCGCAACTGGACGCGGTGGCGTTCGCCGATCCCGCGTTCGCGGTGGTCAGCAACGTGAGCGCGCAGCCGGTGACGGACGGGGCCGAGGCGCGGCGGCTGCTGGTGGACCAGCTGACCTCGACGGTGCGCTGGACGCACTCGGTGCGGACCATGATGCAGATGGGCGCCGAGCGGTTCCTGGAGGTGGGCGCCGGAAAGGTGCTGACGGGAATGCTCAAGCGCATCGACAAGGCCGCGGAAGGACGCGGGGTGGCGCTGGGGACGGCGGAGCAGGTGGAAGCGTTTCTGAACAGCAGTACCAAGTGACGAGTGCCGAGTACCAAGGGCCTGACTTGGCACTTGGTACCAGGCACTTGGTACTCTTCTGACGGAGGCAGAGTGGAGCTCCAGGGACAGGTGGCGCTGGTGACCGGCGGATCGCGTGGCATCGGCCTGGCGATTGCGCGGGAGCTGGCGCAGGCGGGGGCGCGGCTGGCGCTGGTGGCGCGCGACGGCGAGCGCGCGCAGGCGGCCGCGGCCGAGCTGCCGGGCGAGGGGCATCGCGGCTACGCCTGCGACGTGGCCGACCCCGAGGCGTGCGCCGCGCTGGTCAAGCAGGTGGAAGGCGACTTCGGCCAGCTCGACGTGCTGGTGAACAACGCCGGTGTCACGCGCGACAACGTGCTGATGCGGATCAAGGACGACGACTGGAACGCCGTTCTCGACACCAACCTGCGCGGCGCCTTCAACCTGATGCGGGCGGCCTCGCGCGGGATGATGAAGCGGCGCAGCGGGCGGATCGTCAACATCACCTCGGTGGTGGGCATCATCGGCAACGCGGGGCAGGCCAACTACGCCGCCAGCAAGGCGGGGCTCATCGGGCTGACCAAGTCGGTGGCCAAGGAGCTCGCCGGGCGCGGAGTTCTGGTCAACGCCGTGGCGCCGGGGTACATTGAGACGGATATGACGTCGGACCTTCCCGAGGCCGCGCGCACGGCGCTGATGAGCAACATCGCGCTGGGGCGGCTGGGACGGCCCGAGGACATCGCCCCGGCGGTGCGGTTTCTGGCCGGCCCGGGCGCCGCGTACATCACCGGCCAGACGCTGGTGGTGGACGGCGGAATGGTCATGTAGGCTTCTGGTGCGAAGGGCAGGGCCCGCGTCCCCGGGGCGCGGGGCTCACGGGATCAAAAAAACAACGACAGGGAGACGGACATGGCGGACATCGAGGCGAAGGTCAAGGAAATCATCATCAACGAGCTGGGCGTCGACGCCGAGAAGGTGACCCCCGAGGCCTCGTTCGTGGAGGACCTTGGCGCTGACTCGCTCGACACGGTGGAGCTGGTGATGGCCTTCGAGGAAGAGTTCGGGATGGAGATTCCCGACGAAGAGGCCGAGAAGCTGCGCACGGTGGGCGACGCCATCAACTACATCACGAGCAACGCCAGCAACGGCTGAGCGCCCCGGCGCTTGCCACCGCGGCCTTTCGATAGGGCCGCCCCCCGGGGCGGCCCTGCATACGTCCCGAACCCGTCCCGGAGCGGCTGATGAATCGCCGAGTCGTGATTACCGGGACCGGCCTCGTCACGCCCGTCGGGCTGGACGTCCAGGAATCTTGGGCGGCCCTGCTCGGCGGGCGTAGCGGTGCCGGCCCCATTACCCAGTTCGATGCATCCGGCCACGCGGTGCGCTTTGCGTGCGAGGCCAAGGACTTCGACCCGGGGCAGTACATCGAGCGCAAGGAAGTGAAGCGCACCGACCGCTTCAGCCAGTTCGCCATCGCCACGGCCGTGCAGGCCATGCGCGAGGCGGGGCTCGACGACACGTTCCAGTCGCTGGATTCCGAGCGCTTCGGAGTAATCGTGGGCAGCGGCATCGGGGGGATCCACACCTTCGAGGAGCAGCACGCCCGGCTGCTGGAGAAGGGCCCCGGCCGCGTGTCGCCCTTCTTCGTGCCCATGTTCATCTCCGACATCGCCGCGGGGCTGGTGTCCATCCGCTACAACGCCAAGGGCCCCAACTACTGCACGGTGTCGGCGTGCGCGTCGGGCGCCCACGCCGTGGGCAACGCTTTCCGCAGCATCAAGCACGGCGAGGCCGACGTGATGCTGGCGGGGGGCACCGAGGCCAGCATCACGGGGCTGACGGTGGCGGGCTTCGCCAACATGACGGCGCTCAGCACCCGCAACGACTCGCCGGAAACGGCCAGCCGCCCGTTCGACGGCACCCGCGACGGTTTCGTGCTGGGCGAGGGCGCGGGGATGGTGGTGATGGAGGAGCTGGAGCACGCCCGCGCGCGCGGCGCCACCATCATCGCCGAGATCGTGGGCTACGGCCAGACGGCGGATGCGTACCACATCACCGCTCCCGCCGAGGGCGGCGAGGGTGCCGTCCGGGCCATGCGCGCGGCGCTGCGGGAGGCCGGCGCCGGGCCGGAGGCGGTGGGCTACGTGAACGCGCACGGCACCAGCACGCCGGCCAACGACAAGAACGAGTCGGCGGCGATCAAGACGGTGCTGGGGGACGCGCGCGACGTGATCGTGGGCTCCACCAAGAGCATGACGGGGCACACGCTGGGTGCGGCCGGCGGTGTGGAGGCCGTGATCAGCGCCCTGGTCTGCCGGCACGGCAAGATTCCGCCGACCATCAACTACACCACGCCGGACCCGGACTGCGACCTGAACTACGGGACAGACGGGGCGACGGAGCGGCCGGTGGATCTGGCGCTCAGCAACTCCTTCGGCTTCGGCGGCCACAACGTCTGCTTGGCGTTCCGCCGCTTCGACGGCTGATCCGCCACTGGATGAACATGAGAACGGCCCCGGCGCGATTCAGCGCCGGGGCCGTGTTTTTTCGCGCGCCCAAGCCTCCTCGGGCGAATGAATTCGCTGCAACGACCAAACGACGTCCACCTTCGTGGACTGGCCTGCTGTCGTGTGGCCTCCACGATGGGGCGCGCCCCGGCCTCTGTCCTCGCATCAAGTGCTGCTTTCTGGATTGATCCCGCGATAGTCAGACCAAGCGCAAATCTGTCATCCAGAGGCCCGAGCTCACCGCACCGGCCCGCAGTGCATACCATGCAGGGCCGTGGGATCTTGCTGCGGAGGCCACTTCGCTTGGGCGCGGCAGCGGCACGGAACCCCAGGCCTCGGCGTCCTTGTCTTGGCTGCGGTAGCGCCCCACGGCTCCCCGGGCGAATGAAATTCGCTGTAACGACCACACGAAGTCGACCTTCGTGGACTGGCCTGCTGTCGGGTGGCTTCCACGACGGGGCGCGCCCCGTACCCGGTGTGTTCCCGCTGCCCCACGGTGGCGGGTGCCGCGTCCGTTCAGGGCGGAGAGAGATTGCGCGCTATTGGGTCCCCGCGAGCAGGTGCGCCTCGTTTTCCCACGGCTTGTTCTGGTCGGGCACCACCATGTTGAGCCCGCTCAGAAGGATCACGGCGGACCCGAAGTCGACGTAGCGGTAGAGCCCCCGGAGGGGCGGAACCTCCGATGCGGTCCAGCTCTCGGCGGGCTCGCCCAGGGTCACCGAAGTGAAGTCGTACTGCGCCACGTGCACCCGTTCGTGCGCGAGCGCCTTCGGGAACTGCCGCTCCAACTCGTTCACCAGGACCACGCCGGCCAGGTGCGCGGCGCGGTGTCCCCACTCCGGCGACACGCGGAAGACCGGGGCACCGGACGAGAGGGTCGACGACAGATCGAGCCTCGCGCCCGGCCGCGTGGCGCCCCACGCGACCGCCGCTACGCCGGCGACGTCGACCTTGGCGTGCGCGCGGCCGGCGGCGGGCTCGGCGTACACGCGCATGGGGCCCAGCGGGAGGACGAGGCGTGACAGGGCAGGGCGCCCCGCCGCGGCGTTGCTCACCACGGAGCTGCCGATGGCGGCAAGCTGTCGTCCGGCCACTCCGGCCCCGGTGAACCGGGCGGCGGTGATCTGCTTTCCGGCGAACACCAGCCCCCCGCCCGCGGCGCCCTGTCTGAATCCCCGCCAGAACGATCCGCCGTTCCACCGCTGGGCCACCCCACCCGTCAACCCCCCGATCAGCACGTTCGCGCCGATGTCGATGGCGTAGCTGGCTTCCCGGCTCATCCGCTCGGGCCGGCTGGGTTCACCGCAGGGCCAGTAGGGACAGTCCTGGGCGTCAGCGCGCGTAGGTTCCGCCGTCAGCAGGACGACGGCCCCGATCGTGGCCGCCCAGAAGGCGAGGCTTGAGCGTGGCCTGGTCAAGTGATGAATGTATCTCACGTTCGTTTCTGTGACTGAGATCGATTTCTCGCGAACCAACAGTGACACGGTGGCGCTGCGGTGTCAAAATCGCTGCGTCGTGCATTGCGCCGACGCATCGCGAACGGCACCTTGCCGCCCGTTCCGAGCACGATGCTTTCCTCCAGGCCCGATCGCATGCCCGAGTTCTACCTTCCCCCCGTCGACCGCCTGCTGAAGCTGGGCGCGGAGCCCGCCCGGCGCCGCACGTGGCCGGACTACCGCAACCTGGGGCTGGAGGACCACCACGTCCCCGCGCTGATCCGCATGGCCACCGATCCCGCGCTGCACGCCGCCGAAGAGCGGTCGGCCGCGGGGTGGGCGCCCATCCACGCGTGGCGCGCGCTCGCCCAGCTTCGCGCGCCCGCCGCCGCCGAGCCGCTCCTGGCGCTGCTGCAGCGGGAGCTGGACAGCACCTGGGTGTTCGAGGAGCTTCCCGTGGTGCTGGGGATGATCGGCCCGGCGGCGCTGCCCGGGGCCACGCTGGTGCTCTTCGACGAGGGCAAGGACGAGGACCTGCGCTTCGCGGCCTGCGGGGTGATCCTGAACGTGGCGCACGAGCATCCCGAGCGGCGCGACGAGGCCGCCGGCGTGCTGGCGAAGCAGCTGGAAGACTGGCGAGACCAGAGTCCGCAGATGAACGCCATCCTGGTCTCGTACCTGGTGGAGCTGAACGACACGACCGCGGCGCCAGTGATGGAGGAGGCGTTCGCCGCCGGACGGGTGGACGTGACCATCACGGGACCCTGGGAAGACGTGCAGGTGGACCTGGGCCTGCTGCCGGAGCCCGAGGCCGGACGCGCGCCCATCGACCACGGCTTTCCCCCGCCGGACGGCATGCCACGCCCCTCCGCGCCCAAGCCCGGAAAGTCGAAGGCGCAGCGCAAGGCCGAGAAAGAGGCGCGAAAGCGCAACCGGAAGAAGAGGTGATCGCCGGCCGATCGGCATCGTGATCGTCGGAAACGAGAAGAGCCCCGGCGCGCATCCGCACCGGGGCTCTTCTCGATCGGCTCCAGTCCGGGATCAGCCCCGGCGGGAGGTGCTCTTTCCGACACTGGCGTTGGCCCAGCGGTCTTCCTGCATCCAGGTGCGGTCCAGCGGCGAGAACAGGAACACCAGGCCGCCGCGGGCGATCTTGGGCAGCAGCGTGCGGGCGCGGCCCTGCTCCATGGCGGGGCAGCCCTCGCTGCGGCCGGCGCGGTCGCGCGTTACGTACGGGGCGCCGTGCGCCACTACGCCGCGCGCGCGGGCCGAGCTGTTGTACTTGCCAGACAGGCCCTGCAGGCGCAGCCCCACCGAGGTGTAGCGCTGGCCGCTGGAGGTGCCGGAGAACCCGTACGTCTCCTGCGCCAGGTACAGCCCCAGCGAGGTGGCGTTGCTCCCCTGGCGGTTGGAGAACCGCGTGGGGCGCCCCGCGGCGGGCGAGGCAGAGCCGCGCCCGTGCGCCACGGTGAAGGGGCCGTCCACCACCTTCAGCGACTCCATGTCGAACACGTAGCCGCGGGGCGTGCGGTTGTCCAGGCCGTAATCCACGTAGTACAGGTACGGCTTGCGCACCTTGCCGGGGTTTTCGGCCTTGTAGGCGTAGTACGCCTGAAAGGCCATCCGCAGCGCCTTGGGGTGGCTCTGGCGGCGGACGCGCTTGCCCAGCGCATCCAGCGCCACATCCACGCGCGTCTTTTCGGCGCCGCTCTCCACGCCCACACCGTTGAGCACCGCGCGCGCGGCCTGCAGCGCCACCGGCTGCGGGGCACGGGCGGGCGCCGGCGCGGTGGCGGGGCGGGGGGCCTGGACGACGGGCCTCACCGTCAACTTGGCCGCGACCATCGCCCGGGGTGCGGGCGCGGGCTGCGGGCGTTCCGATCGGTCGATCAGGGCACCGGTGGCGCCGATGCACACGGCGGCGGTGGCGATGGTCAGCAGATTGGATCGCAGCATGGCTCTCGGGATTGTACGGGCGGATGAATCGCCCGGCAGTTCTTCGATCTGATCGAGGCGCTCCCCAACGTGCGGGAGTGCTCGTCACCAGGATGGGTCCGGATCTGCGCGCGGGAGTTGGGGTTGTGAGCCCAATCTACCCTCAAGACGCGCCTTCCGTCCAGTGCGGCGGGCCGTGGCCGGGCAAGGAGCCCGGGGCCTTTCGCGTGCAATCAATCTACAAAAAAGCTAAGTCGTTGTCAACGCACGGGATAGATGTCGGGTGGCGATCCCCGGCGCTCCGTCGGGCGCCGACTCCGAGTTCACCGCGGAGCCGTGCCAACGGAGGTGAAGTCCCGTTCCACACCGACAATACTTGCCTGATCCGATCGTCCCCACTAGCCTGCCTATTGAGACATTGCATTGTTGTTGATTGATCCCGCTCGGCGCTTTCAAGGAGGGCCCGATGACCCACGGTACACGACGGCGTTTTGGCATGGTCGCGCTCGGCATTGCCGCCGCGACTGTTGCGATTGGAGCCTGTGATTCGGGGCTCGATCCGGAGGCGCCCGGAGTTGTCCCGGTCCCTCCAAAGCACGACCCTGCGCAGGCCGCGGAGTTGGTGGCTGGAGCCGTCGCCGACTTCGAGTGCGCGCTGGGCGCCTACATCGTCATCGGTGGACTGCTGGGCGAAGAGTTGATCGAAGCGACGGAAACGCCGGACCGGTGGGCGTACGACCGGCGCGACGTTCAGGGCGGCGAATGGCGGTACTCCACTTCCGGCTGCGAGTCGCTGGGCGTGTATTCGCCCCTGTCTACGGCGCGCAGACACGCCGAAGAGGCATTGGCAAGCCTGGAAGCGTGGACCGACGAGCAGATGCCGGCTGGCGCGAACCGCACCGCGCTGATCGCCCAGGCTGCGGCCTACGCGGGGTACTCGTACGTGCTACTGGGCGAGGGGTTTTGCTCGGCGGCAGTGGAGAACGGGCCCGAGATGTTCCCCGCCGACTTCTTCAGGCTGGCGGAGCAGCGATTTGGTCGGGCGATCGCCGCGGCCACCGCGGGGAGCGGCGCATTGATGGACAGCATTCGGTACATGGCGATCGTCGGCCGCGCGCGCGTACGGCTGAACGGCGGAAATCTCGTGGACGCCGCCGCCGATGCCATGCTGGTGCCCACCAGTTTCCTGCGGAGCGCCACGGCCGCGGCAGCGCCTGCCAGCCGTCAGAACCGCGTGTTCGAACAGAACTCCCACACCCAGTCGGTTTCCGTCGGCCCGTCCTACCGAAATGTCACGGTACCGGCCGTAGCCCACGGGACCCAGTTCAATTCACCCGACCGCCGGCTTGACGTAGTGGACAGCCAACGCACGGCCGTGGACGGGACGCGGCTCTGGGAGCAGAGAAAGTACCGCGGCCTGGACGCGCCCCTCCCCATCGCCAACGGAGCCGAGGCGCGGCTGATCGAGGCCGAGGTCGCCTTGCGCCTGGGAAGCCTGGTACGAGCAGCCGATATCCTGTACTCGCTGCGGGCCGCCGCCGCTCCGTGGAGCGGTCGAGGGGGTGAGTCGACCGTCGAAGGTCTTACGGCGCTGCTGATCGACGAGCGCCGTCGCGAGCTGTTCCTGGAGGGGCACCGGCTTTACGACGTGCGCCGGTTCAATCTGGAGCTTCAGCCCGCCACCGGGACGGCATACCCCAAGGGTGGCGTGTACGGCAATACCCGGTGCCTGCCAATGCCGCATCTGCCCGGCTGACCCGCCCGCCGGGGTAGCGTACGCCGCGTTACGCTTCCGGGGGCAGCGTCAGGATGAACGTGGCGCCCTCTCCCGGCTCGCTGCGCAGGATGATCTCGCCGCCCATGGCACGGGCCAGGTCGCGGCTGATCGCCAGCCCCAGCCCCGTTCCCTCGTGTCCGCTGGTGAGCGAACGGCCCAGCTGCACGAACGGCTGAAAGATGGAGTGCTGGTGCTCCGCCGGAATCCCGGGGCCCGTGTCGGAGACCGTTACGCACGGCACGCCGTCCTGCATGCCGCAGCCGGCCGTGACCCGCCCGCCGTGGGGCGTGAACTTGACGGCGTTGGAGAGCAGGTTGAGCACGATCTGCTCCGTCTTTCCCATGTCCGCCATCGCCACGATCCCCTCCGGACAGGGGCCGTGCTTCAGGATGATTCCCTTGGCCAGGGCCAGCGGCTCCACCATCGCCAGCACCGCTTCGACCGCCGCGTGCAGGGAAAACGGCGTGATGTCGTACTCCACCTGCCCCGCCTCGATGCGGCTGTAGTTCAGCAGGTCGTTGACGATGCGGAGCAGGTGCTGCTGGCTCCCACGGATCCGCTTCAGGTACTCCCGCTGCTGGTCGGTGACGGGGCCGGCGATCTCCATCTCCAGCAGGTCGGCGTATCCCAGCGTGGCGTTGATGGGCGTGCGCAGCTCGTGGCTCATCGCCGCCAGGAACTCGCTCTTGGTGCGGCTGGCGGTCTCGATCTCGGTGATGCGCCGCGCGTCGGCGATCTCCCGCTCCTGCGCCGCCTTGCGCTCCGTAAGGTCGCGCGTAACCTTCGCGAATCCCACCAGGCGCCCCTCGAAGTCGCGCAGCGCGGTGATCAGGACGTGAGCCCAGAAGTGGGACCCGTCCTTCCGCACCCGCCACCCCTCTTCTTCGTACTTCCCGTCCCGGACCGCGACCTCCAGCTCCATCTCCGTCTTGCCGGCGGCGACGTCTTCGGCGGGGTAGAACGTAGAGAAGTGGCGGCCCATGATTTCGCCCGCGGCGTAGCCGTTGATCCGCTGCGCTCCCTCGTTCCAGCTGGCGACCCGGCCCTGCGTGTCGAGCATGAAGATGGCATAGTCGCGTACGCCCTGAACCAGGGTGCGGAAGCGTTCTTCGCTCAGGCGCAGCGCCTGCTCGGCCGCGCGCCGCTCCGTGAGGTCGCGGGTGACCTTCGCGAACCCCACCAGGGTGCCGTCGGAGTCGCGGAGCGCCGTGATCACCACGTTGGCCCAGAAGCGGGTGCCGTCTTTCCGCACCCGCCATCCCTCGTCCTCCACCCGGCCGTCTCGCGTGGCGATCTCTAGCTCGATGTCCGTCTTTCCCCGCGCCACGTCTTCGGGGGGATAGAAGATGGTGAAGTGCTTGCCGATGATCTCGTCTGGCGTGTAGCCCTTGAGGCGCTGCGCACCGGCGTTCCAGCTGAGGATGTGGCCCCCCGCGTCGAGCGCGAAAATGGCGTAGTCCACCACGCTGTCCACCAGCAGGCGGTACAGTCCGCTCCCCTCCAGGACAGACGCGGGGCCGCTGGCGAAATCCGCTGCCTCGGTTTCCGACACCGACCGCAGTACGCCCAATGGCGTCATGCGTTGCGGGCGGGGCTTTTCAGGAACCGTCATCGGCCGGCTGGGATGGGTCGAAGTGTCGTGTGGGGATGGTTAGCTCCCAAAAGTTCAAATCTGAGTTGCGGCACGGATCGTTCCAAGTTTCGCCGGCGCAATGCTCGCCGCCTCCGCTGGACGAAAAGTTCTCAGCGGTTCTCCGATTCTACAGCATGATTCAAAGCGTCTGCGAGTTCGCGCAGCAGGTCCGATCGCTTGGTCAGGCCGCTTGCAAGTTGCCGAACGTTCTCCGAGCGCGGTACACGACGTCCCCTTACCCAGGAGTAAAGCGTGTCGTAGCTGACTCCAGCTTCAACAGCAAGCTGCTGGATCGTGAACGGCCCCTCCGATAGCGCACGTTCGATTGCACGCGTGATCCTGTCGTTCGGCGATTCGGCCACGTCGTTCTCCGGTACAGAAGAAGCTTGACAATGGTCCACGTGTACAGTATCATCTGTACATCAGGGCTAAAGAAAAGGCTGGCCGCTCTCCCGCCAAGAAGACACGACCAGCCTCCACGAGAACTGACCCGAAGGCCGCCCGCTCGCCCAAGCTAGCCCTGCCGCGCGGCCAGGGTCAAGAGAATCGGAGGGTGCACCATGAGAACGGAATCACCAACCGGCACGCTGGCCTCGCCGGGGCGGCTCCTCGAGATGCTGACGGATCGCTTCGGCGCCTTCGAGGCCATCGCCATGGCCTCCATCAAGCTCGCCGGCCACGTCTCCGAAGACGAACTGTCCATGGACCGGCTGGTCGCGGAAGCGGTCCTGGAGTTCGGGGACGATCTGCGTGCCGCGTCCGAAGCTGCCGAGCGGTGGACGCGCGAGGAGGTGGCCAGCCACGCAGATTGATGGTCGCTTGCCCCCAGGAGCAGGAGGACGCAGAGAACGGATTGAAGTTCTCTGCGACCTCTTCGTTTCTTTGGCCAGGCGCCGGCGTACGCCGCGAGGTGCTGGCCGGCCACCGTAGACGGCTCCGCCGCAAACTCGGCCCGAGATCCGCCGGCCATGCACGGAGCGTTCAGGGGCTTCACTCCGGGGCCGCATCCCGCTCGTCTCACCAGGGTGCTCCCCGGGCGGTGATTTCCTAGCACGTCAGACTGGCACAGGTCTCATAACGCACCTGGTGCATACCTCTTGATCGGACACGATTTTTCTTGCGTGCGCGTTTTGCGCAGTGTAGCTTGGATTCGTGATTTCAGCGCAGATGCGATCGGGATTCCCACACTCTTTCCGCTGCGTGATCGCGGCATTCCCACCGGCTCTACCCGCAGCATCACCTCATCATAATCCAAAGCGAAGGTCATTATGCCCGCACCACACGGACAATCCATTCCTCAGAGCGCGGACCTCCTCATTGTGGGTGCCGGAATCGCGGGCCTGTACTGCGCCTGGCGCTACCTGGAGAAAAACCCCAAACACCGCGTCGTGATTGTTGAACGGCTGAACCGGACGGGGGGACGCCTGCAGACGGATCTGGTGGAACTGAACGCTGCCGATGGCCGCTCTGTCATCGTGCGTGACGAGGAGGGCGGGATGCGCTTCAACTACGACATGGCGGAGTTGATGGCGCTGTTCAACACGTTGGAGTTGTGCGACCAGATCGTCCCATTCCCCATGTCCGGGAACAACAACCGGTACCTGTTCCGCGGCCGGGGTTTCACGCACGAACACGCGACGCAGCATCCCGAGGTCTGGAGCGAGCTGTTCCGCCTGACATCCGAGGAGCAGAACCAGCAGCCGGTGACCCTGCTCGAGGAGGCGTATCATCGCGTGCTGCAGGCCAACGGTGCCGAGCCACCCGAGCACCCCACACCGGAGTTCTGGCAGAAGCTGCGCATCGAGTTCAAATGGAAAGACACCCCGCTCCGCTGCTGGCAGTTGTGGGGGCTGCTGCGCGACATGGGCCACAGCGAAGAGTGCTGCGCCATGCTCGCACAGACCCTGGGCTTCGAAGGGCCGTTCTGGTCCACCATGAACGCCGGTGAAGCGTTCCAGCTCATGGAAGACTTTCCGCAGAACCCCATCTACTACACCTTCGAAGAGGGCTACGGCACCCTGACCAACGCGCTCGTGCAGCGGGTGGAGGGGAAGCAGGGGCAGATCCTCGTAAGCACGAACGTCGACGCGCTCGTGGAGCACGAGGGCGGCGGCTTCGAGGCGCAGCTTACCCTGGCACCGGAATACGCGGCCGCGTCAGCGACCACCCCGGGCGGCACCAAGGCCACGGTCCGTGCGCCGCGGATCATCCTGGCCGTGGCCCGCCGGTCGCTGGAGACGCTCTTTGCGACGTCTCCGGTGCTGAACCAGCGCCACAGCACGGACCGGAAGAAGCAGGAGCGGGCCGACCAGCTCTGGAACGATCTGCAGACCGCCACCGAGCAGCGGCTGCTGAAGATCAACCTGTACTTCGAGCGGTCGTGGTGGCAGGAACTGGACGTGCCCCTGGCCTACGGCCCCTCGTTCACGGACCTGCCGGTGAACGCGGTCTATCCTTTCTATTCGCTGCGCGGGGTAGAAGAGGACCGCAAGGCCACGGACCCCCCATCCCCGGATCTGCCGGCGGCGTTGACCATCTACTGCGACTGGGACAACACCAACTTCTGGCAGGGGCTGCAGAGCGTGGGCGAGATGTTCGATTCGCCTGAGCAGACCAAGCACAATCACGCGAACCCGCAGACGATGTTCGCCGCGTCCAAGGCGGTGGTAGCCGAGGCGCTGCGCCTGATCGGCGAATTGTACGGCACGCCCCAGGTGCCGCAGCCCATCCTGACCAGCTACCGCCTATGGGATGGCCAGAGCGATTTCGGGTACGCCGTGCACCAGTGGGGCCTGGAGGCCAGGGACGACCAGGTGATTCCGCGCCTGGTGGAGCCATTCGACGGGATCTACACCTGCAACGAGGCGTATTCCGACATGCAGGGCTGGGTCAATGGTACGCTGCGCTCGGCCGACCTGGTGCTGCAGAAGTTCGACATCGACCCGCTCGTCAACAGCGCGCAGCGGTGCGTGGCGCCTCCGATGCCGGCCGCGGCGCACGGCCCGCGCGTGAGTGGCCTGTGGGGCATGACCGTGCGCCCCGCGCGTGGGGCGAGTTGAACCGTAACACCGACGCGAGGAAACCCGTGGCTTGGAGGGCCGCGGGACCTTCGCCTCCCGGGAAAGTGTCCCCAAACCGTTTTCGCATGAAGGAGGTGATACGACTCTTTGTTGCCCCGCCCGTGTAAGGGGTTGCACCGCTGCAGTGTTGATGCTCGCCACTGTCTTCTGCAAAGGGAAAACGATCATGACCAACGACAAGCAGCCTGACCGCCGGACCCGCCAGTTTGCCGAAGTTGTTCCCCCACAGCCCACGCACCTGGCAAAAGTGAGCAATCGTGGGGCCCCGCCGCCGCCGGACCTGGGGCCGCTCGAACAACTGCTGGGCGTCTGGAGGGCAAAGGGCACAGGCTGGAACATGATCGCTCTACCCTTTCAAAAGGCTCCGCCGCCGCCCGCGGGATTCAAGTTCCGACTGCTGATGAATCAATACGATGAAGAACTCCGATTCACCTTCGTTGACGACGATGTTCCCAACCGAGGGTTGAAGAGACCCGGCAGTCCCGATTCCGACCAGTTCGTCGTCACACTCGATTACCAGCAGAAGATTGCCCAGGTCGCGGCGGAAGACCGGCCTGACAGTGGAGGCCTTGCGGGGAAGCCGGGACTGCCGATCCATCACGAACCCGGGTTGTGGTTGTATGAAAAAAACCGCAGGTCCAAGGAGGACCAGATCATCAACGGCGAAGTTTCTGAAGTGGAACTCGATGTCGCGCGGCTTGCTTCGATCCCACACGGTAATTCTGTTCTTGCCCTGGGCCGCTCAGCGCTCCACAAGGGCATGCCGCCGATCCCGCCCGTGAGCGGGCTGCCCTCGGGTCGCTTCGAGGACGTCAACTCTCCGGACTACGACTTCAAAACGGACCCGTATCTCGAGCCGTACAAGCATTACATCGACCATCCTTTCATGGGAAATGTCATGATGCCGGGATTCCCTGGATTCAGTCCGGCTGACATGAACCAGATTCTTCGTTTCGCGAACCAGGGGGTGAAGATCGTTCGGACGACAACGTTGACCGTGGATACGGCCCAGAAGAGCGGCGGGATCAGGAACGTCCCGTTCTCGGTTCGAGAAGCAGAGCCGGTCAGCATGAAGGCTACGTTCTGGATTCAGGAACTCGCCGAGAAGGATGACACTGGAAAGCCGAAGTTGCGGCTGCAATATTCCCAGGTTGTCATGCTGGACTTCTTCCGTCCCCGCGAGGACGAGTTGCCAGGGCGAGTCGCGTGGCCGCACATCAGCATCGCCACCTTGGAGAAGATGCCGGCGGACTATGTGCTCGTGCAGGGGTAGTTGTCCCAAGAATACGGTGTGGCCTCCATCAAGCTCGCCCGCCACGTTTTCGAAGACGAGCTGCCGATGGACCGGCTGGTAACCGAAGCAGTCCTGGAGTTCGGGGATGACCTGCGCACGGCCTCGGAGAGGTGGACGCGCGAAGAAGTGACCAGCCGCGCGGCTTGACGGTCGTTCACGCACGAGATCAAAAGGGAGGACGCGGACGGCATCAAGCCTCCGCGTCCTCTTTCGCAACTCCGCCTGATTGCTTTGCGCGGCCCGGATCAGCCCCTGACGTACGCCGCCAGGTGCTCGCCGGTAAGGGTGGAGCGTGCCGCTACGAGGTCCGCCGGGGTGCCCTCGAAGACGATGCGTCCGCCGTCGTGGCCGGCGCCGGGGCCCAGGTCGATGATCCAGTCGGCGTGCGCCATCACCGCCTGGTGGTGCTCGATGACGATCGCCGGCGGTGTCCACCAGCGGTCGATCAGCCCAAGAAGCTGCTCAGGTCAGCCAGCTGCAGCCCACGGGTGCGCTCGGCGGATCACTTTCGGAGAGGCTGCTCACCGGCGCGAAATATACTGGCGGTTTATGATTTTCCGTTGTATGCTTGTTTCGCTGCTCGGGTGGCCTCTCGCCATCTCATCACTCGTAACCCCGTAGGAGGAACCATGCGGAAATTTCGACTGGAGCTGGAGAAACTGACGGTGGAGTCGTTCTCGCCGGCAGCGAAGGCTGCGGTGGCGCGGGGTACGGTACGCGGACACGCGGACACCGACTACTCCTGCGGCTGCGTGTTCACCGACAACACCTGCGGGGGCACGGGTGGCACTACTCTGGACAACACCGTCTACTGTTCGTACGGGGACACAGGCGGATGCACCTGTCCAAGAGAAGTCGGGGAGGGGTGACACGCTCCTCTGGTCGGTGAAGCCCGGCTCAGTCGAGCAGGATTCACGTGACTGAGCAACTTGAGGCCAGAGAACAATGGAGAGGACGCGGGGACGGCCCCGCGTCCTCTCTGCCGTGATAGTGCGAACAAGGTCCGCTCAGCGCGACAGAACCGCCTCGGCCCGGCTGCCCACATATCTGGCCAGGTGCTCGCCGGTGAGCGTGGACGGCGCCGCCACTAGGTCCGCCGGCGTGCCCTCGAAGACGATGCGGCCGCCGTCGTGGCCGGCGCCGGGGCCGAGGTCGATGATCCAGTCGGCGTGCGCCATCACGGCCTGGTGGTGCTCGATGACCATCACCGACTTGCCGGCGTCCACCAGCCGGTCCAGCAGCCCCAGCAGGTTCTCCACGTCCGCCAGGTGCAGCCCCGTGGTCGGCTCGTCAAGCACGTAGATGCCGCCCTTGTCGCCCATGTGCGTGGCCAACTTCAGCCGCTGCCGCTCGCCGCCGGAGAGCGTGGTCAGCGGCTGGCCGAGCGACAGGTAGCCGAGCCCCACGTCCGCCATCCGGGCCAGGATGGCGTGCGCCGCCGGGGTCTTCGCCGGGCCGGACCCAAAGAACTCCGCCGCCTCGCTCACCGGCATCGACAGCACCTCGCTGATGTCTTTGCCGCCGAACCGGTACTCCAGCACCTGCGCCTGGAACCGCTTGCCGCCGCACTCCTCGCAGACCGTCGCCACGCCGGCCATCATCGCCAGGTCGGTGTAGATGACGCCCGCGCCGTTGCAGGTGGGGCAGGCGCCCTCGGAGTTGGCGCTGAAGAGCGCCGGCTTCACCCCGTTGGCCTTCGCGAACGCCTTGCGGATGGGCTCCAGCAGCCCCGTGTACGTGGCGGGGTTGCTGCGCCGCGATCCCTTGATGGGCGCCTGGTCCACCGACACCACGCCCGCTGACGCAGGGACGGAGCCGTGGATCAGCGAGCTCTTGCCCGAGCCCGCCACCCCGGTGACGACCACGAGCACCCCCAGCGGGATGTCGACGGACACGTCCTTGAGGTTGTGCCGCGTGGCGCCGCGGATCTGCAGCTTTCCGGTCGGCGTGCGCACCGCCGGCTTGAGCGACGCGCGGTCGCCCAGGTGGCGGCCGGTGAGGGTGCCGCTGGCCCGCAGCCCGTCGACGGTGCCCTGGAACACCACCTCGCCGCCGGCCGTGCCCGCGCCGGGCCCCAGGTCGATCACGTGGTCGGCGATTTCGATGGTTTCCGGCTCGTGCTCCACCACCAGCACCGTGTTTCCCTTGTCGCGCAGCCGCAGCAGCAGGTCGTTCATCCGCTGGACGTCATGCGGGTGCAGGCCAGTGGTGGGCTCGTCGAAGACGTAGGTGACGTCGGTGAGCGACGATCCCAGGTGGCGGATCATCTTCGTCCGCTGCGCCTCGCCGCCCGAAAGCGTCCCCGATGGCCGGTCCAGCGACAGGTAGCCCAGCCCGATCTCCGCGAACGAATCCAGCAGGTGCTGCAGCCCGGCCAGGAGTGGCGCTACGGACGCCTCGTTCAGTCCGCGCACCCAATCGGCCAGGTCGCTGATCTGCATCGAGCAGGCGTCGGCGATGTTGATCCCCCGGATGCGCGACGACCGGGCAGACTCGGCCAGCCGGGTGCCGCCGCATTCGGGACAGGTGGTGAACGTGACCGCGCGCTCCACGAAGGCGCGGATGTGCGGCTGCATCGCCTCGACGTCCTTGGACAGGTACGACTTCTGGATGGAGGGGATCAGCCCCGAATACGTGAGGTTGATGCCGTCGATCTTGATCTTGGTCGGCTCGCGGTAGAGAAGGTCGTGCAGCTCCTTCTTGCCGTAGTCGCGGATGGGCTTGTCGGGGTCGAAGTAGCCGCAGCCGCGGAAGATGCGGCCGTACCAGCCCTCCATGCTGTAGCCGGGGATGGTGAGCGCGCCCTCGTTCAGCGACTTGCTGTCGTCGTACAGCGCCGCCCGGTCGATGTCGTTGACGGAGCCCATCCCCTCGCACCGCGGGCACATGCCGCCCAGGCGGTTGAACACCACCTTCTCGGCCTTCGTCTTCCCCTCGCCGCGCTCCACGGTGATGGCGCCGCTCGCCCGCACGGAGGGGACGTTGAAGGAGAAGGCGCTCGGCGGGCCGATCTGCGGATCCCCCAGCCGGCTGAACAGGATGCGCAGCATGGCGTTGGCATCCGTCACCGTGCCGACCGTGGAGCGGGGGTTGGCGCCGATGCGCTCCTGGTCCACGATGATGGCCGTCGTCAGCCCGTCGAGCAGGTCCACCTCCGGCCGCGACAGCGTGGGCATGAAGCCCTGCACGAAGGCGCTGTACGTCTCGTTGATCATCCGCTGCGACTCGGCCGCGATCGTCCCGAACACCAGCGAACTCTTGCCCGAGCCCGAGACGCCGGTGAACACGGTCAGCCGGCGCTTGGGGATCTGGACGCTGACGTCCTTGAGGTTGTTCTCGCGCGCGCCCTGCACGCGGATCAGGTCGTGGCTGTCCGCGGGATGCTGGTCGATGGCCATGGTCGAAGTCGTCTCAGCGGGAGTGGGCGATGCGGCGCGCGTTACGCCAGCGGGTGGCGTAGGGCAGGGCGAAAAGGTACAGCCCGCTGAACAGGAGCAGGAAGAGCGGCGGAAGCGGTGCGTAGGTGATCCACGCGGGAGGCGTGCCGCCATCCGCCCGCGCCAGGGCGACGAAGTTGGCGATCACGGCCGCCGTGAAGGCGATCGACAACCACCGGTGGCTCTGCCGAATCCACTTGTTCATCGTGCTGTCCTCCGTCGAAAGGTTACGGGATCCTCTCCAGCAGCTCGCTCAGCCTGCCCGTCATCATCTTCCATCCGTACCGCGCACCGCCGAACTCCTGCTTCTGGTCCGGCCTGAAGCCCGACTGCACGATGGACAGCCGCGTCCCCGAATCCGTGGGGGCGATCCGGAAGGTGACGACGGTGTCCAGAAAGGGAACGGACCACGTGTAGCTGAGCGTGCGATGCTCCTCGATTTCGAGCATCCGGCAGTCCACGGTGCCATCCCACCCGTGGTACGCCTGCGGTGCCTTCAGCGTGAACTCCGCCTCCGGCTGCAGGGTGAAGCCGATGGCGGGGAGCAGCCACTCCCTGAGCAGTTCCGGCTCGGTGAGCGCCCGCCAAACCTTTTCCGGTGGATGCCGCAGGTCCACTTCGAACGCGATGGCCTCGCGTTGCGCGGGCGCGGTGATGTCGGCGAACTTCATTCGTCCATCTTCTCCAGCAGCTGTTCCAGGCGATGGATGCGGTCCGTCCAGAAGGCCTGGTAGTGCGCAATCCAGTCGATGAGCGGCTTCATCCCTTGCGGCTCCACCCGGTAGAACACGTGGCGCCCCTCGCGGCGGCCGGTCACCAGGCCCGCGTCCTTCAACGCGGCCAGGTGCTGCGAGACCGCCGGTTGGGAGATGTCGAAGCGTGCGGTGAGGTCCTTCACCGCCGCTTCGCCCCGCGTCAGCGACTCGAAGATCGCGCGTCGGCTGGGGTCTGCCAGGACCTGAAAGATCCGGTCTTCGGGATCGTGCGCGCTCGCCATGGCTATATGTATAAGCGTGTGCTTATGAATTGTCAAGCATAGCGATCGGTAGCCAAACGCCAGCAGGGCCGACGAGGAATTCCGTCGGCCCTGCTGAAATCGTGTCAGGTGGATGACCTCAGGCGGATGCCATCACGTGCGGCTCGACGAGCGCGCGGGGAGCGGGGTCGGGGTGGGGACGGCCGAAGAGGAAGCCCTGCAGCAGGTCTGCCCCCAGCTCCGTCATCAGCCGCCACTCGTCGTGCGTTTCCACGCCCTCGGCGAGGGCGAGCTTGCCGTTGTCCTGCGCCAGCTTCACCAGCGAGGCGCACACGTCGCGGTGGAATGCGGAGCCGGGGGCGCGCGACACCAGCTCGCGATCGATCTTGATGAGGTCGGGGCTCAGGTCGGCCATCATCGCCAGGCCGCTGTACCCGCTGCCCACGTCGTCGAGCGCCACCTTGAACCCCTTCTCACGGTAGTACGCCAGCAGCGTGCGCAGCTGCACGGGATCCACCCGTTCCGTCTCCACCACCTCGAAGATGATGTTGCCCGGCTGCAGCCCCGCCTGCGCGGCGGCGCGCACGGTCGTCCGCAGGCAGAACTCGGGGCGGTAGATGGAGGTGGGAAGAAAGTTGATGAGCACGTGGCAGTCGGCCGGAAGCCCCGCCGCGCCGGCGCGCCGCAGGTGAAGCTCGCGCACCTGCCGGTCGAGCATGAACGTCAGCTGCTCCTGCTGCGCCCATTCCAGCAGGGTGCCGGGGGAGACGATGGCCCCGTCCTCGCCGCGTCCGCGCATCAGGCACTCGTAGCCCCACAGCTCCAGCGCGCCCGCCCGGAAGATGGGCTGGAACCAGCTCTCGATGCGCCCCTCGGCCAGCATGGCGGGGAGCGGCGAGCTGTCGGCCGGCACCATGTCCGAAAGCCGGCCAGCGTGCAGAAGCGTGACGAGCTGCTCCTCGAGCGCAACGCCGCGCCGCGCCCAGGCGGCGCGCAGCTCGCCGAAGCGGGCGAAGTCCAGCTCGGTGCGAAGGAACGAGGCCACCTGCGCGATGCCCGACCAGCGCGACCCGCTGCCGACTTCCACGCGAACGGCCCCCAGCGACGGATGAACGGCCCAGTCGTCCCCGGACGCGAACTCCGTCAATTCCGGGTAGCGGTCCAGCCCCGGGGCCAGCACCACCAGGCTTCGTGCGTCCGTCCTGCACTCACAGATCATCGCTCGTCATCCTCGCGCATCGATTTCCCGCATTGTTGAAGCGCATAGATAATACAAACATTAGACCACTAATCCGAGTGCCGCGATCGCGGACACCCTTCTGCCACCCTTGGTTCGGGATCGACGAAGAGAGCCGTCCACTCTCTCGCGGACGGCTCTCGTTGTGATTCGAACCCGGGCGCTCAGGCGGCGTGCCGACCGCTTTCCAGCCACTCGCGGACCTTGGTGAGGAACGAGCGTACGTCGATGGGCTTGGGCACCAGGTCGTCGCAGCCCGCGTCCATCACCCGGTCGCGCGCGCCCTCCATGGCCGTCAGGGCGATGATGGGCACCGTGCGCAGGGCGGGCACCTCGCGGATTTCGCGGGTGGCCTGCAGCCCGTCCACCCGCGGCATCATCATGTCCATCAGGATGATGTCGGGGGTCTCGGCCAGGGCGCACTCCACCGCTTCGCGGCCGTTGGTGGCCTCTACGACGCGGTAGCCGAACGCATCGAGCAGCGTGCGAAGGGCGTCGCGGCTGTCCTCGTGGTCTTCGGCCAGCAGCACCACGGGGCGCGCTTCGCCGTCCACGACGTCGTCCTCGGGTGGCTGCACGGGCGACATCCGCGGCGCGCGCGTCTTGCGCGGCCTGTCGGACGAGGAACGGAGGTCGGGCGCCTCGGGATGCGAGAGCGACGGGGCAGCCATCACGCGGATACGCGGGAAACGGGGCCTGCGGGAAGGGGATCGTGTGCCGATCCTTGCAAGCTCGTTACAAGCAATTCGTATGCCTGCCGCTTAGCACGATCGGGCGGAAAACGGCTGATGGGCGGCGGGTGGCGGGCACCTGGCGGGCAGCGTACAATCCGGGCTCCACCCAAAGCGACATCATCGAAGGGACGGGCATGCCGCGGATGCAGCTGACCAGGAAGGTGCGCTTCAGCGCGGCCCACCGGTACCATCGGCCGGAGTGGACCGACGAGCAGAACCGCGAGGCGTTCGGCCCGTGCGCCAACCCGCACGGGCACGGGCACGACTACCTGCTGGAGGTGACGGTGGAGGGTGAAGTGGACCCGGTCACCGGATTTTCGGTGGATCTCGGGCGGCTGGATGCCGTGCTGCGCGACGAAGTGATCGTTCCGTTCGATCACCAGCACCTGAACCACGTGGTTCCCGAGTTCGCGCCCGGCGGGCTGATCCCCACCTCGGAGAACATCCTGCTGCTGATCTCGCGCCGGCTGGCTCCCCGGCTTCACGACGTAAGCGTGGTGCGGCTGCGGCTACACGAGAACCCCGACTTCTACGTGGACTACGCGCCTGGCGGGTAGGGCCCTCACCCGGCCGCGCTGACACGCGTGCCACCCTCTCCCACAAACAGCGTGGGAGAGGGGGTACACTTCAGGGCTGGGGCTCGAAAACGGTTCGGTGCTCGGGCGGGCGCCCCCCCATCCTCAGCCCTTCCCCCGCAAACTGCGCGGGGGAAGGGAGCCAGTGTGGAGTTCACCCAAGCAGCGTTGCCACGCCCCACCTTGTCATCCTGAGGCCCAGGCGCGCCGAGTCTGCCCGCATCACATTCTTCGCGGGCCGAAGGATCTAGCCCTGTGCCACTTCTCAGCCAGGGCGCGGCAGCGGTCGCGGAAGCCGAGGCCTCGGCTCCCGTGGGGCCCTCACCCGGCCGCGCTGACACGCGTGCTACCCTCTCCCACAAACAGCGTGGGAGAGGGGGTACACTTCAGGGCTGGGTTGCGCATCCAACTCGTTGCCGCGCCACAATCTGTCATCCGCGCCCCGGCCCTGCCCACACCGCATTCTTCGCGGCGCCGAAGGATGTAGTGTAGTGCCGCTGAGGTTCCGTGCTGATTCAGCAGCCATCGCGCGATACGAAAATACCTGATCCGGCGTCACGTCACTCGCACGCGAAGCGATACCCGGCCTTGCGCACGGTCAGGATATGGCGCGGCCGGGCCGGGTCTTCCTCCAGCTTTCTCCGCAGCTCCGCCACGTGGTAGTCCACGGTGCGCGTGAGCACGGCCGCCGAATGCCCCCACACCTCGCGCAGGAGCTCGAGCCGCGTGACGACGGCCCCTCCGCGGTCGATCAGCGCGATGAGGAGATCGTACTCCCGGGGGGCCAGCTCCACGGGGACTCCGTCGCACGTCACCGCGCGGGCGTCGCGGCGCAGCTCCACGCGTCCGAAGCGCTCGGGCGCCGGGCGCCGGGCCCCGGCTGGCGCCGCGGGGGGCGCGTCGCGCTGGGCGCGCCGCAGGAGCGCCGCCACGCGCGCGGCCAGCTCGTGGCGTCCAAACGGCTTGGTAACGTAGTCGTCCGCGCCCAACTGCAGCCCCTGGACCTTGTCCATCTCCTCGCCCTGGGCGGTCAGGATCAGCACCGGAACGGCCGACCCCTCCTCGCGCAGGGTGCGCAGGATCCGGTGCCCTCCGAATCCGGGTAGCATCAGGTCCAGCACGATCAGGTCGGCGCCGCAGACGCGGCCGAGCTCCAGCCCGGAAGGGCCGTCCGCGGCCTCCACCACCTCGTGCCCCTCCAGCTCCAGGATCCGGCGGAGCCCCAGGCGCATGTTCGCGTTGTCCTCCACCACCAGGATTCGGCTCATCGGGCGACGCTCTCCCGCCGCGGCACGGTGTAGCCCGCCGGCCGGCCGGCGGGGCCGGGCGGAAGCTCCACCACGAAGCGGGCGCCGCCTCCGGGCGCGCTCTCCGCGCGCACCGAGCCGTACTGCTGGTGCGCCATCTCGCGCGCCACCGCCAGCCCGATCCCGCTGCCGCCGGTCTGCCCGTCGGCGTGGTGAGGCATGCGGTGGAAGGGCTTGAAGATGCGCTCCCGCTCCGCGTCAGGCACGCCGCTCCCCTCATCGTCCACGGCGATGCACGCGCGCTCGCCGCACCGGAAGGTGTGCAGGGTGACGGTCTGCCCGCCGGGGCCGTACTTGGCGGCGTTGCCGATCAGGTTCAGCAGGATGTGCCTCAGCGCCAGGGGGTCCGCCACGGCCCACACCTCTTCCTCCCGCCGGAAGCGGAGCGCCGTCCCCGCGCGTTCGCACAGGGGGCGGATCATGCCGATGGCGCGCTCCACCTCCTCGCCCAGCTCCACCGGCACCGCCTGGGCTCCGCGGCGCGCGCCGGCGGGGCGGGAAAAAGCGAGCAGCGTTTCTACGAAGTGGGTGAGGCGCTGCGCCTCCTCGGCCACGATCCCGGCGAAGTGCCGCCGCTCCAGCGCGTCCGCCTCGTCGCCGGAGGCCAGGATCTCGGCGAAGAGGCGGATCTGGGCGAGCGGGGTGCGGAGCTCGTGGGAGACGCCCGTCACGAAGCCGGCCCGCATGCGGTACAGCTCCCGCTCCTGCCGCAGGAGCACCAGCGACGCCGCGAAGAGCGCCGCCGCCAGCACCGCCATCCCGATCTGCAGCGACACCCGCGATGCCGGGAGGGTTCCGGCCACCAGGCGCCCCGCCTGCGACGGGCGTACGCCCGCCACGATCGCCATCTCCCCCAGCTGCGGCGCCAGCGCCGAGCGGGCGCCCACGATCTTCGGGAGGCGCGCGGAAGCGTACAGCGGCCGCCCGTCCGCCGCCATGACGCTGAACACGAGGATGGAGTCGTTCGGCACCCCCCGCGCCAGCGTGGGCGGAAGGAGCCGCACCTCGCGCACCAGCTCCGTGAGCACGGGCCCCAGGAAGGCGGCCGGCTCGGTCTCCACACCCAGCGCGGCCACGGGGCGGCCGGTGCTGTCGTTGACGAGTGTGAACAGCAGCAGCGACGGCGTGCCGCTCCGCGAGCCCACCGCCATCCCGAAGGCGTCCGAGCCGAAGGTGCGGAGCGACGTCAGCGTCCCCGCCGTCCCCGCGCGCACCATCACGGGCCGGCCCCCGGCGCCCGGGGGCCCGTCCCCGGGGCGCGAGGGGATGACGAAGCCGCTCAGCGCCTCCGTCCCGGCTGGTCCGGCCGCGGAACCGGGGGCGCGGAGGTGGGGCGTGGAGCGAGCGAGCGCCCGGACGCTGTCCGCCACCCAGGCCAGCGCGGAATCCGCGCCGGGCACGAGGTGGTGGAAGGTGGTGGCGCCATCCCGCAGATCCACGCGGAAGGTGGAGCGCACGCCCCCCAGGCACCCGCACGCCGGGTAGCGGAAGGCGCCGGCAAGCTCCCGCGGGGTGAGCCCCGCCAGCCCCGCCGGAGAAGAGAGCTGGGCCCCCAGGAACGCGCCCAGCACCGGGACGAGCAGCCGGTGCTCGGCCTGGCGCGACAGCTCCCACGCGGCCACGGAAGCGTGGTTGCGGAGCGATTCCCGTACAATACGGCGATTGAACGCCGCCGTGTGCGCCGTCTGGTAAAGGAGGACGGAGGTCAGCACGAGCGCCACGGCGGGAACGGCGAGCGTGATCCACGCCCGCCCTCGCTCCCGCCACCGATGCGCGCCCAGGGCGCGCGCCACCTGCTCCCGGATCATGGGTGTGGTGCCGGGGTTGCGATGTGGGCCGCGCAAGGGAGGCTGCGGCGCGGACCTCCCCTGCGTGCCGCTTACTGCGCCGCGGGAGCCTGGGCCGCCACCCACGCGGCCCACTCCCGCTCCAGCGCCGCCGGCTCCGTGGGCATGGGCGCCTTCGCCTCGGCGAGCACCTGGCCGACCGTCTTTCCGCTCGCCAGCCCCACGGCGAGCCGCGGAAGGATCTCGGGCCCCGCCCGGGCGATCAGGAACTCCAGCAGCGAGAGCGCCTGGGGATAGAAGCCCGCGGAGGCCCGGCTGGGCGCCGCGATGGAGATGATCCCGGTTGACTGCGGCGCGCTGCCGCCCGGCGCCGCCGATCCCGGGCGGACCATGATGGAGGTGCCCCCGGCTGACGGGCGCACGCTGCCGTCCGGCCCCGCCAGCAGCGCGGCCATGGGGTGCTGCATCGAGAACAGCTCCGCGAGCGGCGTGTGCGAGCCAAGGAGCTGCCGCGCCGTTTCCCGGCGGGGCGCACGTGCCTCGGCCGTGGGGAACTCCACGAACTGCGCCACCGCCTCGTGCAGCCAGGAGGGGACGCGCCCTACCGTGCCACCGGGCGGTGTGCCCAGCCTGGACTGCACATACGCGTCCAGCAGGGTGTGCGTGGTCTCGTGCGTAAGAACGTCGCCGTGCGTTGCGCCCGTCCCCCCCGTGATTTGCTGGGCGGGACCGGCCAGGCGCCCCAGGTTGCTGCCCGCGTGCTTTGCGAAGGCCACCTGCACGACGGTGCCGCCCCGGTTCACCTCCAGCCTTGCCTGGGTGCCCACGGCCAGTGCATCGAACAGGCCCGCGAACTCGCTGAGCGTGGCGACCGCCGTGCCGTTCAGGCTCTTGATGACGTCTCCCGGCTGCAGCCCCACCGCCGCCGCGCCGCCTGGGAGGGCGGCGACTACCCGGACCCCCGCGCCCCCCGGCGCCGAGCCCACCACCACCCCCAGCGGCGTCGCCGCCACCAGATCCGTGGAGCGCTGGGCCGACGCTTGCTCCGTCAGCCATCTGCGCGTCGCGAGTCCGCGGCGTGCGAGCGGGGCCTCGTCGAAGGCGGCGAGCGCCGCGTTCGCGTCGAACAGAACCACCGCCACTCTGGGTGCCGGCTCTCCGAACGCACGGGAAAAGCCTTCGATGGCTCGCTCCACATACGGGCGGGCGCGGTCGACGTCCTGCTGCGTAGGGGCGTACAGCTCATAGCGCTCATCCACGTGCTTCGCCGCGGAGAGCGGGTCTGGAGCGGGCGTCTGCCCCGCGAGGGGCGCGGGCGCGGCCAGGAGGGAGAGGATGGGGATCGCACGTCTGAGAAAGCTCATGGTTCCTGCCAGTAGGGTGAGATCGGAGATGGGCCCTGGTGGCCCGTGACTGGAAGGATAGCCGATGTGCAGGGGCCGCAGGTTGTTGGATTGTAAGGAATGGGTAAGGATTCGCGGACCCGTCCGGGTCCCGGTGGGCTGGGAGTAGACGCCAAGCGTCCCGACGCCGCCTCAAGCCTGCGCGGGCGAATGAATTCGCTGCAACGAACACACGAAGTCCGCCTTCGCGGACTGGCTTGCTCGGGTGAGGGTTGGGGCCTGTGGCGCGACCTTGCCGGGTGACAGAGCGCCTTCCAGTCGACAGCACCGACCCTAGCCGAAGCGCAATCGAATTCTCCCCTCTCCCGCTTGCGGGAGAGGGGCCGGGGGAGAGGGCAGCCGAGGCATGCGCCGGCCCGTTTCGAGACGCGCCGACATCGCGGCCTCTGCACAGGTGACCGCTGCCGCGCCCTGGTTGGTTCGTGCCTCCGGCTAGATCCTTCGGCCCGCGAAGCTTGTGCTACGGGCGAGTGAGGTGCGCCTGGGCCTCAAGGATGACAGAGTTTGGGCGCGCAACGAGTTGGCGTGACGCGCCGGGCTGGCTCCCTTCCCCCGCGCAGTTTGCGGGGGAAGGGCTGGGGATGGGGGGCGCCGCGGCGTGCACCGCGCGTTGTCGAACCCCGATCGAAGTGCTCCCCTCTCCGCACGTAGTTTGTGCGGGGAGGGGCCGGGGGAGGGGCCCGCCGCGGCACGCGATTCAGTCGAACCCCGATCGAAGTTCCACCCTAGCCGCTCACCCCTCCGCGGGTGACCGCGCGCGGCTCGGCCACGGGGACGGACGCGTGCCCGTGCGAAAGGCTCGGAGGCGTGTAGCGCGCCGCCCGCGGTCCCAGGACGTTCGCCCGGACGATGTGCCAGATGGCCGCCACCCCGTCGCGCCAGCCGATCTTCTTTCCCTCGTCGTACGTGCGGCCGGCGTACGAGATGGGCACCTCGTAGATGCGGGCGCGCGACTGGGCCAGCCGCGCCGTCAGCTCCGGCTCGATGCCGAAGCGGTTCGCGGAAAGCGGCAGGCTCTTCATCAGGTCTGCGCGCGCCATCTTGTAGCACGTTTCCATGTCGGTCAGGTTCAGGTCGGTGAACATGTTCGACAGGAGCGTCAGCACGCCGTTGCCCATCCGGTGCCAGAAGTACATCACCCGGTGCGGCCCCCCCGCGAAGCGCGACCCGAACACCGCGTCCGCACGGCCGTCGGCGATGGGCTCCAGCAGGCGCGGAAGCTCGAAGGGATCGTACTCCAGGTCCGCGTCCTGGATGACCACCACGTCGCCCGTGGCGGCCGCGATCCCCGTGCGCACGGCGAAGCCCTTGCCGCGGTTGCGGGGCTGCTCGATCAGCCGGTGGATGATGCCTTCCGCCGCCAGCTCGCGCAGGGCTGTGCGGGTGCCGTCGGTGGAGCCGTCGTCGATGCAGATCAGCTCCATCTCCAGCGGCACGGCGCGCACCCGCAGGGCGGACTCGCGGATGGTCGCTTCCTCGTTGTACACCGGCATCACCACCGATAGGCGGATGCCGGCCCCGCTCTCGTGCCCGCTCACGCGTCCCCCTTTCTGGCGATGGCGATCAGGCTTTGCCCCACCGGCGGGGTCCACACGCGCTCCAGCCGCGAGATCCACGGGATCATCCACCGGTCGTACAGCTTTGCGTCCCGCGCGCTCACCGTTCGCCGCCGCAGCACCCTGCCGCTCATCCACCACGCCAGCACGCCGGGAAGGTTGGTGTAGGCAACGCTGACCGGCGTGAAACCCGCCGTCCGAAGCCGCTGGGACAGCTCGCGTTTCGTGTAGCGCCGGTAGTGATCGAACGCCTCGTCCAGCGCGCCGTAGATGGCGGGCAGGGCGGGGACGAAGAGCAGCGCGTGGCTGCCGGGAGAAAGCAGCCGGTGTGCATCGGCCAAAAAGGCGTCGTCGTCGCGCACGTGCTCCATGACGTTCACCGCGACGACGGTGTCGGCGCTGCCGGGCTCGCCCGCGTCGGCCAGGTAGCCGCGGCGCGTGGTGACGTGGGCGCGCCTCGCGAACCGGGCGCTGAGGTGGGGCCAGTTGTTGGCGGCGGGCTCCACCAGCGTGAGCTGCGCATCGGGCGCGGCGGCGCGCAGGTGCTCGGCGAAGGTGCCGATGCCGGCGCCCACCTCCACGATCCGCCGGCCCAGGTACGGCGCGAACCGGCGGGCGATCCAGCCATAGTAGTTGCGGGCTTCGGCCAGCGCGTCCAGCTCTTCGCCGGAGTAGGTGAAGGCCTGCGATGCGGTCGTCGTCACCGGGTCGGTTCGGTCGTGGAAATCTCGTGTCTGGGGCGGGAGGGTGCCGCCCGTGCGAAGCCGCGTAGAATGTGCGGAGCGGGGGCGCCGGGCAAGGGCGCCGACAGCCGAAAATCTTTCCTGTCCACGGCGCGTCCGCACGCCTATGTTGCCCTTCATCGGCCCCACGCGGCCGGTCTCCGCCCATCCATCATTTCAGAAGATCCGGCCCCCGATGAGGATCCTGTCCATCGCCACCGTGCTGGCCGTCTCACTCGCCGCCGCCGCGCCGCTGCAAGCGCAGCCCAACGCCGCATTCCCCGTTCTCGCCGTGGGACAGCGCGCGTCCGGGCAGCTCAGCGCGGCGGATCCGGTGCTCTACGAGCGGGGCCCCTTCAAGGTGTACCGCTTCCAGGCGCAGGGCGGCCGCCGCTACGTCGCCACGCTGCAGTCGGCCGATTTCGACGCGTACCTTACCGTGGCGCGAACGGTGGGCGGCATCACCGACCACATGCTGATGGACGACGACGGCGCGGGCGAAACCAACGCGCGCCTGCGCTTCACCGCGCCCGAGACGGGCACCTACCTGCTGATCGCGCAGTCGCTCCTGCCGGAAGGAACGGGCGCGTTCACCGTAAGCGTCGATACGATGCCGGCCAAGCGCCTGGCCGTCGCGGACCTGCGGGTGGGGCAGACGGTGACGGGAGCGCTGGAGGAAACCGACCGTGAGTACGGCGCCGGGCCGGGCGGCGGTGGCTTCTTCGACCTGTACCGGGTTCGTGGCACGCCGGGGCAGCGGCTGCGGCTGCGCATGCAGATGGGCGAACTCTACCCGGTGCTGAACGCGGGGAGCATGGCGGGCGACGAGTTCGTCCCGGACGCGTTTGGGCACGGCCAGGGCGTGCTGCTGCTCACCCTGCCGGAATCGGGCGAAACGCTGGTGCAGGCAGGGGTCGAGGGCGAAGTGCTGGGCGAATACACGCTGACCGTGGCCGACCGCGGTCCGGCCGCCGCGCCCCGGCCTGTGCGGCTTTCGCGTGGCCAGCCGGTGAACGGCCGCCTGGAAGCGGGCGACGTGGAGAACGAGGAAGATGGGCGCTGGACGGACCATTACGTCGTCACGGGACGCGCGGGCGAGCGCATCCGCGTGACGATGGCCGCCGAGGCGTTCGACGCGTACCTGTCCATCGGCCGCATGGTGGACGGCGTGTTCCAGGAGCTCGCGTCCAACGACGACGAGGGGGAGCAAGGCACCAACTCGGCCGTGGAGGTGGAGCTGCCCGAGGCCGGCGAGTACGTGATCCTCGCAACCTCGTTCGCCGCCGGCGGCGAAGGCGAGTACCGCATCCAGGCCTCCGCGCCCTGACGGCACTGGCGCCGTGTGACCGGCGACGAGCCGGTCACATGGGCGCGAGGCCGGCGCGGCGCGCCAGGCGGTCGGCGGTTGCGACGAGGGCCACCACCAGCGCGACGACCCCGATGCCATGGAGCCCCGAGTTCTGCGACACGGGGCCCGCGACGCCGGTCAGCGCCCCTCCGAGCACCGCGACGACGAACGGCACGCCGATCACGCAGGCGGCGGCCATCAGCACCGGCAGCACGTAGCGCTCGAACGGCGACGCGCGCACCGGCTCCGGCATCAGCCGCGCGGTCATCAGGTCCGCGAAGTTGGAGGGCAGGGAGAATCCTTCATCCTCGCCCAAGGCGTCGAACACCACGCGATAGGCGGCCTCGTCCGCGTCCGCGACGGTGTGGGCGCTCCCCCGGTCCAGCGCGTCCTGGATCTCCTCATCCCGCTCCATCATCCCGTTCCCTCCGGTCCATAGCTGGCCACCAGCTTCTCCTTCAGCATCCTCCGCGCCCGGAACAGGTGGCTCTTCACCGTTCCTTCCGGCAGATCCATCACGGCCGCGATCTCGCCGACGGCCATCTCTTCCAGGTGATACAGCGTCACCACCGTACGGTACTGAACCGGCAGCTCGTCCACCCGCGCGCGGACGAAGGCGCGCAGCTGGGCGCCCTCGGCCTCGTCCAGCGGCGACGCGCGCGTGCCCGGCAACTGGTCGACGGCCGTTCCGCCCGTTTCGTCGGGGCGCAGGTCGTCGTACAGCGGAATGCGGCGCCGCTCCAGGTGGTTCAGGCTCAGCCGGTACGCGATGCGTGCGATCCAGGTGGACAGCGCCGACTCGTGGGCGAACTGGTCGAGCTTCTGGTACACGCGGATGAAGACGTCCTGGCACACCTCTTCGCGGTCGCGCGGGTCGCGGACGATGCGGAAGACGACGTGGCTCACCAGGCGCTGGTGCGTGTGCACCAGCTCCCGGAAGGCGTCGCGGTCGCCCGCGAGCACTCGTGCCACCATCTCCCGATCGCTCATTTCCCGTTGGACAAGGTCATCGCGGGTTCGGTTGCAGGGGGGGCCCTCCCCCGGCCCCTCCCCGCACAAACTGCGTGCGGAGAGGGGGAACTTCGGCGAGGTTCGATGGGCTGCCTCGCATGCCTTGGGAGCCCCCTTCCCCCGGCCCCCTTCCCCCGCTGCGCAGGGGAGGGGGAGAACTTCGGTCGCGCTTCCGCTGTCCCCGCCGCGGGTTCACTCACTCCTGCATCGACGTGCAACCGAACCGCGAGACCCCCTGTCCATCGTTGCAGGTGGACGAGGCACGTGCAACCGATCTCCGGGTCGGCCTGTCCATCCTGAATGAGGCGCCGATCCGGGGCCTCGCGCAACCCCGATGAATGCCCTTGGAGGTCACGATGTGGGAAAGTCCTGTGCTCGTTTTCATCAGCTTCTTCGCCTTCATCCTGGGCACCACCAAGGTGCTCTCCGACAACTGGACGAAGCGCAAGCTGATCGAGGCGCGGGTGTCGGAAGACATCATCCGCGCGCTGTTCCGCAAGGAATCCGATCCAGAGATGTTCGCCGCCCTCAAGTGGGGGATCGTGCTGGCGGCGCTGGGCCTGGGGCTGATCGTATCGCAGTACCTGCCCTCGCGGTTCGAGGAGCCGCTGGCCTGGGGCGTGGTGCTGGTGTTCGGCGGCGTGGGGCTGCTGGCCTACTACGCCACCGCCCGCGCCGTGCTGCGGCGCGAGGCTGTCACGAATCCCGAGCGGCACCGCGGAATTTCGGACGAGCGCATCTGAGCCCGTCCAAGCCACGACACAGGTCCCGACAGAGGCGACCTTTCAACCTGAGACATAGATGATGAACAAGACCATCGCCATCACCCTCGCCGCCCTCCTGGCGGCGAGCCCCGCGCGGGCCCAGCAGCAGCCCGCGCCCGCCGGTCCGTCCGGCGCACCCGCCCCGGTGCAGATCCCCGCGACGCCCGCCGGGACGGCCGCCCGCGCCTTCATGGACGCGGTGAACGCAGGCGATTCGGCGGCCCTGCACGCGTTCGTGGAGCGGCACGTGTCGCCGACGCTGGCCATGGGGTGGACCCCCGCCCGGTACGAGGCCATGTTCGCCCGGCTGGTGCGGCAGAGCGGTGGCGGGCTGCAGCCCGGGCGCCTGATGGACCAGGGCGACCCCAACTACCTGGGCGTGATCTTCCAGACCCGCTCCGGCGGGCGCGTGGGAGTGGAGTTCGTCGCCGACCCCGCCGACCCCGCACGGATGAAGCTGATCGAACTGCACCCGATGCCGCCACGCGGCGCGCGTCCGGAGTTTCCGCAGGGCAAGGTGGACGAGGCTACCGTCGCCGCGGCAGTCGCCCGCCACGTGGTCGCGGCGGCGGAGGCGGACCGGTTCAGCGGGGTGGTGCTGCTGGCCCGGGGCGGGCGCATCGTCCATCACCAGGCGTACGGGATGGCGGACCGTGATGCCGGCCGGGCGAACACGCTCGACACCCGCATCGGCACGGGCTCGGTGCCCAAGATGATCACCGGCGTTGCGGTCGCCCAGCTGGTGGAGCAGGGCAGGCTCAAGTTCACCGACACGCTGGGCGCCGTGCTCCCCGACTACCCCAACGAGGATGCGCGGCGGCACGTGACCATCCACCACCTGCTGACCCACACGGCCGGCGTCGGCGACCCGTTCCTGTCGCCCGGCTACGTGCGGGGCACCCGGTACGCCACCCCGCGGGAGTGGATGGCGCTCTTCGCAAACGAGCCGCTGGCGTTTCGCCCCGGCGAGCGGATGCAGTACAGCAACGGCGGATACGCGGTGCTGGCAGCCGTGGTGGAGCGGGTGAGCGGGCAGCCGTTCGGGGAGTACGTGCGCGACCACGTGTTTCGCCCGGCGGGGATGGCCGTCGCGGATTTGGATGCGTATCGGCGGCTGCCGTGGGCCCGCGGCTACTCGCGCCCGCCGGAGACGGACCCCATGGGGCTGGAGCCGCGCCGGAGCAACGAGTGGATGGTGGGCAGCCAGGGTCCGTCGACGGACCTGAACGGCTTCGGCGGCATCGCCCTGACGGCGGAAGACCTGTTCCTGTTCACCCGCGCTCTGCGCGAGCACCGGCTGCTGGGCGCGGAGATGACGCGGACGGCGCTGGAAGGAAAGGTGGACGTGGGTCCCGGCGCCCCGGTGAAGTACGCGTACGGCTTCTACGTGGCTGCGTTCCCCGACTCGCACCCTGAGATCGGCCACAGCGGCGGCGGCAGCGCCTCCGGCATCGGCGCCGACGTGGAGATGGTGGGCGACTGGACGCTGGTGGTGCTGAGCAACTACGACCTGGAGCAGGACCTGCGCCCCATGGCCGGGCCGGTGCTGGGGTTCCTGGCCCGCCAGTAGACGTCGCGAGCGCTAACAGCAATCGACCCTCCCCGGCGCCGGGGAGGGTCGCCGCGTTTGTAGTGCACCCAGGGCGGGCCACACCCTTCCACTCACACGAAGGCAAGCCAGTCCGCGCAGGCGGACTTCGTGTGGTCGTTGCAGCGAATTCATTCGCCCGTGCAGACCTGAGGCGGCTCCACAACCAGGGCCCCGAGTCCCGAGTTCCGACTCCGGAGTCCCAGGGTTCCCTGCCGCTGCCGCGCCCAGCCTTAGAAGTGCCTCAGGCTAGATCCTTCGGCCCGCGACGGGTGTGCTACGGGTCGGTTCGGTGCGCCTGGGCCTCAGGATGACAGGTTTGCGGCGGTGGGTTCGGATTCTCCCCTCTCCGCACAGCAGTACCGTGCGGGGAGGGGACAGGGGAGGGGCCTACTCCAGCCCGTACACCGCCCGCAGTTTGCCGCGCAGGTTGGCCAGCAGCGGCGCGGGGCTCAGCGGGCGGCCGGTGGCGCGCTGGCAGAGCTCGGGCGCGGTGTAGCGCCGGCCGTGTGCGTGCACGTTCGTCTTCAGCCAGGCCAGCAGATCGCCGAACTCGCCCGCCCGGAGCTGGGCGTCGAGGTCCGGGATGGCCTCGCCAATGGCTTCCCACAGCTGCGCCGCGTACAGGTTGCCCAGCGCGTAGGTGGGAAAGTAGCCCACGGCACCCATCGACCAGTGGATGTCCTGCATGGCGCCTCGCGCGTCGTCGGGCACCGTCAGCCCCAGGTCGCTCCGGATGCGCTCGTTCCAGGCGCCGGGGAGGTCGCGCACGGCCAAGTCGCCCTTGAGCATGGCGCGCTCCAGGTCGAAGCGCAGCATGATGTGAAGGTTGTACGTGGCCTCGTCGCTCTCGATGCGGATCAGGTTGGGCTCGACCACGTTCAGCCCGCGGAACACCGTCTCCGCGTCCAGCGCCGAGATGGCCTCGCTCCCCGCCTGCGCCTGCAGGCGGGGCAGGGCCCACTCCCAGAAGGGCCGGCCGCGCCCCACCAGGTTTTCCCACATCCGGGACTGGCTTTCGTGAATGCCCATGCTGGCGGCCTCGGCCAGGGGCTGACCGAATCGCTCGGCCTTGGGCAGGTTTTGCTCGTACAGCCCGTGCCCCACCTCGTGCATGCTGGAGTGCAGCGCGCTCAGGAACTGCGCCTCGTCGTAGCGCGTGGTCAGGCGCGTGTCGCCGGGGCCGGCGCCCTCGCAGAACGGGTGGGTGGACACGTCCAGCCGCCCGGCGCTGAAGTCGAACCCCATCCGCTCCACGACGCTTCGATTGAACGCCTCCTGCCGTTCGACGGAGAGCGGGATGTTCATCCACGACGTGTCGGGACGGTTGCCGCTCTCCCCCAACTCGCGGATCAGCGGCACCAGCCCCGCCCGCAGCTCACCGAACACGCGGTCCAGTTCGGCGGCGCGCATTCCGGGCTCGTAGTTGTCGAGCAAGGCGTCGTACAGCTCTCCGCCCTCGGGCACACCCACGTGCTCGGCCGTCCGCTGGTTCAGCACCATCAGCTTTTCCAGCCAGGGGGCGAACGCCGCGAAGTCGTGCCGCTCCCGCGCGTCGCGCCAGGTGTGCATCGCCAGCGTGGTGGTCTCGGCCATCTCGCGGACGAGCGCCATCGGCAGGCGGGTCGCGTGCTGGTAGTCGCGATCCAGGTTGAGGACGTTGGCCGCCGCGTCCGGGTCGGCCATCAGCTCGGCGTCCGCCAAGCAGCGGGCGATCAGCTCGCCCAGCTCGGGGCGGGTGCGCCGCTCGTGCACCAGCGACGACAGGAGCGACGCCTGCTCCCCGCGCAGGGCCGCGGCGGCGGGAGGCATCATCACCTCCTGGTCCCATCCCAGCGTGGCGGAAACGGAGCCCAGCGTGGCGATGTCGCGCATCTCGCGCAGCAGCTGGTCGTACGGCGTCTGGCCCTGGGCCTCGGGCGCGGAGGCCGTCTGGAGCGTATCGGTCATCGGGTCGCGGTCGGTTCGGTTGATGGATGCGCGTCAGCCCGGTGTGTACCCCCTCTCCCACGCTGTTTGTGGGAGAGGGTGGCACGCGTGTCAGCGCGGCCGGGTGAGGGCCCCAAGGCAGCCGAGGCCTCGGCATCAGTGACCGCTGCCGCGCTCTGGCCATTACGTGCCCTCGGATAGATCCTTCGGCCCGCGACGGGTCTGCCGCGGCTCGGCCGGGCGCGCCTGGGCCTCAGGATGACAGAATGGGCGCGCGACAAATTCTGGCTCACACGAGAGCAGGCCAGTCCGCGCAGGCGGACTTCGTGTCCTTGTTGCAGCGACTTCAGTCGCCCGTGCCCGGTCAGGTGAGGGCCCCGTGCCAAGTGGGGTGAGGGCCCCTGGCGAGGCTCTGGTGAGGGTCCTTGGCCAGGCTCGGGTGAGGACCCTACACCTTAAGCTCGGGAGCGGCCTCGCCGACGGCGTCGGGGTAGCGGGCGAGGACGGGGGCGACCCACTCGTTCAGGAACTCGTCCACCTGGGCGGGCGCGCGGCCCACGTACAGCTCCGGGCGCAGGTCCTCTTCCAACTCCTCGCGCGAAACGCCGAACGCCGCATCCGCCGCGATCCGGTCCATCAGGTCGTTCGGGAGGCCGTGCTGCTTCACCTGGCGCCCCGCCTCGATGCTGTGCACGCGCACCCGCTCGTGCAGGTCCTGGCGGTCGCCGCCGCGCTTGGCGGCGCGCATCATCAGGTTTTCCGTGGCCATGAAGGGAAGTTCCTCCATTAGCCGCCGCCGGATCATCTCCGGATAGACGACCATCCCCGACGCCACGTTGTGCATCAGCAGCAGCACGGCGTCCACCGAGAGATACCCCTCCGGAACCGCGATGCGCTTGTTGGCCGAGTCGTCCAGGGTGCGCTCGAACCACTGGCTGGCGGCGGTGAACGCAGGGTCGATCACCAGCGCAATGGCGTGACGGGCCAGCGCGTTGATCCGTTCGCAGCGCATGGGATTGCGCTTGTACGGCATGGCCGACGAACCGATCTGCTGCTCCTCGAACGGCTCCTCCACCTCCTTCAGGTGCGAGAGCAGGCGCACGTCGTTGGCGAACTTCGACGCCGACTGCGCCACGCCCGAGAGCGTCGAAAGGCAGCCGTAGTCCACCTTGCGCGGATACGTCTGCCCGCCGACGCCGTACACCTGCTCGAAGCCCATCTTTTCGGCGATCAGCCGCGTCAGCCGTTCCGCCTTCTCCCCGTCTCCCTCGAACAGGTCCACGAAGCTGGCCTGCGTGCCCGTGGTCCCGCGCGAGCCGTGGAACCGGAGCGTCTGGATGCGGAACTCCACCTCTTCCAGGTCCAGCAGCAGGTCCTGGATCCACAGCGTCGCGCGCTTGCCGACCGTAGTGGGCTGCGCCGGCTGAAAGTGGGTGAACCCCAGCGTGGGCAGGTCGCGGTAGCGCCGCGCGAACCCGGAAAGGGCCGCGACGGTGGCGACGATGCGCCGGGCGACCAGCCTCAGCGCCTCGCGGTGCTGGATGAGGTCGGTGTTGTCGCCGACGTACGCGCTGGTGGCGCCCAGGTGGATGATGGCGCGTGCCTCGGGCGCCTGCTCGCCCAGGTGGTGCACGTGCGCCATCACGTCGTGGCGAAGCTGGCGCTCCAACTCGGCCGCGCGCTTCAGGTCGAAGTCGTCCAGGTGCGCGCGGATGGCCGCGACCGCCTCGTCCGGAATCGGCAGCCCCAGCTCGCGTTCGGCCTCGGCGAGCGCCAGCCACAGCCGCCGCCACGTGCCGAATTTGAACTTCGGCGAAAAGATGTACGACATCTCCGCCGAGGCGTATCGCTCGGTCAGCGGATTGGAATATCGGTCGATCGACATCGTCGTTTTCGGGATCAGGTCGGCTCGCGCCGTAGCTCCAGCAGGTCCCACAGGTTGCCGTACAGGTCCTGGAACACGGCCACGGTTCCGTAGCTTTCCTCGCGCGGCGGCTCGATGAAGCGCACGCCGCGCTCCGTGAACGCGCGGTGGTCGCACCAAAAGTCGTCCGTGTGCAGGAACCAGGCGACGCGCCCGCCGGTCTGGTCACCCACGCGAGCCTCCTGCTCGGGGGTGGCGGCGCGCGCGAGCAGCAGCCCGGCCCCGGTGGACCCCCGGGGACGCACGACCACCCAGCGCTTCCCCGCGCCGAGCGCGGTGTCCTCCACCAGCTCGAACCCGAGCACGGTGGTGAAGAACGCGATGGCCTCGTCGTAGTCGCGCACGACGAAGGTCGCCGCGCCGATCGTCTGCATCGACACGACGACCTACGGCACCAGCTGCGGCCCGCGCCTGCGCGGCGGCTTCGTCCCCGCGTCGGCCGGATAGGCGACGCCGGTCAGGAACAGCCCCTCGGGAGGCGCGGGGGACGATGTTTCCAGCCCCGGCTCGTTCGCCAGCAGCGCGTCCATCACCTCCGGCGGCCGCTGACCCAGGCCGATGTCCACCAGCGTCCCCGTCAGGTAGCGCACCATGTGGTGAAGGAAGCGGTTGGCGCTGATGTGAAACTCCAGCCCGATCCCCTCCCACGGCGCCCAGCGCGCCTCGGTGACGGTGCAGCGGTCGCCGCGCTCTTCCTGCCCCGCCTTGGCGAACGCTTTGAACGAGTGCTCGCCTACGATGCGCTCCGTCGCGCGTTCCATCGCCAGCAGGTCCACGGGGCGCACGAGGGGCCAGCACCAGGGCGAGCGGAAGGGCGAATCGGCCTCGGCGGCCAGGCCCACGCGGTAGACGTAGGACCGCGTGGTGGCGTCGTAGCGCGGATGGAAGTAGGGTGGCGCCTCGGCGGCGTCGGCGATCCACACGTCGTCGGGAACCAGCGCGTTCATGGCGCGGCGCAGCGCGGGCGCCGTCCAGCGTCCCGGCACGTCGGTGGCGGCCACCTGCCCGGTGGCGTGCACGCCGCGGTCGGTGCGCCCGGAGCCGATGACGGGGCAGGGGCCGTTGGTCAGCTTGGCCAGCACGACCTCCAGCTCGCCCTGCACCGTGCGCTGGTCGGGCTGCACCTGCCAGCCGTGAAAGGCGCGGCCGTCGTAGTGGATCGTAAGGCGGATTCGCCGCCGCTCGGGAATGTTCATCGCGGCGCCAAGCTAGGCCCCGCCGCGCCCGCGCGAAAGTGCGCCGATGGGCGCATCGATCGTGAAAACCGGCTCCCGATGCCATCGCGAGAGGCCGGCCACACCACACCCGACACCGCGCCGTCGGACATTGCGAGCAGAGGCATCCGCCAGACATGAGGAGAGACGCGCGGATGGTCGTCGGGAGCCAGGGACGCGTGGCATGTGGGGCGACCACTTCCGTCATGCGTGGTTCGAGTTTTAAGCGGCATCAGTTTCTGCGCACCACCACTGGGGCCCCTCCCCCGGCCCCTCCCCGCACGGTACTGCTGTGCGGAGAGGGGAGAACTTCGGACGGGGGTCAGCCGAGCTCGCTCACGCTGCGGGGTCCCCCTCTCCCGGCCTCTCCCCCGCAAACTGCGCGGGAGAGAGGAGCACTTCGATCGCGGCTCACGTACCTTCGCACTTTCGCACTCACGCACTCACGTACTCCCACACTTCCCGCCTCCCCGATTGACACCCGCACCCCGCCCCGGTAGCATTCCGAACTCCTTTCCGCGCACAACGATCCACCCTTTGTCCAACTCCGGCGCCATGCTGTTCCCCGTTCGGCTGCACGACGCGGTCGACACCGAAACCGTCCTGCGGCGCCTGCTCCCCGTCCTGGCGGGGCACAAGGGCGAGCGCCGCGTGGCGTACGCGGAGTACGACGCCTCGCGCGGCGTGCTCGTGCGGCGCTGGACGCTGGCGGATGGGGGCACCGTGGACGAGGCGGCGATCGAGATCGAGCCCGCGCGCCTGCACTCGCTGCTGATGGACGACGCTGGCGGCGACCGCCCGCTGCGCCCGGCGGACTCGGCGCCGGTGTGGGTGCTGCGCGACCTGATCCCGGGGCTGGACCCCGAGCGCGCGTGGATCCGCGTGCGCGCCATCGCCCACGACGGGGCGCTGATGGGCGTGCTCCTGGTCACCGAAACGCGCCGGTTCAGCTTCACCCGCAAGACGGATGACGGCTCCGTTCCCGCCGCGGGCGACGTGCTGGAAATGGCGCTCGCCCGCGCCCGGGCGCTGCGCGAATCGCCGGCGCTGCTCGACGGCGGCGCGCCCGTGGGCCTGGCGGATTCCGTCGTGGAGCGGCTCAAGGAAAGCGAGCGGGCCATCGCCGACGCGCGCGCCGAGGTGGAGCGCACCCGCGAACGGGTAGAGGCGCTGGAGCGCGCGGCGGGCGGCGCCACCGAGCTGCTGATGGACGCCCACGTGGAGCTGGACCGGCGCGCGGGCCGCCACCAGCGCCAGACGCGCGTCATCTTTTTGCTGCGCAAGCTGCTGGAGCAGAACGCCGCGGGGATGCAGCCCCGTGAGCTGGCCGGGGAGATCGTCCGCACCGTGGCCGAGGCGTTCGGCGGGGGGCGCTGCTCGCTGCTGCTGGTGCACGGCGCGGACGGCGAGCACGAGCTTCGGCTGGGCGCCGCGGTGGGGCTGCCCCCCGAGGTGGACGCCGACCTCGTGCGGATTCCGCTGGGCTCCGGCATTTCCGGACAGGTGGCGCACACGCGCACCCCGCTCGTCGTGCGCGACCCGCACGAGGGCGACGGGTCGGCGCTGATGCGCGACGACTGGTACACCACCGACGCCTTCGTGTCGCTGCCGCTGGTTTCGCGCGGGCGGCTGCTGGGCGTGCTGAACCTCACCAATTTTCGCTCCGGCACCGTCGACGACGCCGAACTGGAGCAGCTTCGGCTGGTTTCGCTGTGCGTCGCGCTTCTCGCCGACCACGCGGGCCTTTCGGAGCGGCTGTTCGACAACGCCGCCGCCTGACCCACCGTCCATGACTGCTGACGATCCCCGGGCCCTGCTCGACGCCGACCTCGCGGAGCTGGTCCGCCGCGCCACCGAGCGCCCCCTGACCGCGGAAGAGGCCGAGCGCGCCTTCAGCGAGGTGATGGAGGGGCGAGCCTCGCCCGTGCAGATGGCCGCGCTGCTGGTGGCCATCCGCGTGCGCGGCGCCACGCCCCAGGAGGTGGCGGGCGGCGTACGTGCCCTGCGCCGCGCCATGGTGCCGGTCGTTACCGCGCCCGAGGGGCTGGTGGACACCTGCGGCACTGGCGGGGGCGCGCTCACCACCTTCAACATCTCCACCGCCGCGGCGCTGCTGGCGGCCGGCGCGGGAGTGCGCGTGGCCAAGCACGGCAACCGCAGCTTCACCTCGCGCTGCGGCAGCGCCGACGTGCTGGAGGCGCTGGGCGTGCGGCTGGAGCTGGACCCCGAGCGTGAGGCGCGCGTGCTGGAGGAGTGCGGAATCGTGTTCATGTTCGCGCCCCTTCACCACCCGGCCATGCGCCACGTGGGCCCCATCCGCCGCGAGTTGGCCATGCCGACCGTGATGAACGTGCTGGGCCCCGTGACCAACCCTGCCGGCGCGCGGCGGCAAGTGGTGGGGGTGAGCGACCCCGCGCTGCTGGAATTGATCGCGGGCGCCCTGCTGGAGCTGGGGCACGAACGGGCGCTGGTGGTGCATGGCCAGCCCGGGATGGACGAGCTGAGCCCGCTGGGGACCACGGAGATCCTGGAGGTGGATGGGGGGAAGATTACCCGCCGCACCTTCGACCCGGTGGAAGAGCTGGACTGGCCCCGGTTCGACGCGATGGGGCTTGAGGGCGGGGAGCGCGAAGACAACGCGCGGAAGATCGAGGGGGTGCTGCGGGGCGAGATCGGGGGCTCGGCGCGCGCGGCCGCGGTGCTGAACGCGGGCGCCGCCATCTACTGCGCGGGAATGGCCGAGTCGCTCGTGGCCGGCGTCGCCCTGGCGGACGAATCGCTGGAGGCCGGGGCAGGGTACGCGAAGCTCGAGGCGCTGCGACGCGCTACGCGGTAGGCAGGCGGTAGGGAAACGGGGATTCGGGGCGTTTCGATGGAGGCCAGCGCATGCCGCGGCGGGCCCCTCCCCCGACCCCTCCCCCGGCAAACTGCGCCGGGAGAGGGGAGAATTCGCCCGCGCTTCGGCAGCCTTGGACGCGTGATGTTGAAGCCCCGAACGAGCGCGCGAGCGGCCCGTGTCGGGGCTTGACTACACCGACCACCGGGCGCGCCACACAGCCCGGTTCACACGAAAACAAGCCAATCCACGAAGGTGGATTTCGTGTATTTGTTGCAGCGAATTCATTCGCCCGTCCCACCGGCAGAGCGCGGAATTCCGCCTCTTTACCGCGAAAAGACCGCGCGCAGCTCGAAGGGGCCGGGGATGGGCGGCGGCGTCTTGTCGTCGAGCACCATCATCCGCTTGTCGTTCTTTCCCAGCTTTCCCACCACGAACAGCACCGAAGCCTCGGACTTCATGGCACTCCCTTTCACGTGGCGCCCGGCACGCGCCGGGCGAAGATCGGCCCGGACCCGCACCCGTGCCAGCCGCCCGAGGGCGGGGCCGGTGCAGGCCCGGCGAACGCGCCCGCCAGCCGGCCGGACGTCGTCCATGGTCACCTGATCAGTACTTGCGGATCACGCCCACCACGATCCCCTGGATCGCCACGGCGTCCGCGGGAAAGTACATGGGCTTCATGGTCTCGTTCGCCGGCTGCAGGCGAATGCGGTTGCCCGCCTCGCGGTAGAACTTCTTGACCGTCGCCGAGCCGCCCACCGTTCCGTCCGACACCAGCGCCACCACCATCTCGCCGTTCTCCGCCGTCTGGCGCGAGTTGACGATGATGTAGTCGCCGTCGCGGATCTGCTCCTCGATCATGGAGTCGCCCCGCACCCGCAGCACGTAGTTCTCGCCGCGGCGCACCATGTCGTGCGGTACGGTGACCGTCTCTTCCATGCCGTCGGGCACCGCCTCGATGGGCAGGCCCGCCGCCACCTCGCCCTTCAGCGGCAGCTCCAGCGCGGGGGCGTGGAGGTCGGCCCGGACGATCTCCAGCGAACGGCTCTTGTTGTAGTTCTTCCGGAGAAAGCCCTTTTGCTCCAGATTGGTGAGGTGCTCGTGCACCGTCGCCAGCGAGTTGTAGCCGAAGTGGTCCGCGATCTCCTCGTAGCTCGGCGAGTAGCCGTTCGATTCGACGAAGCTCTCGACGTAGTCGAGGATCTGCCGCTGCTTCTTGGTGAGCGCCATCCGCCTCTCCACTGGGTTCCGGGTGTGCCGTCCGAACAGGTACCGAAGCAATATGCCCGAACGCAAACCGAAGCGCAAGGTTCTGGTGAAACTTTGAGTGCAAGCATCCTGGATCGCATCGTAGAAACCAAGCGCGGCGAGGTGAAAGCCACCTCGCCGCGGCTTGCCGAATACCGCGACATTGCACGCCGGGCGCAGCCCCCGCGCGGGTTCGCGGCCGCGTTGAAGCACCCCGCCGAAGTGCGCCTGCTGGCCGAGGTCAAGCGGCGCTCCCCCTCGGCCGGCGACATTCGCCCCGGGGCGGATCCCGCGGAGATCGCCCGCTCGTACGCCGCCGGGGGCGCGGCGGCGCTCTCCGTTCTCACCGACCGCGACTATTTCGGGGGTGACCTGGAGGCCCTTCGCGCCGTCCATGCGGCGGTGGCGCTGCCCATCATCCGCAAGGACTTCGTGATCGACCCCGTGCAGGTGTGGGAGGCGCGCGCCGCCGGGGCCGACGCGGTGCTGCTGATCGCCCGCATCCTGGAGCAGCCGCTGCTGGAAGACCTGCACGCCCTGGTGCGCGAGCTGGGCATGGACGCGCTCGTGGAGGCGCACACGGCCGAGGAACTGGACCGGGCGCTGACGGCAGGGGCCACCCTGGTGGGGGTGAACAACCGCGACCTCGACACCTTTGCCACCCGCCTGGAATTGTCGTTGGAACTGGCGGCCCGAGTACCCGAATCCGTCACCTATGTCGCTGAAAGCGGGATACGCACGGCGGCGGACGTGGACCGGCTGGGCGCCGCCGGGGTGGACGCCATCCTGGTGGGCGAATCGCTGATGCGCCAGCCCGACGTGGCCGCCGCCGCCGCCGCGCTGGCCGGCCGCGCGAAGGCCGCCGGGGCGCGCCCCGCATGACCTGGCCGCCCGCCGTGAAGGTGTGCGGCCTGATGCGGCCAGAAGATGCTGCAGTTGCCTCCACGGTGGGGGCAGCGTACCTGGGGGTGATCCTTGCGCCTGGCGGAAAAAGAACCGTGACGGCGGGGCGCGCAAACGTTATACTTGGCGGCATACCGGCCAAGCGCGTGGGCGTGTTCGTGGACGCGGGCGAGAACGAGCTTCTCGCGAACGCCCGGGAGGCCGGCCTGCACGTCCTTCAGCTGCACGGCGACGAGCCGCCCGAACTGGCGGACCGAATGCGCACCGCGGGGTACGAAGTGTGGAAGGCGGTCCGCGCGCGCGGGGCGGACGACTTTTCCCGGGCGGTGCGGCGGTACGCGGGCGCCGTGGACGCGCTGCTGCTGGACGGGTACAGCCCGGCGGCACACGGCGGCACGGGCACCCGCTTTCCCTGGGCCGAGGTGGCGGAGCGCCTGGGCGAGCTTCCGCCCGGGATGCGGCTGGTGGCCGCGGGCGGGCTGACGCCGCACAATGTGGCCGAGGCCGCGACGATCCTTCGTCCCCACGTGGTGGACGTGAGCTCCGGGGTGGAAGTTTCGCCGGGGGTCAAGGATCCGGACGCGGTGCGGGCCTTCGTCGAGCAGGTGCAATCTCTTTCCTTCAAGCAGGTGCGTTGATGGCGTTCGAGGCAGGTGCGGCGGGTGCCGCGTGGGCGGACGGGATGTCCGGGCGGTTCGGCGACTTCGGCGGGCGGTTCGTGCCCGAAACCCTGGTCACCGCGCTCGACGAGCTGATCGGCGTGTACGGCGACGCCGCCGCCGACCCGGCGTTCTGGGACGAGCTGGGGGCCCTGTGGCGCGACTTCGTGGGCCGGCCTACGCCGCTGTACCGGGCCGACCGGCTGGGCGAGGCAGCGGGGGGCGTGCGGGTGTACCTGAAGCGCGAAGACCTGAACCACACCGGCGCGCACAAGATCAACAACTCGCTGGGGCAGGTGCTGCTGGCGCGGCGGATGGGCAAGTCGCGCATCATCGCCGAGACGGGCGCGGGGCAGCACGGCGTGGCCACCGCCACGGCGTGCGCGCTGTTCGGGATGGAGTGCATCGTCTACATGGGCGAGGAAGACGTCCGGCGGCAGGCGCTGAACGTGTACCGCATGAACCTGCTGGGCGCCGAGGTGCGCCCCGTGTCCAGCGGCACGCGCACCCTCAAGGACGCCACGAACGAGGCCATCCGCCACTGGGTCACCCACGTCCGCGACACGCACTACATCATCGGCTCGGTGGTGGGCCCCGATCCGTACCCCCGCATGGTCAGGGACTTCCAGTCCGTCATCGGGCGCGAGTCGCGGGCGCAGTTCCTGGAGGTGGAGGGGCGCCTCCCCGCCGCGGTGGTCGCCTGCGTGGGCGGCGGCTCCAACGCCATCGGCATGTTCCACCCGTTCGTGGGCGACGAGGGGGTGGAGCTGGTGGGGGTGGAGGCCGCGGGCGACGGGGTGGATACGCCCCGCCACGCCGCCACGCTGACCGCCGGCAAGCCGGGGGTGCTGCACGGCTGCCTGAGCTACCTGCTGCAGGACGAGGCGGGGCAGGTGGCGGCGGCGCACTCCATCTCGGCCGGGCTGGACTACCCCGGCGTGGGGCCGGAGCACTCGTACCTCAAGGACGCCGGCCGCGCGCGGTACACCTCCATCACCGACGCCGAGGCGCTGGACGCCTTCGGGCGGCTGGCGCGGCTGGAGGGGATCATCCCCGCGCTGGAGTCGGCGCACGCCATCGCCTACGTGCTGCGCGACGGCGCCCGCTGGAAGGACGCCGGCCCCGTGGTGGTGTGTCTTTCCGGCCGTGGCGACAAGGACGTGGCCCAGGTCGCCGACATGACCGGCGCCCGCTGACCCGGCCGCGCCCCGCCGTACCATCCTCATCTCCGCTCCATGACCGACACCCTGCTCCATCCCGCCCCGTACGCCGCCGCCCCGCACGGGGACGGCGACGCCGCGGTGCGCGCGGATGTTCAGGAAGTGGTGCGCGGCTTCGCCAAGGCGCTGCGCACGCACCTGCTGTACGAGGGCCAGTCGCCCTCGCTGGATCGTTTCGTCGAGTCGCTGCGCGAGCGGATGGGCGGGCTGTGGAACCGGCTTCCGTTCCTGCGCGTGCAGATCGAGGAGCGCGAGATCCTGTGGGAGGGGGCCGCCGCCTACACGGGCGAGGAGCGCGACAACCTGGCCTTCCTGCTGTACCGCGACGGCATCCGCGAGCTGAGTTTTCAGCCGGGGTTCGAGGGCGACGACCTGGACCGCTTCGTGTCGCTGCTGGCCCGGGCCCACCGGCTGCGCGCCGACGAGGAAGACCTGCTCACGCTGCTGTGGGACCACGACTGGGAGTGCCTGCGCTACCGGTACGTGGAGCCGGCGGCCGAGGGGGTGAAGACGCCCGAGGCTTCCGGCCAGACCGCCTCGCGCGCGCCGCGTTCGCCGCGCGAGGACCCTGAGCCCTCCAGGAGCGTTTCGACCGAGGACTTCCAGGAGGCGCTGTACTTCCTGGACGAGGGCGAGATGCGCCGCCTGGAGGCGGAGCTGCATCGCGAGATGGGGCGCGACCTGTGGATCGACGTCCTGAACGCCCTCTTCGACCGGCTGGACGACGGGACGCCGGAGCGCCAGAAGCAGGTGATCGGCATCTGCGGCGACATCCTTCCCACGCTGCTGGGGGCGGCGCGGCTGGGCACGGCGGCGTACATGCTGGCCGAGCTGGTGAAGACCGCCACCGCGGGACGCTTCGGCCCGGCGGTGCTGCGGGCGATGCGGGGCCTGTTCTCGCAGCTGGCCCAGGCGGAAACGGTGGGGGAGCTGGCGCGCATCGTGGAGCAGGAGGGCGAGGCGCTGGACCGCGAGCAGCTGTCCGCGCTGCTGGCGTTCTTTCCCCCCGAGGCGCTGGGCCCCTTGCTGAAGGCGGGCGAGTGCAGCGCGACGCTCGGGTCGCGCGCGGCGCTGCTGGCCGCGGCCGAGCGGCTGGCGTCCGTCACCCCCGCCGCGCTGCGCCCCCTGGCGGCCGACCCGGACCCCGACGTGGCCGCGGGGGCCGCGCGGCTGATCGGGCGGCTGAAGGTGGTGGAGGGCGGGCCCGACCTAGCCGGGCTGCTGGCCCATGCACACGCCCGCGTGCGGCTGGCCGCGGTCGAGGCACTGCAGGAGCTTCGCTCGCCCACGGGGAGCGGCGCGCTGGAAACGGTGCTGGAAGACGCCGACCGCGACGTGCGGGTGGCCGCCGCCCGGGCCCTGGCGGCGCTGCGCTGGGCCCCCGCCCGGGCACGGCTGGAGCAGGTGCTGGACTCGCGGCGGCTGCGCGAATCGGAGCTGACGGAGCGCATCGCCTTCTTCGAGGCGTACGGAGCGCTCGCCGGGGCCGAGTCGGTGGCGCTGCTGGACCGCGTCCTCAACGGCAAGAGCTGGCTGGGCCGGCGCGAGACGGGAGAGATGAGGGCCTGCGCCGCGCTGGGGCTGGGCCGCGTCCGGCACCCGGCCTCCGAAAAGGCGCTGGCCGCCGCCGCTGCGGACGCCGACCCCGTGGTCCGCAGTGCCGTGGGCCGCGCCCTTCGCGCGATCAAGCAGCCATGACGGAGCAGACCCTTTCCGCCGCGCCGCGCGCCTTTCCGGGCGGCGGCGCCTCCCCCGACGAGCGCGGGCTTCAGCGCCGCGGCCGCGACCTCCTGTTCGCCATCGCCGCCGCGCTGCGCTCGCTCCAGCTGTACCCGCTGGAGAACCAGGCGGTGGTCAACTCGCTGGGCGAGCTGGAATCCATCACCCTGGAACTGCTGGGGGTGGAGGAGCACATCACCCTGCGCTTCGTGGGCGACTTCTTCTTCGTCAACGACCTGCGGCTGCGCATCGACCTTCACAGCTACGCCACCTATGGCGCGGTGGGGCGGGCGCTGGCGGGGCACGGCATCGGCGAGGTGGAGGTGGCCGCCGGCGTCACCGCGCCCGAGTGGACGGCGTTCCTGGCCGTGGTGAACACCGCGCCCGGGGGCGACGACCCCTTCGGCGCGTTCCTGGAGCGGCTGGAGCGCACCTCGGTCGTTCACCTGTCGGTGGCGCCCGACCGCGAAAGCGAGCCGGACCCGCGCGACGACGAGGCGCGGCGCATGGCCAAGCGCGCCTACGCGCAGACGGTGGCCGTAGCCCGCGAGGTGATGACGGGGCTGCGGATGGGGCGCGGGGTGAGCCTTCGCCCCGTGAAGCGCGCCGTGCAGTCCATCGTGGACCAGGTGCTGAGCAACGAGGCCAGCATCATGGGCCTCACCAGCCTGCGCGACTACGACGAGTACACCTTCACCCACTCGGTGAACGTGTGCATCTTTTCCGTCGCGCTGGGCAAGAAGCTGGGCTTCCACAAGAGCCAGCTGTACGAGCTGGGGCTGGGCGCGCTCCTCCACGACGTGGGCAAGGTGCGCATGCCGGTGGACCTGATCAACAAGGCCGGGCCGCTGACCGAAGCCGAGTTCGGCGTGCTCAAGGAGCACCCGGCCGAGGGGCTGCTGCAGCTGTTCGACATGCGCGGCCTGGCCGAGCTCCCCCTGCGCGCCATGCTGATGGCGTACGAGCACCACATGAAGGTGGACCAGACCGGCTACCCGCGCTCCATCCGCCCGCGCAACCCCACGGTGTTCAGCCGCATCGTGGCCATCGCCGACGGCTTCGACGCGGCCACCACCAAGCGCAGCTACCAGGCCCAGCCGTGGCCGCCGGAAAAGGTGCTGCAGGAGATGCGCGACAACCCGGAGCGAGGCTTCGACCCGCTGCTGGTCAAGGCGTTCATCAGCATGACGGGCATCTACCCCGTGGGCAGCGCCGTCATCCTCGACTCCTTCGAGCTGGCGCTGGTCACGGCCCGCAATCCCCGGCCCGAGGCGCTTCACCAGCCCATCGTGCAGGTGGTGTTCGACGGGTTCGGGGTGCGGGTGGATCCGCCCCTCACGTACGACCTTTCCGAGCTGGACCCCGCGACGGGCAAGCCGCTGCGCACCATCATCAAGACCACCGACCCGGAGCGGTACGGAATCCATGCCGGCGACTTCTTCGTCTGATCGTTCGCTTTCCCGCGCGTTTTCCGCCGCCCGCGCGGAGGGACGCGCCGCCCTGATCCCCTACGTCACCGCCGGACACCCGCGGAAGCACGACACCGCCGCCATCCTGGACGGCCTGGCCGACGCCGGCGCCGACATCATCGAGCTGGGCGTGCCGTTCAGCGACCCGCTGGCCGACGGGCCCACCATCCAGCGCTCGTCGTTCGAGGCCATCGAGCAGGGGGTGGGGCTCCCCTGGGTGGTGGAGACGCTGGCCGCCTTCCGCGCCCGCCGCGACACGCCGGTGGTGCTGTTCACCTACCTGAACCCCGTGCTGAACCACGGGGTCGACCGCTTTCTGGCCGACGCGGCGGCGGCGGGTGCGCAGGGGGTGCTGCTGACGGACCTGCCCGTGGGCGCCGACGCCGGCATCGAGTCGCGCTTCGCCGCGTCGCCGCTGGACCTGGTGCGCCTCCTGGCGCCGACGACCACCCCGGCGCGTGCCCGGGAGATCGCCGCCGCCGCGCGCGGCTTCCTGTACTACGTGTCGCGCACCGGGGTCACCGGCGCGCGGCAGGAGCTGCAGGCCGGGCTGGCCCGCGAGGTAGAAGAGGTGAGGGCGCTCACGCCGGTGCCCGTGGCCGTCGGCTTCGGCATCAGCACCCCCGAGCAGGCGGCCACCGTGGCGCGCGTGGCCGACGGGGTGGTGGTGGGGAGCGCGCTGGTGGAAACACTGCGGACGGGCGGGGTGGACGAGGGCGTCGCCTTCGTCCGCGCGCTGCGCAAGGCGGTCGAGGGAGCGCGCGCCGCGTGAACGCTCCCGCGCAGGCCGCCCCCCGCGCGGGGCGCGTGCTCGCGGCGTACGCCCGCGTGCTCCTGTGGCTGGGCGCCGCCGCCGCGCTGGCGGCTGCCGTCGCCGTGGCCCGGGGCTCCGGGTCCGCGCCGCTGTGGGCGGCGCTGGCCGGGCTGGTGGCCGTGGCGGCGCTGCGCCAGGGCGCGGTGCCGCTTTCCAAGTTCGCCTACGTCACCATGACCGTGGTGCCGGTCGGCGCGCTGACGCTGCTGGGGCAGCCGGCCGCGGCCGTGGTGGCCGCCTGGGCCGGCACGGCCGCGGGCGACCTGGCGCGGCGGAAGCTGTGGTTTCCCGCGGGCGTCAACGCCGGGCGCGAGGCACTGGCGGCGGCGGCCGGGGCCGGCGTGTACGCCCTGGCGTCGCGCTCCGCGGGGCTTCCCGCGCCCGCCCCGGGCGAGGGCCTCGTCCCCGCGCTCTCCATCGAGGGCCTTCCCGCGCTGCTGGCCTACTTCCTGGGCTATTTCTTCGCCTCGCGCGGCCTGTTCTACTTTTCGCTCCTCTTCCGGGGCAAGCTCACCACCTCCGAGCGCAACGTCCTGCTGCGCTACGAGATCGTGTCGGCGGTGCTGGGGGTGATCGGCACGCTGGGGGTTGCTGCGGCGTTCGCGGTGTCGCGGTCGTGGGGCACCTTCGCCATGATCGTGTTCGTGGCCTTCGCCGGTCTGCTGGCCCGCATGCTGGTGGCCGAGGCCATCTCGTCGGAGGAGCTGCGCAAGGTGGCGGCGATGGAGGCCGTCATCACCGCCGGAATGCCGCTGACTGAGTCGATGGCGCGCATCGAGGAGATGGCGGGGCGGCTGATCGAGTGGAGCTGGCTTCACGTCTATGCGGTGCGCGGCGGCGACCTGGTGCTGGTGCACCCGCTGGCCACGGACCCCGAGGGGCTCGACGAGCTGCATCCCGTGCGGCTGGAGGTATTCCGATCGGGCGAGCCGTTCATTTCGGCCGACACGGCACGCGAGGGACGGGTGCCCGCTTCGGTGCCGGTGCGCTCCCTGGTCATCCACCCGCTGTCGTACGGCCGCAATGCGTTGGGGCTGCTGGAGGTGGGGCACCACCGCCCCGACGTGTACGGCATCGCCGAGCTGCGCCTGATCGAGCGGTTCTCGCGGCAGCTGGCCCTGGCGCTTCAGCTGGATGGGCTGGTGCGGCCGATGACGGAAAGCGCGCGGGAGATGGACGGCGCCCTCCGCACGCTGGGCGGGCGGCTTTCCAGCTTGCGCGAAAGCGGCCAGGCCGTGGCCGCCACCGCCGCCGACATCCGCCAGCGGATCGCCGACCAGGGGCGGCGCACGGCGTACGGGTTGGGATTGACGGAAGAGCTGGCCCGCTCCGCCGACGCCATGTCGGGCGACGCGGGCGAGACGGCCGGCGCCAGCCGCGACACCCGCCGCCTTGCCTCGGAGAACCGCGGGGCGATCGTCGAGGCCATCGGGCGGCTGGTGACGCTTCGCGACTTCGTCGACGAGGAGGGACGCGAGCTGGCGGCGCTGGCGGGGACGTCGGCGCAGATCGCGACCATCGTGGAAACCATTCGCGCCATCGCCGAGCAGACCAACCTGCTGGCGCTGAACGCGGCCATCGAGGCGGCGCGCGCGGGCGAGCACGGACGCGGCTTCGCGGTGGTGGCCGACGAGGTGAGGAAGCTGGCGGACGACACCGAGCGCGCGGCGGTGCAGGCGCGCGACATGGTGGATGGGGTGCGCGGGCAGATGGGGTCGGCGCTGGAGCGCATGGAGCAGGGCTCGGCGCGGCTGGCGGGGGTGGGCGACCTGTCGCGGGCGGCGCTGGAGTCGGTGGACCGCATCGTGGCCGCCGCCGAGGCCGCCGAGGGGCTGACCACGCGCATGGCCGGCCGGGCCGACGAGCAGCGGCAGCGGGTGGCGGGGCTGCGCGACGAGTTCGCCGCCGTCGCCAGCATCGCCGACGCCAACGGGGAGGGCGCCACCGTGGTCGCCGAAGCGGCGCGCCTGCAGGCGCAGACGCTGGAAGAGATCGAGCGCGCCACCAGGTCGCTCGGCGAGGTTTCCGAGCGCCTCACCGGCTACATCGCGCGTCTGCAGGAAGTTACCTGATCGGACGTACCTGCGTGGTGGTGGTTCCGCTCCATTCGTCGGCAGTCCGGCCTTCCTTGATCTTGTCGATCATGATCGCCCAGGACGCGCGCACGTTGTCAGGAAGAACCAGTTCGGGAAACCGGCGGATCAGGGTTTCCGGGGGGATGAGCTTCCACACCGTTTTGCTATCGCCTTCCTGCAGCACGCGAGCGATCACGGACGGGTTCTCGGGGTCGATCTCCACGTCTTTCTGGAGATCCCAGAACAGCCCCGGGAAATCCCCGTATCGATAGGCAGGTCCGCTCGGCTCGGGCTTCATCTTCGGTCGGACGATGTACAGGTGGGTGTAGCCCTCGCCGGGGAGCTCGGCGAGGGCTTGCTGCATGTGCGCATGATGCAGTTCCACCACGTCATCGGCCACGCGGCGCTCGCGCGATGCCTGCTGGGCGACGCACAGGTCCAGCGGCGCGTCGAAGGCGATGGCCACCACCGGGCGTGCGTGCTTGGCGGCCATCTCACGCAGCCGCTCTCGGCTCCACGGCGCCAGGTTCGTGGCGTCGGCGACGGCCCTGCGGCCGTGGGCCAGGCGGCCGTACACGAGGGCGTCGAACACGGCGAACGCCGCACGGCTCGCGGCCTGGCTGCCTTCGTCGTCCGACACCATCCGGCGGCATTCGTCCGACGACACGATCTCGTTCGCCGGGAAGCGCGTGCGGGCAAAGGTGCTCTTCCCGCAGCCGGACGGGCCGACGAGGATCACCAGCGCGTCATCGGCGATCTCCATCTCCGGCACGGGATGCTCGGTCGTCCGCAGGGCTGGAGGCGGATCCGGTGCGGCCGGGTTCCTCTCGGCAACATCCGCTTCCAGGCGCATTCAGGGGCACCGCGGGCTGTAGTAGCGCTTGAGCCAGGCGCTCAGGCCGTCCAGGCCGGGGAGCAGCACCCGTTCGGTGACGTTGGCCTGGTCAAGCTTGTCGCGCACCTCCCACTTCAGCTCGGCCGGGATCACGATCTTCCGGAACACGTCCGGGTGCTTCTCCAGCCAGTCCTCCAGCTTCGCCTCGGGGCTCGACATCAACGCGAAGACGGCGTACTGGTTGACGATCCGCTCGTCCAGCGAGGGCGGCTCGAAGAACACCACGAAGTCCTCGTCGGCAAGCGAATCGAACTCCTCCAGCGTTTGCGCGCGGCGCTGGAGCATTTCCACGGTGAACACGTCGGCCTCTTCGGCCTCCATCTCGTCGCGGAGGGTCTTGGGGAGCAGCGCGTGCGCCGCCCCGAAATTCAACGCCCAGATCACCCCGTCGGCGCCGAACTGGTCCAGCCGCGCCGTGGCGAAGTGCATGGCCACCTGGGGCGAAAAGGTCCAGTCCATCAGGCGGGTGGGGAGTCCGTGGTGCTGCCCCAGCGCCATCCAGTTCCAGATGGAGTCGGCCTCGTGCCCCTTCCGCGGCGCGTACTTGCGAAAGTTGCGCAGCAGGTGCTGCTCCATCCGCGCGAAGTCGCCCCCCAGCCGGCACAGGCTGGTGGTGAGCGCGTAGTCCGCCTGCGACACGCCGCGGAACACGTAAGACGAGCGGATGCGCCCGATCTGCTCGTTGTAGGCGTTCTGGTACAGCTGCTCGTTCAGCTCGGTCCAGTCCGAAACCCGGATTTCCGACATCCTCACGCCCTCCTTGGGACCCCGTCCGTTCTCCTCCCCCACCCACACCCGGCAACAAGCGTACGCACGGGCCAGCAACGCGCAAACAGTGTCGTCCGTGGCGTGAAAAGAACAAACTGGACACGTGCCCCGAACGGATTAGTATGCACGTCACTCGGACGCGGCGACGCGTTGACGTTGCGTGACATATGCCATACATTCAGGGCGGGTACGGGATGGGTTTCGGGGACGCTCGGGCCGGGCTGGCAGCGGCGATTGGAGACGACGCCTGCGGCCATTGGCCCAGGAGAGAGGCATACACGAAGAACTGGCTTCAACACGGCAGAGTTTCGCCTGTGGATGTCCAGGCCATGCTGCTCCGATGCAACGGAACGCAGCACCGTGAGAGCGGCCTCGTAACCGAGCCAGGCGTTCGGGTCCATGAGTTCTTCCCCGAGTGGCGGGGGGTACGGTGGTACGTGAAGGCCTACTACCACGCCGATCAGGGCCAATGGATTCTCATGAGCGTACATCCCGCGGAGGTCTAGATGAAGATCTGGAAAGAGGGCGATCTCTCGACCGCGCTCTGCCCGTTGTGCGAGCGGATCAAGGACGTCGCGTTCCGTCGCCGCGTGGTGGAACTGGACCCGGGCGTGAACATCCCTGACGTCCTCGTCGCAGTCTGCTGTGAATGCGACGAAATCGCCATGATTCCAGCACAATCGAGTCCGCGGCTAAGGGCCGGCTTCAAGCGCGCGACGGTCACGGTGAACGCGCGGGTGCCGCGGCACCTGGAAGACGTCCTGCTGCTCCTCGCGGACGAGGGATCCCGGTCGCAGCCGTCCACCTCCGCGGTGGTGCGGTTCCTTCTTTCCGAATTCGCTTCCGACTCGGCGCTCGCCTTGCGCGTGAAGGAGGCGTTGGGCAACGACCTGCTGAATGCGCCGGGAGACCACGAACTGTCGGTTCGCGTTCCGGCGGAGCTGGTGGTCCGCGTGGATGAAGCAGCTGCGAGGATGGGGATCGAAAGCCGCACGGCGGTGATCAAGGGGCTGCTCGCGGTGGCGAAGGAGGATGTGCTGGACGGCCGCGACGAGGTGCTGGGGAACACGATGCGCCGCGTACTCGCCGCCGTGACCTGACCCGCGGTATCTTGGGGCGGCCGATCGGGCCCGGTGGGAAAACTCGTGCACGGAGCGTGGGATGCGGGAGTGCGTGATCTTCGCGGGGAGTGGGAATCCGGAGCTGGCCCGCGCGGTGTCGGAACAGGTGGGGATGCCGCTGGGAACGTGCAGTGTAGAGCGCTTTCCCGACGGCGAAACGTCCGTGCGGCTGCTGGAGTCGGTGCGCGGCAACGACGTGTACCTGCTGCAGCCCACCTGCCCGCCGGTGAACGACAACGTGATGCAGCTGTTCGCCTTTGCCGACGCCTGCCGGCGCGCGGCCGCGGGGCGCATTCACGCGGTGCTTCCGTACTACGGCTACGCGCGCTCCGACAAGCGGCACGGCCGGCGCGAGCCCATCACCGCCAGCATGGTGGCCCTGCTGATGAAGGCGTCGGGCATCGACCACGTGCTGACCATCGACCTTCACACCACCCAGATCGAAGGCTTCTTCCCCGGCCCCTTCGACACGCTCACCGCCGTTCCCACCCTGTGCGCCGCCATGCGGGGCGAGCTTCCCGCCGACGCCGTCGTCGTTTCGCCCGACGCGGGACGGGTGAAGCTGGCGACCGAATATGCCCAGCGCCTGGACCTGCCGCTCGCCGTGCTTCACAAGCGCCGGGAGAGCGGAAGCGAAACGCGCGTCACGCACCTGGTGGGCGAGGTGGAAGGGCGCACCTGCCTGATCATCGACGACATGATCTCCACCGGCGGAACGCTGGTGGAGAGCGTGCAGGCGCTGCGCGACGCCGGTGCCGCGGGCTTTCACGTGGCGGCCACGCATGGGCTGCTCCTGGGCAACGCCATCGCGCGCTTGACGGACGCGGGCGTCCAGCGGGTGTGCGTCACCGACACCATCGCCCAGGAGCTGGACGAGGGCGGGGTCCTGCGAGTGGTCTCCGTTGCGGGGCTGCTGGCCGGCGCCCTCCGCAAGCTCGCCTCGGACGAATCGCTGGAAGAGCTGTTCTGAAATCGAACGTCGTACGGCGATACGACACGGTCCGTGCAGCGTGCATGGGAATTTCTGCCGCGCAGGTGCCTCAATCCCGGGGGTGAGTGACGATCCAACATCAAGCATCGTCATAGGTTAGCGCGCATGTTCCCGGATGGGAACATGCGCGTCGCGGAGTGGCCTTTCTCGTGCACTAGTTACCTGCTACCGAGAGCGGAAGCAGATCTAGCCGGGGCTTGACCGGCGCTGTCTTCCAGGGTTACTCTAAGTGGTTGCGAGGGTTCGGTTTGCGCCCCTGCGGGCGCCGCTTGATCCTCCATCCCCGTCCCTTAGCCGCCACACGCGACTCACCTTGCCCATCCTCCTTGTCTTTGCCGTGGCCGCCTTGGCGGCGCTGCTGGTGACACCGGCCATCGTGCGGGTGGTTACGGCCCACGGGTTGTACGGGCACGTGCGCGGCGACTCGCCCGCGCGGCGGGTGCCGCGGCTGGGGGGAATACCCGTGTGGCTGGCCACGTCGGCGGGGATCGTGGCGGCCGTGCTGGGGCCGGGGGTGAACGCCGCGGGCGCGGGGCCGGACCGGTTCTTCGTGGGCGTGCTGCTGGCGGGATCGCTGATGTTCGCCGTGGGCCTGCTGGACGACCTGTACAACCTTCGCCCCTCGGCCAAGCTGCTGGCCCAGTGCACCGCCGCCGTGGTGGCGTACGCGTGCGGCTTTCGCATCGACGGGATCACCTTCGCGGGCGCCACGCTCGACACCGCCGCCCTGGCGCTGCCGCTGACGCTGCTGTGGATCGTGGGCGTTACCAACGCCTTCAACCTGATCGACGGGCTGGACGGCCTGGCGACCGGGATCGGCCTGGTCGCGCTGTGCACCACGCTGGCCGTGGCGCTGATGCTGGGCAACCTGGAGGTGGCCATGGCGTGCGCCGCCCTGGGCGGCGCGCTGCTGGGCTTCCTCCGCTACAACTTTCGCCCCGCGCGCATTTTCCTGGGAGACTCGGGAAGCATGTTCGTGGGCTTCATGCTGGCGGTGCTGTCGGTGCACGGGAGCACCAAGAGCGCCGCGGCCGTGTTGGTGGCGGTGCCGGTGCTGGTGCTGGCGCTTCCCATCATGGACACGCTGCTCGCCATCGTGCGGCGCTGGCTGCGGGGCACGCCCGTGTTCGGGGCCGACGAGCGCCACCTTCACCACCGGCTGCTGGCCGTGGGAGTCACCCACGTGCGCGCCGTCGTGCTGATGTACCTGCTGGCCGCTGCGCTCGCCGTGTTCGGCGTCCTGCTGGCGTTCGGGCCCCCGTCGCTGGTGGCGGCCGTGGCCCTGGGCGGCGCCGCGCTGTCGATGGTGCTGCTGCTGGCCAGCATCAAGCTGCTGGGCTACTACGAGTTCGTGGAGGCCGGCGCGGTGCTGCACTCGGGGATGCGGGGCATCCGCCAGAGCATCCGCGACCAGATCCACGCCCGCGACGTGGCGCAGGTGCTGGCCCGCGCCGAGTCCATGGAGCACATCGAGGCGATCCTGGGCGACAACGCCGAGGGCCTGGGCCTGCTCTTCGCGACGGTCTGCCGCGAGTCGTCGCCAGTGGGCGCCCGGTCGGTGCTGCCCGGGGCCGTGGCGGCGGGCGCGTGGAAGCTGGAGTGCCCGGTGGAGCTGAACCACCCCAACGCCGATCCGTACGTGCTGCGCGTGTGGACCGAGGCGCCCGACGACCTGCGCCTGCTGACGGCCGACCGCACGGCGCGCGTGCTAGCCGCCGCGGTTCGCGGCTGGCTCACCGGCCCGCGCACGCGGCTTCCGGCTCCGGGCGGCGTCTCGCTCGGCCATCTCGGCCCCGCGCCGTCGGGCGCCTCGGCCTGATCCCTCCGCCCGATCCCGTCATCGACCACCCCGCTCCCGGCCCGGTGCGCGTCGCATACCTCAGCGCGTCCGGCGCGCTGGGCGGGGCGGAGCGCGTGCTGCTGGACGTGCTGGCCAGCCTGCGCGCCGCCGAGCCCTCGTGGCCGCTCACCCTGGTCTCGGGAGAGGACGGGCCGCTGCTGGAGCGCGTTCGGGCGCTGGGCGTGGAGGCGCACGTGCTCCCCTTCCCCCGTGGGCTGGCTGCGCTGGGAGACGCGGGTGCGGGCGGAACGCTGCGCCTCCTCGGCGGCATGGCCGCGGCCGGCCCCGGGGCGGCGGCGTACGTCGCGCGGCTGGCGCTTCTGCTGCGGCGCGCGCGGGCCGACGTGGTACACACCAACGGCTTCAAGATGCACCTGCTGGGCGCCTGGGCCGCCTCGCGGGCCACGCCCGTTGTCTGGCACCTTCACGATTTCGTCTCCACCCGCCGCGCGATGTCGGGCCTGCTGCGGCGCTCCGCCGGGCGATGCGCGGTGGCGGTAGCGGTTTCCGACGCTGTCGCCAAGGACGCGCGCACCGTGCTGGGGCCGGCCCTGCGCGTGGAGACGGTCCACAACGCAGTCGACCTTCGCCGGTTCACGCCCGACGGGCCCACGCTGGCCCTGCACCGGGCGGCGGGGATGCCGCCGGAGCCGGTGGGGACGGTGAGCGTGGGCCTGGTCGCCACCATGGGCGTGTGGAAGGGCCACGCGGAGTTCCTGCGCGCCGTCGCCCGCGTTCCGCGCGAGATCCCGCTGCGGGCGTACGTCGTCGGGGGCGGGATCTATCGCACGCAGGGGAGTGAGGTGTCGGTGGACGGCCTGCGGCGGCTGGCGGCGGAGCTGGGGATCGCGGACCGCGTGGGATTCACCGGCTTCGTCGGCGACCCGGCGGCAGCCATGCGTGATCTGGACGTGGTGGTGCACGCCAGCACCCAGCCGGAGCCGTTCGGGCTGGTGATCGCCGAAGCCATGGCCTGCGGCCGGGCGGTGATCGCCAGCGCGGCCGGCGGTGCGGCCGAGATCATCTCCCCCGGCCACGACGTGCTGGCGGTGGCGCCGGGGGACGTGAACGGCCTGGCCCGCGCCATCCGCCAGCTCGCTACCGACGAGATGCTCCGCTCCACTCTGGCCCGCCAGGGCCGCGAGACGGCCGTGCGCCGCTTCGACCGCGCGCGGCTCGCGTCGGCGCTGTCTCCGCTGTATCGTTCCCTCCTCAACCACTAGGCCGCGCCCCGTCCGCCGATCTCCAGTTGCCGCATCCGCTCCGAGTTCTTCACGTGTACGCGGGCAACCTGTACGGCGGGGTGGAGCGGATGCTCGCCACCCTGGCTTCGGCGCGCGTGGACGGCCTGGAGCAATCGTTCGCGCTCTCCTTCGACGGCCGGCTGGCGGACGAGCTGCGGCGGATGGATGCGCGGGTGGAGCTGCTGGGCCCCGTCCGCGTCAGCCGGCCGTGGACGGCGCTGCGGGCGCGGTCGCGCCTGGCGCGGGTGATCCGGGCCAGCCGGCCGGACGTCGTCGTCTGCCATTCCACCTGGGCGCACGGCATCTTCGCCCCGGTCGCGCGCGGCCGGGGCGTTCCCCTCGTATTCTGGCTTCACGACGTGGTGCGGGGCGGCACCTGGGCCGACCGGCTGGCCAGGCGCACGCCCCCGGACCTTGCCATCTGCACCAGCCGCTTCGCCCAGGCCGCGCTGGACCGCCTGTGGCCGCACGTTCCCGCCGAGGTGGTGTATCCGCCGGTTCCGCCGCCGACGGTAGAGCCAGCGTCAGGGCGGGAGGTGCGTTTGGAGCTGGACACGTCCATCGAAGACGTCGTATTCCTGATGGCGAGCCGCTTCGACCCCGCCAAGGGCCACCGCGTTCTCCTGGATGCGCTGGCCTCGATGCGCGAGGTGGAGGGGTGGACGTGCTGGATCGCGGGTGGCGCGTCGGGCCCGCGGGAGGCGGCGCACCTGGCCGGGATGCGCGCACTGGCGGAAGGGGCCGGAATCGCGGGGCGGGTGCGGTTCCTGGGCGAGCGCGCGGACGTGCCCCGGTTGATGGCGGCGGCGGACGTGCTCTGCCAGCCGAACCTTTCGCCCGACGCGTTCGGCATCGCCTTTGTAGAAGGGATGTACGCGGGGCTTCCCGTGGTCACCTCCGCGCTTGGAGGCGCGCTCGAGGCGGTCGACTCCACGACAGGCATCCTGGTTGCGCCTGGACGGGTGGACGCGCTGACGGAGGCGCTACGCGAACTGGCTGGGAGTTCCGGCCGACGCGCGGAGCTGGGCGCGGCGGGTCCCGCGCGGGCGCGGGCGTTGTGCGATCCCCATCGACAGGCGGAGCGAATGCGGCAGGTGCTGGCGGCGGCGGGGCAGGGATGAGCGAGGCGTGCTCGGCAGGGGGGCCGTCGTGAACACTGCGGCGCACCCAGTTCCCTACGCGGTGCCGTATCGCGGTGCGCGCCGGCGCCCCAGCCGGCCGTTTCCTTGGGTGCCGGCGTTCATCGTCTTCCAGCTCGCCTGCCAGCTGATGCTGATCTCCGGGCTGGCCGGCGTGCGCGTGCTGGTGCGCATGGCCGCGTTCGGGGCGAGCCTGGGGCTGCTGGCGCTGCTGCGGGGGCGCGGCTCCGCCCATCCCGCCCGGGGACCCGCCATCTTCGTGTTCGCCATCCTGGGCGTCTGCATCTTCCATCCCGAAACCTCGTCGTCCGCGGCGGGGGTCGCGCAGGTGGCGTTGTACGGCGCGGTGCTGGCGCCGCTGTTCTGGGTGCCGCGTCTCACCGCCATCGACATCCGCGCGCTGCGGCAGACGGTGATGGTGCTGTGGGCGTTCCACACCTTCAGCGCCGCCATCGGCGTGGTGCAGGTGTACCGCCCGGGAACGCTGCAGCCGCCGCTCTCGACCGTCGTGCAGTCCAAGGGCAAGGGCTACGTCGAAAGCCTCAAGATCACCACCGCCACCGGCCAGCGCGTGTTCCGGCCCATGGGGCTGACCGACGTTCCCGGAGGCGCGGCGGTGTCCGGACTGTACGCGGTGCTCCTGGGCGTGGGCTTCTTCCTCACCCGCCGCACTCCGCTCGCGCTCGGGGCGTCGCTGGCGAGCATCGTGCTGGGCGCCGCCTGCCTGTACCTTTCCCAGGTTCGCTCGCTGGCGGTGATGACGGGCATCTCGCTGCTGGCCGTGGGCGCCGTGCTGGTATGGAGGAAGGACATCAAGCGCCTGTCGATGCTGGGGTTCGGGGTGATCGGCATGCTGCTGCTGGGCTACGTGATGGCGGTGAACATGGCCGGAGCGGCGGTCACCAACCGCATGGCGTCGCTGGTGCAGGCCCGGCCCACCCAGGTGTACTACGACAACCGCGGCCGCTTCCTGGAAGACGCGCTGATGAAAACCCTTCCGGCCGCGCCCTTCGGCGAGGGGCTGGGGCACTGGGGAATGACGGCCACCTACTTCGGCGGAAGCGCGCCCGGCAAGAACATTTGGGTAGAGATCCAGTGGGCGGGGTGGATCGTGGACGGCGGCGCGCCCCTGCTGTTCACCTACCTGCTCGCCGTGGGTGTGTGCCTGATCTCCACGTGGCGGATTGCGCGCGCCCGCCCGCCCGGGCCCGAGTCGCACGACCTTCCGTTCTGGGCGGCCATCGTGATGGCGTACTCCGTCGGCGCCCTGGCGCTCACCTTTTCGTATCCCATCTTCGTTTCGCAGTCGGGGATGGAGTTCTGGCTGCTGAACGCCACGCTGTTCGCCGCGGCCCGCCACGCGCGCCAGGCCGCGCTCGCCGCCGAGGCGCCTGGGTGAGGCCCTGGGCGGTGGTGGCGGGCGACTTCGTCCGCACGGGGGGAATGGACGCGGCCAACCACGCGCTGGCCGGCTGGCTGGCGCGCAGCGGGCGCGAGACGCACGTGGTGGCGCATCGCGTGGCCGACGACCTCGTCCACGAGCCCAACCTGCACGTTCACCACGTTCCCCGGCCGCTGGGAAGCCACCTGCTGGGCTTTCCGCTGCTGGACCGGGCCGGCCGGCGCGCCGCGCGCACGCTGGCGGGCCGCGACCCCGCGGTGCTGGGGAACGGCGGCAACACGCGGGCGGCGGGCGCGGTGTGGCTTCACTACGTCCACGCCGCGTACGAGCCGCGCGTGGCGGGGCGGCCGTTGCGGCGCGGCATCGACCGCCTGGCCCGGCGGAGCGCGCTGGCCGACGAAGCCCGGGCCGTGCGCAGCGCCCGGGTGATCGTCGCCAACTCGCGCCTGACCGCGCGGCACGCCACCGAGCTGCTGGGCGGCGACCCGGCCGCGGTTCACGTCGTCTACTACGGCACCGACGGAGACCGATTCCGTCCGCCGTCGCCGGACGAGCGTCGGGCCGCGCGCGGGGCGCTGGGGTGGAACGACGACGTTCCGGCCGTCGCCTTCGTGGGCGCCCTGGGCGACCGGCGGAAGGGGTTCGACACGCTGTTCGAGGCGTGGCGGCTGTTGTCTGCCGGCGGATCGTGGGATGCGCGGCTGGCCGTCGCGGGCGCGGGCAGCGAGCTGGACCGCTGGCGCCGCCGCGCGGCGGAGGCGGGGCTGGCGGACCGCATCCAGTTCCTGGGATTTCACCCCGACGTGCGCCGCCTGCTGTGGGCCGCCGACGCCCTGGCCTCGCCCACGCGGTACGAGGCGTACGGGCTGGCCGTGCAGGAGGCCGTCTGCTGCGGCCTTCCCGTGCTGGTCAGCGAGGCGGCCGGCGTGGCGGAGCGCATCGGGGGCGAGGCGCGCCGGCTGCTGATTCCCGACCCGGACGACGCGGAGGGCGTGGCCGGGCGGCTGCGCGCGTGGCGGGACGGGTTGGAGGGGCATCGCTCCGCCGCGCTGGCGCTCTCCGCGCAGATGCGTCTCTGGACCTGGGACGACATGGCGCGGTCCATCGCCCAGCGGGTGGAGGCGGCCCGATGACGCAGTCGACGGAGTCGATGCAGCCCGGTGGATTCGCCCTGGTGGATGCGTGCTGGGTCTGCGGCGCGCGTGCGCTGGCGCCCGTGACGCGTGCCATCTTCGAGTTCGAGGGGTACCGCGAGCAGGATCCCGGGCTGGCGGCGTACACGGGCGCGACGGTGGACCTGGTGCGCTGCGCCGGGTGCGGCTTCGGCCAGCCCCGCGCCATGCCCACGCTGCCGGACTACTTCGGGCGGATGTACGACCAGCGCTGGTCCGACGAGTGGATCGACTCGGAGTTCCACTCCACGGCCAAGGACGCCATCTTCCGCGAGGTGCTGCGCGACCTGGCGGCTCGTGTGCCCGCGGGGGAGCGGACGCTGCTGGACCTGGGGGCGCACGTGGGGCGCTTCATCCACCTGGCCGCGCGGGCCGGCTGGCGCGCGGAGGGCGTGGAGCTGAATCCGCGCACCTCCGCCTACGCCGCCCGCGCCACGGGCCTTCCCGTCCACCGCGCGGACCTGCGCGACCTGGCGGAGGAGGGGCGCCGATACGCCGCGGTGACGCTGACGGACGTGCTGGAGCACATCCCCGAGCCGGTGGGGGCGCTGCAGGCCGTGCGGCGGGTGGTCGCGCCGGGGGGGTGGGTGGCGGTAAAGGTACCCCACGGCCCCAACCAGTTGCGCAAGGAGCTGCTGCGCGCCCGGCTGCGGCCCGGCTACCGGCCCACGGTGGCCGACAACCTGGTGCACGTGTCGCACTTCACCCCGCGCGCGCTGGCGATCGCGCTGGAGCGGGCGGGATTCGTGGACGTGCAGGTGCGCCCGGCCGCGCCGGAGCTGTTCGGATCGCGGCCCAGCCGGGCCGGGCGCCTGGCGGCCTACGCCGCCTCGCGGGTGCTGGGCCCCTCGTCGCCGCTGGCCCTGAACCTCCAGGCGTACGCCAGGGCGGGGGATTAGGGGGATCGAAGCGGCGACGGGCGGTAGATTCGTGGCGAACGGATGGGGTGTGGGTCCCGGCTGTGCTGGGGCGAATGAATTCGCTGCAACAACCACACGAAGTCTGCCTTCGCAGACTGGCTTGCTCGAGTGTGGGTGGAAGCCCGGAGCGCGGCCATGGCCTGGTGCAGTTCTCCCCCTCTCCCGCTCGCGGGAGAGGGGGCCGGGGGGAGAGGGCAGCCGCGGACTGCGCCGGCCCAGGTCGAGACGCCTCAAGCCGGTGAGGGACCCCCGCCGCGCGCACCGGAGCTGACGGTCGTCATCGCCACGCACAACAACCAGCCCGTGCTGCAGCAGGGGCTGGAAAGCTGGGCCCGTTACGCCGCCGGTCAGCCGGTGGAAATCGTCGTGGTCGAGGACGGCTGCACCGACGGCACCCGCGAGTACCTCGCCGGCCTGGTCGCCGGCGGCTGGAAAGGGCCGCCGCTGCGCGTCATCCACGAGAACGACGCGCACGAGCTGGTGTGCACCAACCGTGGCCTCGCCGACGCCCGCGCGCCGCTGGTGATGAGCTGGCACGACGACATGTTCCTGCTCGCCGGGTGGTTCATCCCCGAGCTGATCGCCACCTTTCGCGCCTACGACGACATCGGCCTGCTCGCGCTCAGCCGCGGGCTGACGTTTTCCCCCGTGGACGAGCCCGTGCGCACCTGGGACGACACCGTGGACTGGCGCCGCGTGCAGAGCACCATCGGGCCGCCGCCGCTCAACTGGGTGCGGCTGAACGAGGTGGACGGCGTGGTGCGGCCCTGGGTGGTGCGCAAGGCGTGCACGGACCGCGTGGGCGTGCTGGACCCGGCCTTTCGCCCCACCGAGTGGGACGAGTCGGACCTGTGCTATCGCATCAGGGCCGCGGGGTGGCGGGTGGCGGCGCATGGCTATGAGCGCGACGAAGCGTACGTGCACCAGCTGAGCACCACCTACGCCCGCACGCCGTCCGCCGGGCGGCAGGCCATCGGGCTTCGCAACGGGCTGCTCTTCTACGAGCGCTGGAGCGACGCCATCCGCCGCGAGCACGGCAGGCCACGCAAGTCGTGGCGCCGCCGGGCCACGGCGCAGGGGTGGGCGGCGGCGCTGCGGCAGGTTGCGCGCTACGCCGCCGGCCGGCGCACCGCGTGAGCCGCACCCGTCGCGCGGGAATCGCCGCCACCTTCGGCTACCTGCAGTTCGGGGTGGCGCTGGCGGCGGGGATCCTGGTGGTTCCGTTCGTCCTGTCGCGCGTGGGCGCCGAGCCGTACGGCGTCTGGCTGGGCTTCGGCGAGCTGGTGGCGTATTCGGCCATGGCCGACCTGGGCGTGCTGGCGGTGCTCCCCTGGCTGGTGGCCGAGGCGGACGGGCGCGCCGACCGCGACGAGATGCGCGGGCTGGTGGCCACCGGCGGCCTGGCGGCGATCCTGGCGGCCGTGCTCTTCGCCGCCTTGAGCCTGGCGCTGCTGACCCTTGCCCCGGGCCTTACGGGGGTCACGCCGGAACAGCGGGCGACGGTGATGAAGCCGCTGCTGTTCCTGGTGGCGGGAACGGCGGCTGTGTACCCCGTCCGCGTCTTCCACTCGGTGCTCCTGGGCCTGCAGGACGTCACCTTCCTGGGCATGCTGGGCATCGCCCAGTCCGCGCTGAACGTGGTGCTGCTGGTGGTGCTGCTGGCCGCCGGGCAGGGGCTGTACGCACTGGCCGCCGCGGCGACCATCCCTGCGCTGGTGTCCGGAGTCGCCAGCCTGGTTCGGCTGTGGACCATCGCTCCCGACCTGTTGCGCGGATGGCGTCTTCCGACCGCGCGGCGGCTGGGGGACGTGACGGTGCAGGGCATCGGCGCCTGGACGGGCGGGCTGGGGTGGCGGATGGTGTCGGCCAGCAGCACGCTGATCCTGCTGTCCGTGGCCGGCCCCGCCGCGGCGGTCACCTTCGCCCTCACGGCGCGCCTGGGCGACGTGCTGACGCAGATGAGCTGGCAGATGCCCGACGCGGGGCTCGTGGGGCTAGCGCAGCTGCGGGGCGAGGGCAACCGCGAGCGCACCAACGAGGTCGTCGTTTCCATCTTCCGCCTGACGCTGATCGGCTCGGGGGCGGTGGCGTGTTCGGTGCTGGCCTTCAACCCCAGCTTCGTCGCGCTGTGGGTGGGGCCCGACCGGTTCGCGGGGCTGGTGACCAACGCGCTGCTCGCCGCCGGGGTGCTGTCGCTGTCGCTGGGGCACGCCGTGTTCGTGACGGCCAGCACGCTGGGCGCCCGGGTGCAGATCGGCGCCGTCTCCATCGCCCAGGGCATCGTCCACGTGCTTGCCGCCATCTGGCTGGGGCGCCAGTTCGGCACCGCGGGCGTGGCGGCGGCGGGGGTCATCGGCACGGCGGCGGTGGCGTACCCGCTGGGAATGCGGTACCTGCACCAGGTGACGGGGCTCGGCTCGACCGCCCTTTGGCGGCGCGCGCTGGGCCCGTGGAGCGCCCGCGCGGCGGTGTTGTTTCTGCTGGGGCTGGGCGTGGGGATCATGGGATGGAGGGCGTCGGTGTGGCCCCCGCTGATGGCGGCTCCCGTGCTGGGCGTCCTCTACCTCTGGGCGATGAGGCCGCTGTACGCCGGCCTGCCGCTTCCCGAACGCGTGCGCCCCGTGCTGGTGCACCTGCGGCTGCTTCCGCCTGATGCCGTATCACCTTTCACGTCGCCGCCGGACGAGGTCGTGGACATCGAGCCGGCGGACGCGGGGCCGCACCCTGCACCACGAGTGAGCTGAATGACGCCGACCAGGAGGAACGAATGACTGAACTGATTTTCGTCGTCGAAGAGCGAGAAGAGGGCGGGTACCGTGCTCGCGCACTGGGAGAATCCATCTTCACCGAAGGAGACACGCTCGCAGAACTGCGGGAGATGGTCCGAGATGCGGTGCGCTGCCACTTCGATGAACACGAGGGTCCGAGCGTGATCCGGCTGCATTTCACGCGGGACGAGGTGCTGGCCGCGTGAAACTCCCACGCGACATCGACGGACAGCAACTCACCCGAGCGCTTCGGCGGCTGGGCTACGAGACCGTGCGCCAGAAGGGCAGTCACATCCGACTCAACATAACGGCGTCCATAGCGTCACGGTTCCCGCCCACAGGCCGATCACCGTGGGAACCCTCGCAGCAATCCTCGACGGCATCGCCGATCATTTCGAGATCAGCCGAGACGAACTGCTGACTCGGCTGTTTGGATAATGACTCTGGACCGCGAGCGCGCCGGATGACGCCGATCGAGACCGCCGAGGGACACGCGTACCGCCGGCGCTCGCCGCTGGAAGTGGTGGGTGCGGTCGTGGCGCGCCTGGTTCCCGAGAGTGGTCCCCGGCGCTGGCTGCGCGGCGCGTACCACGCCCTGCTGGGCGGCGGACGCGGCGTGGAATCGGTGCTCCCCGGCGGGGAACGGGTGCGCGTGCTTCCCGAGTACCGGTTCGTCAGCTGGAACCACGTGGAGTACGCCGCCTTTCGCGCCGCCGCCGCGCCGGGCGGGGTGGCGCTGGACGTGGGCGCCAACGCCGGCGCCTATGCGCTGCTCTTCGGGCAGTGGGTGCGGCCCGGCGGACGGGTGTTCGCCTTCGAGCCGTCGCCCGAGGCGTTCGAGGGGCTGCGCCGGCACGTGGAGCTGAACGGGCTGGCCGACGTGGTGGCGCCGGTGCGCGCCGCCGTGTCGGACATGGCGGGAACGGCGGCCCTGATCGGCGCGGGGCACCATGGGACGAGCCGGCTGGCCGCCGCGGGCGAGGCGGGGACCCAAACGGTGGAGACGGTGACGATCGACGCGTTCTGCGCCGCGCATGGCATCACCCCCACGCTGATCAAGATCGACGTGGAGGGCTTCGAGCTGGAGGCGCTGCGCGGCGCGCGCCAGACCATCGCCCGGGCAGGCGCGGGGCTGGCGCTGTTCGTGGAGATGCACCCCACCGTCTGGCGCGAGCGCGGCCTGTCCGCCGACGAGGTGAGGGCCGAACTCCGCCTGCAGGGGCTGCGGGCGGAGCCGCTGCGCGACGTGGACGATCCCTGGGCGCTGGAGGGCGAGTGCCTGCGCCTGGTGCGGGCGTGAGCGCCCGCCGGGCCGCGTAAGCGTGCGCATCCTTTTCGCGAACGACGGCATCGGCGACGCGGGCGGCGTTCAGGCCTACCTCGCGGCCGTGATGCCGGGGCTGGAGGCCCGCGGGCACGACGTCGCGTTCCTTCACCAGGATCGCCCCCGCCCCGACGCGCCATCGCCCGCACCGGCCGGGGCACCTCACTTCGGCATCGAGGAGCGGGGGATGGACGCCGCCCTGGCCGACGCGCTGGCGTGGGCGCCGGACGTGGCGTTCGTCCACAACATGCGCCCGCTGGAGGTGGACTGGCGGCTGGCGGATTCGGTGCCCGTCGTCAAGTTCATGCACGGCTACTTCGGCACCTGCGTCAGCGGGCAGAAGGCGCACCTGTGGCCGCGTCCGCAGACCTGCGGAAAGCCGCTGGGGCCCGGCTGCCTGGCCATCTACGGCCCCCGCCGCTGCGGCCGGCTGCGCCTGGGCTACGTGGCGCGCCAGTACCGCTGGGCCAACGAGCAGAACGAGCTCTTCAGCGAGTACGCCGCGGTGGTGACCGCCAGCCGCCACATGCGCGACGAATACGTGCGGAACGGCGCTCCCGCCGAGCGCGTGCACGCCCTTCCGCTCTTTCCCACGCTGGGGGGCTACTCGGTGGACCCGCCGGAGGGGTTTCGCGTTGCGTTCCTCGGGCGAATGACGCCGGTGAAGGGCGGCGACCTGCTCATCCGCGCCGCGGCGCAGGCGAAGGAGCAGACGGGAGCCGCCATCGCCCTGACGATGGCGGGCGACGGCCCGCGGCGCGCGGAGTGGGCGCGACTGGCCGCCTCGCTGGGCGTGGACGCCGACTTTCCGGGCTGGGTGGGAGAGGCGGACAAGGCGGAGCTGCTGCGGTCCGCGTCGCTGCTGGCCGTCCCCAGCGTCTGGCCGGAGCCGTTCGGGCTGGTGGGGCTGGAGGCCGGGGTGTTCGGCGTGCCCTCGATCGCCTTCGACGTGGGCGGGATCGGCGAGTGGCTATCCGATGGCGTGAACGGAATCCTGGTCTCCGGCGATCCACCCACGGCCGATTCCTTGGCTGCGGGGCTGGTGAGCGCGGTTCGCCACCCGGGCGCGTTACGAGGCATGCGTGCCGGCGCGCGCCTGGCCGCGGAACGCATGTCGCTCATCCGCCACCTGGACTCCGTGGAGCGCGTGCTGGCCGAGGCCGCCGGCCAGGGCGTGTTCGCCAGCCTGCCTCCCGGCACCTGACGCCTCCGTTTCGGCGCTGACCCCAATCCACCTTCGCGCGTGACTGAAAAGCCAGCCTGGCACCTGCTCACGGGCGAGTATCCGCCGGACCGAGGCGGCATCGGCGACTACACGCGCCTGCTTGCGCGGGCGCTGGCGGACCACGGGCGCCAGGTGCACGTGTGGACGCCATCCGCCGCATCCGCCGCATCCGCCGCATCCGCCGCGTCCGACAGCGAGGCCGACGGTGTCGCGGTGCACGCGATGGGCGGGGTGGGGGGGGACGCACTTCGGCGGCTGGGCGAGGCGCTGGACCGGCATCCCGCTCCCCGGCGGCTGTTGGTGCAGTACGCCCCGCAGGCGTGGGGGATGCGCGGAATGAACCTGCCGTTCACACGGTGGCTGCTCGCGCGCCGCCGCGCGGGCGACGACGTGCGGGTGATGTTTCACGAGCCGTACTTCCCCTTCGGCTGGCAGCGGCCGCAGCGCAACCTGCTGGCGGCTATCAATCGGCTGATGGCGAGGACGCTGCTCCGCGCCAGCACTCGCGCGTACGTCTCCACGCGCGTGTGGGAACCGCTGCTCGCGGCCCTGGCGCCCCCGGGGCTCACCTTCACGGTTCTCCCCATCCCATCCACGATTCCCGTCGTCGACGATCCCGAACGGGTTGCGCGCATCCGGCAGGAAGTGGGCGCTGGACGGCCGATTGTCGCGCACTTCGGCACCTATGGCGACCAGATCGGGCCTGCCCTGACGCGAGCGCTCCAGGCGCTGATCGGGTATCGTCCGGACGCCCGCATCCTGCTGCTGGGCAACCGCGGCCCCGACTTCGCCGCTCGGCTGCGTGCAATCGATGAACGGTTCCGCGACAACGTGGTCGCGCCCGGCTATCAATCCCCCGACGACGTTTCTGTTCATCTCCAGGCGGCTGGCGTCGCCATTCAGCCGTACCCGGACGGGGCCGACACGCGTCGGACGACGCTGATGGCGTGCCTGGCGAACGGGGTGCCGACGGTTACGACGCGCGGACCTGGCTGTGGCAGCATCATCTTTAGCCTGGCCGTGTCCCACGCGGCGCCCGGTGACGCGGAGGCACAGGGCGAGCGCGCCGCCAGCCTGCTGACATCCGCACACCTGCTCCTCGAAAGCGGCGACCTCGACGAATTGCGGGCCAACGTGCGCGCCTTCTACCAGCGGGAGTTTGGAATCGGGCGCACGGTGGAGCGCCTGCTGGCGGATGAAGACGGCGGGGCAGCGTGAAAATCCTTCTCGTCGGTGACTATCCGGCGGACCCGCTGCTGGGATCGGCCAAGGTCTACTACAAGCTGGGGGAGTCGTTTCGCGAGCTGGGGCACGAGTGCGACGTGCTCCTGCGCCCGGACATCGGCGACACGCCCGAGAATTGGCGGGTGCGGCAGGTCGTGTCCGCGCGGATGACGGAGCGGGCCATCCGCCGCGCGATCCGCGAGCGGGGGCCGTACGACGTGGTGGATGTGGCCAGCGGAGAAGGCTGGCTGTTCGCGCTGCGGCGGGAGAAGGGTGGCGGACCGGCCGTCATCAGCCGATCGCATGGGCTGGAGCACCTGAACTACCGGCGCACGCTGGACGACGCGGCAGACGGGCTGACCTCCAAGGGATGGACGCGGCGGATCTACTATCCCACGGTCCGCCTGCCGCAGGTAGCCGCCGCGGCCCGGCTGGCGGACGCGCTCATCGTGCTGAACGAGGGAGATCGGAACTTCGCCCTGGATCGCGGGTGGCAGCCCCGGGACCGCGTGCACGTGGTGGCGCATGGCGTGTCCGAGCGGTTCCTGGCCGACGCGCCGCCGCTGGACGCACCGCGAGGGCAGGGGGTGCTGTTCTGCGGATCGTGGGACGCGGTGAAGGGCGCCCCCTACCTGGCCCACGCAATGGCGATCCTCGCGGAAACGGGCGACGCGCCGCGGCTGACCATCCTGGGCCCCGGGCTTCCAGAATCCGCCGTGCTGGAGTCGTTTCCTGCCGCCGCGCGCCCATTCGTTCGCGTGATCCCGCGCGCCCCCGAGGACGAGGTGATGCGGCACTACCGCGAGCACGACCTGCTGGTGATGTGCTCCACGTACGAGGGCTTCGGGATGGTGGTGGTAGAGGCGATGAGCCAGGGACTCCCGGTGATTGCCACCCCGGTCGGCTGCGCGCCGATGGTGGTGCGCGATGGCGAGAACGGGATGATGGTCCCCGCGCGCGATCCTGCCGCCCTCGCCGCCGCCATCCGCCGGCTGATGGTGGATGCGTCCAGCCGCCGCCGCATGGCGGGCCACGCGGGCGCATCCGCGCGGCAATTCACCTGGCGCGCCACCGCCGAGCGCACGCTTGGAGTCTACCGGGAAAGCGTCGCTCTCCGCTCCCGCCGCTGACGGAAATGCCTCAGGCCTCGTTCAACTTGGACCACTCGCCCTTGAGCGTCTGGAACAGGTGGTTGGCCGGCGTGCCGGGGACGGCGTGAGCGGGTTTGTCTTCGATCAGGTGCTTGAGCAGCACGAAGCAGACGCTCGCCTCGCCCACATCCACCAGCGGCCGGAACTGGACGTTCTGATCGAACCAGAGGGTCGTCCCCATCTTTGCGGCCCGGTTCACGTTGTCCAGCAGCGCCGGGCGCGGCTTCAGCCACGGGTGAGCCCTGTACAGCTCGGACTGGTCGCAAGCGAGGACGTCAATGGCGTTCGCCATCCGCCTGCCCGTGTACTTTTCGTCGCTGTAGACGTGGTCGTACACCAGCTGCCGCACGCGCTGCATGAAGATGGACGAGGTGAGCTTCAGCAGTGAGCCCGCGCGCAGGCCGGCCATGGAGATGATCTCGGGAACCGTGAGCCGACGCAGGGCGGGCCATGCCTCCACGCCCACGCTGTCGTGGATCTTCTTTTCCGCCAGCCCCGCCATCTTCCGTCCCCACGCCAGCCCACCGGCAAGCACCAGCATCAGTACAGACACGAAGCCGTAGACCACCACGTCCAGCCCGGTCAGCTCGCCGGCCCTGTGCTCGGCCGCGGCGTGCATCCCCAACACCACCAGGGAGACGAGGGTCAGCAGGAACACCGCCCATCCCGCCAGCAGTAGCCTGTTCAGCGTCAGGAACCCGCGGCGCCGGGGCGCCGCGGGCACGTTGTAGATGTTGTCCTGGTCTACGCTGACGTCGGAGATCAGCAGGGTGGCCGCGGGGGTCTTGTCGTACACCTCCACGAGCGAATCGACGCCCTGGTTGTCGTAGATGCCGCCGTCCATCAGCGGCAGCCCGGGGGCGCCGAACTTCGGCCCGAGCGCCTGCAGCGCGTTCGGCAGAGGGAAGTCGGCGGGCCAGTGGAACTGCTGGGGGAAGACGAACGGCTCGAACCCGCCCGGAAAGCACGACGAGGCCGCGACGATGTCGGCGAGGCGGATGTGCCGTGCCACCTCGCTGCCCACGCGGTACTCGCCATTGCCAATGGGGGCGAGCGGGTCGGGACTGCGCCGGAACCGGAAATCCACCCCCGTGTGGAACTCGGTGGAGTTGAAGATGGCTTCCTGCAGCTGCAGCCTCTCCGGCGCCGCGTCGAGCACCTCGCCGAAGCGCCGCTCGCCGAACAGCGCCGGGTCGGCGTACACGTCCGCGGCCGAGCGGATCAGGCTGGGCATTTCGCCCTGGTGCTCCGCGCGCCGCGAGGTGAGGTCGTCCAGCGCCAGGCCGATCACGTTGGTGCGCTGCACGAAGTCCGAAAAGGACGCGTCGAACTTGTCGAACGGCACCCCGTCCAGCAGGCTGACCGTCCAGGCCATCCCCACGATGGACCCACCGGAGACGGTGGACAGACCCACGACATCCTTCAGCAGCCCCGCGCGGTTCAGCAGGCGCAGCGTTCCTAGGTGAAACGCCGCCGCACGGTATCCGCCACCAGAGAAGGAAATGGCGAGTGGCCCCAGCGGGCGCGCTTCGGGGTGCTGAACGGCCGACGGAGCGGGTTTCGCGGCGCTTGGGCGCGTGGTGGAGAGTTCGGTCATGGCGGGTTGGGAGCAGGGAGCGGTGTGGCGGAGGGCGGGGGAATGATCGGTCGCAAACGGCCACCGGTCAAGACGCGACGCCGTCCACGAGCACCAGCCGCCACCGGGAGTGCTGGTGCAAACCGCGCGCAAGTCCCAGATTTGCAGAAGACGCACCCATCGCGCTTCGCCTGGGATCGGCGGAGGCTGTGCATCCTTTTCGCGGAGATTGGTTCGAGTGCAGAAGACGACCGGGTCGCGGCGCGACCAGATGCTGCTGTTCGCCCGCAACTTCCTGAAGCATCCCCGGATGCTGGGAAGCGTGATCCCCAGCTCGCGGTTCCTCATCGACGGGCTGCTGAAGCACCTGGACTTCAACCGTGCCCGGGTGATCGTGGAATATGGGCCGGGCGTGGGCACCATCACTACGCACGTGCTGAAGCGCATGCATCCCGACGCGAAGCTGATCGTCATCGAGATGAACGACGACTTCGTGCGTTTCCTGCGCGAGAACGTGCCCGATCCCCGTCTTCACGTGGTGCACGGCTCCGCCGCCGACGTCGGTCCGGAGCTCAAGAAGCTGGGCCATGACCGGGCCGACTACGCCATCTCGGGGATTCCGTTCAGCACCATGCCGCCCGAAGTGCGCGCCGACATCCTGCAGAAGACCAACGCGGTACTGAACCCGCAGGGCGCCTTCTTGGTGTACCAGTTCTCGCCATCGATCGGAATGCACCTGGAGCGCGCGTTCGGCCAGGTGACGCGCACCTTCGAGCCGCTGAACATTCCCCCGGCGCAGCTGTACGTGGCGCGCCCGCGCGCGGTGGCGTAAGCGGGATCGAGTTGGCTGGGGCGATCGCTCCAGCCAGGAGATGGAAGCGTTGATGAATCCGCAGCGGCAACCGCTAAAAGCCTCACCCCCGAACGGCCAGCAACGCCGTTCAGGGTGAGGCTTCGGCTATGTGCCGGTTCGCTCGAGCGCCGCGAACCCCGTTGCGCGTCCCGTCCGGGTTCACCCACACGCGCACCGCACCTGCCGAAGCGCGATCGAATTCTCCCCTCTCCCGCTTGCGGGAGAGGGGCCGGGGGAGAGGGCAGCCGGGGCATGCGCCGGCTCACGTCGAAACGCCCGGACCCGTCAACCCAGCCCACTCACCAGAACCAACCTCACGCACGGCACTAGCTCCCTTCCCCCGTGCAGTTTGCGGGGAAGGGTTGGGGATGGGGGGCGCCCGCCCGCGCGCCGCACCTGCCGAAGCGGGATCGAGTTCTCTCGCTTTCCGCTGCACGGTACCGGCGAGGCCTTGCATTCCGCGCCGCTGCCGCGCCCAGGTTTGTTCGTGTTCCAAGCGAGATCCTTCGGCCCGCGGAGTGGGTGCTGCGGGCAAGCGGGGCGCGCTTGGGCCTCTGGATGACAGATTCCAGCTTTGAAGTGCTCCCCTCTCCCGGCGCAGTTTTCCAAGGGTCGGGGTCGGCGGAGGCGGCCCCTCGCATCCGCCCCGTGTCGGCTGGTGTTCCGCGTTGACACCCGCCCGCACCACGGGGTAACTTTCGCGGAATCCACACTCCGTCCCGGACCCCCTTCCCGGAACCCCGAAACGTATCGATGGCAGAGTCCCAGCGCCGCACGCTCATGGACGCCGCCGAGGTGGAGCGGGTCCTGGCGGGCATGGCCCAGGAGATCGTGCGCATCACCGGCGGGGGCGACCTGCTGCTGGTGGGCATCGAGCGCCGCGGCGTGCAGCTGGCCGACCGGATCGCCCACGCCATCTCCGCGGCCGGTGGCGAGGCCCCGGCCACCGGGTCGCTCGACATCACCCTGTACCGCGACGACCTGATGACCGTGGGCCCGCGCCCGGTCGTCGGGCAGACGCGGCTGCCCACCGGCGGCATCGACGGGCGGCACCTGGTGATCGTCGACGACGTGCTGTACACCGGCCGCACCGTACGCGCGGGGCTCGACGAGCTGGCCGACTTCGGCCGGCCGGCGCGCATTCTCCTGGCCGTCCTCATCGACCGCGGCGAGCGCGAGCTGCCCATCCAGGCCGACGTGGTGGGCCGGCGGGTGGAGGTGCCCCGGGGCGGACGGGTGGAGGTGCTGGTTCCCGAGGTGGACGGCAGCCTGGGCGTGGAACTGGTTTCGCCGGAGGCGGCCGGCTGATGGCGCATCCGACGGTGCCGTACCTGGGCAAGGACCTGCTGGGGCTGGAAGGGCTTTCCCGCGAGCAGATCACGGCCATCCTGGACACGGCCGACAACTTCAAGGAAATCTCGGAGCGGCCCATCAAGAAGGTGCCGGTGCTGCGCGGCAAGACCATCGTCAACGCCTTCTTCGAGAACAGCACCCGCACCCGCATCAGCTTCGAGTTCGCCGAAAAGCGCCTGGCCGCCGACACGGTGAACATCTCCAGCACCGGCTCGTCCGTCGCCAAGGGCGAAACGCTGGTCGACACGGCGCGCAACCTGGAGGCCATGCGCATCGACATGGTGGTCATCCGCCACGGCGCCTCGGGAAGCGCGCAGTTCCTGGGCGAGCGCATCGCCAGCAACGTCATCAACGCGGGCGACGGCAAGCACGAGCACCCCACGCAGGGGCTGCTGGACCTGCTGACCATCCGCGACCACCGCGGCCCGCTGGACCAGCTGAAGGTGTGCATCTGCGGCGACGTGCTTCACTCGCGCGTGGCGCGCTCCAACATCCACGGGCTGCGGAAGCTGGGCGCGCAGGTGGCCGTCTGCGGCCCCGCGACGCTGCTCCCGGCCTGTGTCGACGAGCTGGGCGTCACCGTGTTCCGGCGCATCGAAGAGGCGATCGAGTGGGCCGACGTGCTCAACGTCCTTCGCCTGCAGCTGGAGCGGATGAAGGGCGGCTTCATCCCCTCGCTGCGCGAGTACAACCGCGTCTTCGGCGTCACGCGCGAGCGGGTGGAGGCTGCCCCGCGCGACCTCCTGATCCTTCATCCCGGCCCCATGAACCGCGGCGTGGAAATCGACAGCGACGTGGCGGATGGCCCCCACAGCGTGATCCTTCAGCAGGTGACCAACGGCGTGGCGGTGCGGATGGCGGTGCTGTACCTCCTGGCCGGCAACGCGCCGGAGCAGTCCACCGCGGTGCGTTCCACGGGGAGCGCCGAATGAGGCCCCTGCTGATCCGGGGCGGCCGCGTGGTGGACCCCTCGCAGAAGCTGGACGCCGTCGGCGACGTGCTGCTGGCGGACGGGCGCGTCGCTGCAATCGGCGAACGGCTCGACGCGCCGGAGGGCGCCGAGACGCTGGACGCGTCCGGCCTCGTCGTCGCCCCCGGCCTGATCGACGTGCACGTGCACCTGCGCGAGCCGGGGCAGGAGCACAAGGAGACCATCCGCTCCGGCGCGCGCGCGGCCGCGGCGGGCGGGTTCACCGCCGTCGTGGCGATGCCCAACACCGATCCCCCCGTGGACGATCCCGCCGCGGTCGGCTTCGTCCGGGCGCAGGGGATGGCCGCCGGCGCCGCGCGCGTCTTCCCCACCGGGTGCATCACCGTGGGGCAGCTGGGCGAGCAGCTCACCGAGTTCGGCGAGATGATGGCGGCGGGCGCCGTGGCGGTGACGGACGACGGCAAGCCCGTGGTCAGCGGCGGGATGCTGCGGATGGCGCTGGAATACGCGCTCACGTTCGACCTGCCCGTGGCCGTCCACGAGGAAGATCCCACGCTGTCGCGGCACGGGTCGATGAACGAGGGGATCATCGCCAGCCGCCTGGGACTGACGGGCATTCCCAACGCGGCCGAGGACGTGATGATCGCCCGCGACCTGATGCTCGCCGAGCTCACCGGCGGGCGGCTCCACGTGCAGCACGTTTCCACCCGCCGCGGCGTGGAGCTGATCCGCGAGGCCAAGGCGCGCGGGGTCCGGGTGACGGCGGAAGGTACGCCCCACCACTTCACCCTGACGGACGCGGCGGTGGAGGCGTACCGCACCGACGCCAAGATGAACCCGCCCCTCCGCTCGGCCGCCGACCGCGACGCGGTGCGGCAGGGCGTGGCGGACGGAACGCTGTGCGTGATCGCCACGGACCACGCGCCCCACCACTACGACGAAAAGGAGCAGGCCTTCGAGGACGCTCCCAACGGCATCGTGGGGCTGGAGACGGCGCTGGGGCTGAGCTACACGGAGCTGGTGGAGACGGGGCTGATGGAACTGGCCACGCTGATCGAGCGGATGAGCTGCGCGCCCGCACGGTCGATGTCGCTGGCGGGGCTGGGATCGCTGGCCGTGGACAGCCTGGCGGACGTGACGATCCTGGACCCCCGCATCGAGTGGACGGTAGATCCGCGGACCTTTTTGTCCATGAGCCGCAACACGCCGTTCGGAGGGCGCCAGCTGCGCTGCCGGGCGGTGATGACCATCGTGGGTGGCAAAACCGCCTGGCAGCTGGAAGGGAAGCAGGGATGAGGGAAGTGGTGCCCAGGCCGTTCCTGCCGCCGCGCGTGGACCCGCGCGCGTTCTGCGGGCCGGCGTACCCGTGGCCGCGCGTGTGCGACCTTCGCGACGACGGCCGCGAGGTGATCGCGTGCTACGTGGTGCACGAGAAGAACCGGCGCGAGACCAAGGCCGGCAAGCCGTTCCTGGAGTTCGTCCTGGGCGACGCCTCCGGCAGCGTGGCCGCCATGATGTGGGACGACGCCGAGCGCTGCGACCGCCTCGTCGCGGCCGACGACGTGGTGGGCGTGCGCGCCCGCGTGGGCAGCTACCGCGAAAAGCTTCAGCTGACCATCAGCTTCATCGAGCCGCTGGAGGTATCGGACGACGACCTGGCGATGTTCCTCCCCGCGTCCCCGCGCGACCGCGGGCAGATGTGCCGGGAGCTGGACGCGCTGATCGCCACCGTCTCCGATCCTCCGCTGCGGACGCTGCTGGCGCGGTGCGTGGGGGGCAAGACGCCGCTGGGGCGCACCTTCCGCATCCACCCCGCCGCCAAGCGCAACCACCACGCGTACCTGGGCGGGCTGCTGGAGCACTCGCTGTCCGTCGCCAGGGCGGCGGACCGGATGTGCGCGCACTACCGCGAGCAGGGCGCCGTGTTGGACCGCGACCTGCTGGTGGCGGCCGCGCTGCTGCACGACGTCGGCAAGGTGAAGGAGCTGGCGGCGCGCCGCACCTTTTCGTATACGGACGAGGGGCAGCTGCTGGGGCACATTCTGCTGGGGCTGCAGATGGTGACGCGCGAGGCCGAGAGCATTCCCGGCTTCCGGCCCGACCAGCTGCTTCACCTGCAGCACCTGATCGCGAGCCACCAGGGCAAGCTGGAGTGGGCCAGCCCCAAGATTCCCATGACGCTCGAAGCCATCCTCCTTCACGCGGCCGACGAGCTGGACGCCAAGATGAACTCGGGGATGGCGATGGTGTCGGCGCTGGAGCCTGGCGCCTGGACGGGCTTCGACCGGCACCTGGAGCGCGCCCTGTACCGCCCGCCCGAGCCCCTGGGCGACGCGCCGCCCCCGGCGGTGCTGGAGCCCGTTTCGCCCCAGGCGTTCGTGAAGGACGTGATGCTCGACATGTTCCGCGGCTGACGCAACGGACGGAAACCACGAGATGAGCCAACAGAACCCCATCGCCGGTTCGCCGGTGCTGCAGCTGATCCAGCAGCGCGAGCAGCTGAACCAGTGGATTGCCCGCCTGGACGAGGTGGCGCCGCAGGCATCCAGCCGCGCCACCGAGCGCGTGCGCGCCGACTACGCCGACCGGCTGCGCCGCGTCAACGAAGACCTGGCCACGCACCGCGACGAGATCGAGGCCGACCTCCAGGCCCAGCGGGGCGCGCTGGACGCGGCCGAGCAGCAGCGCGCCCACGCGGCCGACATCATGGACGAGGTGCAGCTGCGGCACCTGATCGGCGAGCTCGACGAGGCCGCGTGGAACCGGCAGCGCCCGGAGCTGGAGCAGGCCGTGGCCCGCGCCGACCAGGCACTGGTGCACGCGCGGGGCGAGGTGGAGCGCCTGCAGGCCCTCGCCGCCGACATCGCAGGCGCCGCCACCCGCGCCTCCGCTCCGGCTCCAACCACGGCGGCCACCCCGGCCCTGCCCATTGCCGCCGCGCCCGCACCGGCGCCGGCCGCTCCCGCGCCGCCGGCGGCACCGCCCGCCGCCGCCGAGGTGGAGGACGACTGGGAGCCGTCGTTCCCCGACGCGGAGCCCGCGCCGGTTTCGCCGGAGTCGCTGGCCCCCGCGGACGAGCCGCTGGCCGCAAGTACCGGAGACACCGTCGCGGCGGCGGAGGCGGCGGGCGCGGACGACTGGGACCCCTTCGGCGCGGAGTTCGGCCCCCCGCAGGAGACGGCCGACGTGGACGAGGGGCTGCCCTGGCTGGAAGGGATCGACGAGGCCGCGAAGACGTGGACGCCTCCTCCCGCGGCCGCGGTGGAAGAGGATGCGGGGCTGGATTTCCTTCGCGACATCGAGGAGTCGGCCCGCACGCCCGAGCCCCCGACGGGCGACCTGGGCGCGGACGACCTGGCGTTCTTGGAAGAGCTGGACCGGGCCATCGCCGCCCCGCCGGCCTCCATCGGGGGAGCCGCGACCCCTGCACCTCCCGCTGCGACGCCCCCGCCCGCCGCCGCGCCGGGCACTGCAGGCCGCGCCGAGCCGCTGCTGTGCAAGGAGTGCGGGGCGATCAACGAGCCGCACTCATGGTACTGTGAGATCTGCGGGTCAGAGTTGTGAGTGCGTGAGTGCGGAAGTGCGGAAGTGCGGAAGTGCGAAAGTGAAGAAGCCCGCCGAGTTTGGCGGGCTTCTTTGCTCAAGCAGGGTCGCGCCGCAGACTTCAACTCACACCGCAGCAAGCCAGTCCACGAAGGTGGACTTCGTGTGGTTGTTGCAGCGAATTCATTCGCCCGTGCAGGCTGGGGCGCGCGCCTACAGTGGAATCCGAGTACCGGACTTTCGTGCCGCTGCCGCGCCCAAGTTCAGTGGTGGCTCAGGCTAGATCCTTCGGCCCGCATGGGACGGAGTACGGGCCGGTGCGGTGCGCTTGGGCCTCTGGATGACAGATTTTCGGTGTGGAGGAGAGGACGGCGGGGACGCGAAAACCCCGCCGACCTGTGAGTCGGCGGGGTATCGGTGCTCCGAAAGTGCGTGGATCAGGCCGCGATGGCGGCGATCCGGGCGCTCAGGCGGCTCTTGGCGCGCGCGGCCTTGTTCGGATGGATGATGCGCTTGCGGGCAGCGCGGTCCAGCAGCGAAGCGGCCTCGCGGAACGCGGGAGTCGCGTCATCGGCGCTCGTCGCGGAACGCACCTTCTTCAGCGCGGTGCGCAGACGCGAACGGAACTGACGGTTGCGCTCGGCGCGGACCTCGTTGGTCCGCATCCGCTTCTCGGCGGACTTGACGTTCGGCAAGGCTTCTCCTCCAACGGAATCGGCGCCGCCCGGCACCGAAAGGTTTCGTAGCTGTCCAGAAAACAGGAAGCCCCAACATTATGCCTTCACGCCCCGTCTGTCAACCCCGCCGCCGCGCCGTTTTGACAACTTCTCAGGCCACGCGTAGCTTGCGCGCATGCAATTCAACCTCGAAGCCGTTCTCCTTGCTCTTCCCATCCTGCTGCTGTCCCTGACCGCGCACGAATTCGCCCACGCCTGGGTGGCGCTGCGGCAGGGCGACGATACCGCGTACAAGCAGGGCCGGGTGACCATGAACCCGGCCGCGCACGTCGACATCATCGGCACGCTCGTCTTTCCCGCGCTGGCCATCGGCAGCGGAATGCCGCTGCTGGGGTGGGCCAAGCCGGTGCCCACCGATCCTCGGAACTACCGAAATTACAAGCGTGGCGACATCCTGGTGTCCATCGCCGGGGTGTGCGCCAACGCCATCCTGGCGGTCTTCTTCGCCATCCTCGCGTTCCTTCTGGTGCGTGTGGTGGGTCCGAATCTGCCCGACTCCGGCATAGAGACAGCCCAGATCGCACTTCAGATGTTGTGGTTCGGGGTGGTCGGCAACGTGGGCCTGATCATCTTCAACCTGCTGCCCATTCCGCCGCTGGACGGATCGCACGTGATGTATCATTTGCTGCCTCCCAAGGCCGCCGCGTCGTACCGCCAGCTCTATCCGTATGGCTTCATCATCCTGTGGGCGCTGGTGCTCACCCGTGCCCTGAGCGTGATCTGGCCGGTCATTCAGGGGATCTCCAGGGTGCTGCTGCTGCCGGCCGGTATCCCCGTCTGATGGAGGTGGTCGCGGCGCAGGACCCGTTCTCCATCGACGTGGAGCGGTTCCACGGGCCGCTGGACCTGCTGCTGCACCTGATCCGCAACCAGGACATCGACATCTTCGACATCCCCATCGCGAAGATCACCGAGCAGTTCCTGGCGGCCATCCGCGCGGTGGAGCACCTGGAGCTGGAACGGGCGGGGGAGTTCCTGGAGATGGCGGCCACGCTGGTGCGCATCAAGGCCCAGATGCTGTTTCCCCGCCGCGTGGACGACGAAGAGACCGAGGACCCGCGCGCCGACCTGGTGCGCCGCCTGCTGGAGTTCGAGCACTTTCGCGAGGCCGCCCAGCTGATGGAGCGCTCCGAGCGCGAGCGCGCCCGCCTGTTCGCCCGCGGCTTCGTGGAGGCGCGCCCCGCGCCGCGCCTGGCGGACCTGCCGCTGGATACGGAGTGGGACGAGGTGTGGGACGCGCTCGTTCGCCTGGGAGAGCGGCTGAACGCGCCCGAGATCGTGCACCACGTGCGCGGGCGCGAAGTGAAGATGGAAGACAAGATCCAGGAGATCATGGCGCTCCTGGAGCAGCTGCGGCGCGTGGAGTTCGCGCGGATCGTGGAGCCGTGGGGCACGCGCATCCACGCGGTGGCCTCGCTGCTGGCCTGCCTGGAGCTGGCCAAGCGCAGCGTGGTGCGCGTGCGGCAGGCCAGCCCCTTCACCCCGCTCTGGATCTTTCACGCCAGGGACGACGCGGCGTGATCCGCCCCAGCCGCGTGATCGAGGCGCTGCTGTTCGCCAGCGAGTCGCCGCTTTCTCCCGCGGACCTGGCCCGCGCCGACGAGGCGCTGGACGAGGAGCGCGTGGAAGCCGCCATCGCCGAGCTGCGGGCCGAGTACGACCGCGAGGGGCGCGCGTTCACCGTCTTCGAGGTGGGCGGCGGCTACCAGCTGCTCACGCGGCCGGAGTTCGCGCCGGTGCTGGAGCGCTTCGACTCCGTTCCAGGCGCGCAGCGGCTGTCGGGGCCGGCGCTGGAAACGCTGGCCATCATCTCCTACCGCCAGCCCGTGGGGCGCGCCGAGATCGAGGAGATCCGCGGGGTGGGCGCGGGCGGCGTTCTGAAGACCCTGCAGGAGCGGGGATTGATCGAGGTGGTGGGCCGCGGCGAGGGGCTGGGCCGCCCGCTGCTGTATGGCACCACGCCCTTTTTCTTGCAGCATTTCGGCTTCCGGAGCCTGGCAGACCTGCCACGCTCCGAGGAGCTTCCCGTCGTGCTGGCGCGGCGGGACGAACCGAGGGACACGAATGGCGAAGCAGCCGGGATTTCTTAAGCGCGGCGAGTCGCTGCGCCTGCAGGCATTTCTCTCCCGCTCCGGCCTGGCTTCGCGCCGCGCCGCCGAGGAGATGATCGAGCATGGCCGCGTAAAGGTGAACGGCGCCGAGGTCACCGCGCAGGGCACGCGCGTGGTGGCGGGTGTGGACCGCGTGGAGCTGGATGGCGTGGAGGTGAAGGTGGCGCCCACCACCTGGCTGGCGCTGCACAAGCCTACGGGCTACGTCACCACCCGCCAGGACCCGTTCGGCCGCCGGACCGTCTACGAGCTGATCCCGGACAAGTTCCACGGCCTGTTCCACGTGGGCCGGCTGGACCGCGACAGCGAGGGGCTGCTGCTGCTGACCAACGACGGCGACGTGGCCAACCGCTTTCTCCATCCCAGCTTCGGCATCACCAAGGAGTACGACGTCATCGCCAGCGGCAAGCCGACCGACGCGGCGCTGCGCCAGTTGGTGGAGGGGGTGGAACTGGAGGACGGCGTGGCCCAGGCGGAGTCGGCCCGGCTGATCGGGCCGGCGGGGAACGGGCAGTCGCGGCTGAAGCTGGTGCTGCGCGAGGGCAAGAAGCGCGAGGTGCGGCGGATGCTGGAGGCGGTGGGCCACCCCGTCCTGCGCCTCGTCCGCCGCCGCTTCGGGCCCATCGACCTGGGCGAGCTCCCCGAAGGCAAGTGGCGCGTGGTGCAGCCCGAGGAGCTGGTGCAGGTGCGCGACGCGCAGGCCAGCCCCAAGGGCGCCCGGCGTACCCCGGCGGCAGAGGCGGAGGCTCCCAAGGCCAAGCGCGTGCGCTCTGAGGCGGAGGATCGCCCGGCGCGCGGCAAGGCCGAGCGCCCGGGCCGCAAGGACGCGCCGCGGACCGCGCGTGGAAAGCCGGAACGCGAGGAAAAGCCGGCGCGCGGGCGTGGGCCGGAGCGGGGCTCGCCGCGAGGCCGCTCGTTCGAACGGGACGAGGCTGCTCCGGCGCCGCGCGAGCGGACGCCGATCACCATAGACTGGGACGCGGAGGAATGGGGCGACGCCAAGCCGCGCGGCGGCGATGCCCGGCCCAAGCGTGGTGCGTCCACCCCGACCCGCGGGGCGGATGAACGTCCGGCGGCACGCGGGCCCCGGACGGGTCCGGGACGCGCGGATCACTCCGCCGAGGACCGTCCCGCCGCACGTGGGCCCAGGACGGGCGCGGGACGTGGAGCGACGGATCGCCCCTATCTCCCGGGCGATCGCGACCGCCCCGCGCCCGGCCGTGGAGGCTCGGACCGGGAGGATCGCCCTCGTCGCGACTTCCAGGACCGCGACGACCGCCCGGCACGCGGGGGCTCGGATCGACCCGCCCGCGGTGGGACTGATCGCCCCGCGCGTGGTCCCGCCGATCGCCCGACGCGTGGTCCCTCCGATCGGCCGGCGGGCGGTGGAGCGGATCGTCCTCGCCGTGACTTCCAGGATCGGGACGACCGCCCGGCACGCGGCGGCTCCGATCGGCCCGCGCGCGGTGGGGCCGATCGCCCGACCCGTGGTCCTGCCGACCGGCCGAAGAAGGGACCGGTGGACTGGGGCACGCGGGCGCCGCGGCAGGATCGCGATCAGCCTGCGTCGCGTGGCCCTCGGCCGGGCCCGGGGCGCCGCCCCGTGGACGACGACGACGATTTCGTGACGGAGCGCCGTCCGCGTTCGGCGCCGGCGGGGCGGGGGGGAGCCGGTCCGCAGCTTGACGGCGCGGTGCACGCCGGCGATCGTCCGGCGGGTGCGCGCCCGGGCGGCAGGCCCGGCGGCGCGAAGCCGAGTGGGGGCAAGCCCGGCGGTCGCAAGCCGGGCGGAGCCAAGCCGGGTCGGCCCGGAGCCAAGCCGCAGGGCCCCGGCAGGCGTCCCGGCCAGGGTGGAGGCAAGAAGGGCCGCTGACGAGCCGCCCGGCAGCCGCGGTATCCACCGCGGCTGCCGGGCACCCGCCGAATCGCGGCTCTTGTGGAGCGTGCGCGTCGGCACCATCCTGCATGCCGTTGCACCGCCGTATCCATCCGGGCGGGCCGCCGGGACTTTCCGCTACGGAGACGAGAGCGCACCGAGCGCCGAGCACCCATGCCGCCGCCAAACACACCCTCGCGACAGCTCGTGGACCTCGCCAAGGCCTTTGCCCTGGGCGAGTTCTACCCGCTCACGCATCCCACGCTCACCCAGGCCCTGCTGAGCCTGGCGACCACGCTGCTCTCCACGGGCGAATACCTGGAAATCCGCCTCTCGCCCGCCGGGGTGTCGGTGAACGGGGGGCACGGCCCACGGTCGGGCCACGTGGACCGCTTCGTCCACCGCCTGGCGGAGCACGGCGTTTCGTCCATCGCCCTGCGCCACGACGTGGGGGCCGAGTCGCTGGGCCGCTTCCTGTCCGCAGCCGCGCTTCCGCCGCGGATCGCCAAGGCGGCCGGCGGGCTGGCCGGTGCGATGGCGGCCGCCGGGGCGGCGCGCGTTGCCCTGGACGGGCACTGGATCCAGCCGCCGCCCGTTGTGGTCAGCGCGTCCGCGGGAGGCGGAAGCAAGGTCGAGGGGCTGGAGCCGGGGATCGCGCTGTGGAGCGCGCACGACATGTACGAGCAGGTGCGCGACTCCGCGGTGCGCGTGGAGCACGAGAACACCGACGAGCTGCGCCGGATGATGCGCGAAACGGCGACGGAGTCCGAGCGGCTGGCGGTGCTCAACCGCCTGGAGTTCGTTGCGCAGTACTGCGTCTCGAAGGAGATGATGGATCGCGGCGTGGCGCTGATCCAGGACCTGCGCCACGATGCCGAGGAGCTGCGCGGCCGCAACCCCGCCGCCCGCGGGATGGTGATGCTGGCGATGCACCGGGTGGCCAACCGCGCGCTGATCGAGGAACTGGTGACGCGGCTGGGCAAAGCCCGCAGCGAGGACGAGCGCGCGAGCCTGCGCTCCACGCTGCTTCACATCGGCGCCGACACGGTGTCGCCGCTGGTGCGCTCGCTGGTCGCCGCGACGGACGTGTCGGCGCGGCGGGCCTATCGCGACGCGCTGGTGGCGCTGGACCAGGTGGGCGTGCCGCTGCTGGAAGACATGGTGGGCGACGAGCGCTGGTTCGTGGTCCGCAACATGGTGGGCATCCTGGGAGAGATTCGCAGCGCCGACGCCGTGGACCACTTCCGCCGCACCATCGAGCACTCCGACGCGCGGGTGCGCCGGGAGACGATCCTGGCGCTGTCCAAGATCGGCGGTGAAGAGGCGGTGCCGCTGCTGGCCAAGGGGCTGAACGACAAGGAGCCCAGCCTCCGCGCGGCGGCAGCGCTAGGGATGGGACTGACCAAGCTGGGGTTGGCTGTCACGCCACTGCTGGCGCGGCTGGCACAGGAAACGGACCAGGACACGCAGGTGGAGGTGATCCGTGCACTGGGGCGCGTGGGCGATGCGCGTGCGGTTCCGGTGCTGGCGGAGCGCGCCTCGGCGGGCGGATTCTTTCACCGCACACCGGCCGCGATTCGCGTGGAGGCGGTGCGCGCCCTGGCCGACGTGGGGGGCGAGCCGGCCCGCGCGGTGCTGCAGCGGCTGCTGAAGGACCGCAACGACCAGGTGCGCGAGGCGGTGTTCACGGCGCTCGCGAAGGAGTGACGCCGCGCCGCGGCACTGTTCTTTCTGGCACAACCGCCGCGGCCCTGCACCAGGCCGCGGCGGTTCGTCATCGTGGGGCCGGTGGATGTGGACCCGGACTGGCGCGGAGGCCGTGTCATCCTGAGGCCCAAGCGCGCCGGACTGGCCCGCACGCAAGACCATGCGGGCCGAAGGATCCAGCCGCGGACACGTACGAGTCAGGGCGCGGCAGCGGTCACGGATGCAGAAGCCTCGGCTGCCGTGGGGCCCTCACCCGTCCTCGCTTATGCTCGTCCACCCTCTCCCACAAACAGCGTGGGAGAGGGGGTACACTTCGGGATCGGGAGCGTCAGGGCAGAGTTCGGTGCACGGGCCGGCGCCCCCCATCCCCAACCCTTCCCCCGCAAACAGCGCGGGGGAAGGGAGCCAGTCGAGTGCGCGAGGCCGGCCAAGGCGCGATTCAGGTCTCCCCCTCCCCTGCGCAGCGGGGGACGGGGGCCGGGGGGAGGGGGCTCCCAAGGCGTGCGACGCCGCCCGTCGAACCACGACCGAAGTTCCCCCCTCTCCCGGCGCAGTTTGCCGGGGGAGGGGCCGGGGGAGGGGCCCGCCGCGGCATGCGATGCACCCTGTCGAACTGGGATGAGAGATGTCGGTCGGATCAGCGCGATAACACGGAAATCGAACCAGCACGCATGAAACAGCCGTCGCCGTACGCCCCGCCGGGCGCCCCTCCCCGGGCCGCGTTCCTGGACCGCATCATCCACGAGATGCACCGCCGCGTGGTGGGGCAGGACTACATGGTCGAGCGGCTGCTGATCGGCCTGCTCACCGGCGGCCACGTGCTCTTCGAGGGGCTGCCCGGCCTGGCCAAGACGCTCGCCGTGCGCACCCTGGCCGACACCTTCGACGCCACGTTCGCGCGCATCCAGTTCACGCCGGACCTGCTGCCCGCCGACGTGGTGGGCACCACCATCTACAACCAGCGCACGGGCGAGTTCGTCCCGCACCGCGGCCCCATCTTCGCCCACATCGTCCTGGCCGATGAGGTGAACCGCGCTCCCGCCAAGGTGCAGGCCGCGCTGCTCGAGGCCATGCAGGAAAAGCAGGTGACTATCGGTGGCGAAACGTACCCGCTGCCCACGCCGTTCCTGGTCCTCGCCACGCAGAACCCCATCGAGCAGGTGGGCACCTACCCGCTTCCCGAGGCGCAGGTAGACCGCTTCATGCTCAAGGTGCGCGTGGGCTATCCCACCCGCGAAGAGGAAAAGGAGATCCTGCGGCGGATGTCCACCGGCGCCGAGATCCCCGTCGAGCCCGTCGCCACCCCGGCGGACGTGCTGGCGGCGCGCGAGGCGATCGGCGGGCTGTACCTGGACGAGCGCATCGCCGACTACATCCTGGACCTGGTGGCCGCCACCCGCGAGCCCAAGCGCTTCGGCGCGGGCGAGCTGGCGCCGCTCATCGAGTACGGCGCGTCGCCCCGGGCCACGCTCGCGCTGGCCGCCTGCTCGCGCGCCCACGCTTACCTGCGCGGCCGCGGCTTCGTGACGCCGGAGGACGTAAAGGCCATCGCGCCCGACGTGCTGCGCCACCGCATCGTCACCACGTACGAGGCGGAGGCCGAAGAAGTCACCTCCGAGGACATCGTCCGGCGCGTGCTGCGGGCCGTGCGCGTCCCCTGACGCTCATGTCGCTGCTGTCCCGCTTTCGCCGGTCCCCCTCGCCCTCGCCGTCCCCCGACGACGCGCGGCCGCCCGCACTGGCGGACGTGATGCGCCAGGTTCGGCGCATCGACCTGCGGACGCGCGGGCTCGTGGCGTCGCAGTTCAGCGGCGAGTATCACTCGGTGTTCAAGGGGCAGGGGATCGAGTTCGTGGAAGTGCGCGAATACGTGCCGGGCGACGACGTACGGACCATCGACTGGAACGTCAGCGCCCGCACGGGAACCACGTACGTCAAGAAGTACGTGGAAGAGCGCGAGCTGACGGTGCTGCTGGCGGTGGACCTGTCCGGCTCGCAGCGGTTCGGCACGCGCGGCCGGTTCAAGAGCGAGATGGTGGCCGAGGTGGCCGCCACGCTCGCGATGTCGGCCATCCGCAACAACGACCGCGTGGGATTGATGGTGTTCACCGACCGGGTGGAGGCATTCGTTCCGCCACGGAAGGGACGCCGTCACGTGCTCCGCATCATCCGCGACCTGCTGGTGTTCCGCCCCGCGGGGCAGGGGACGGACCTGGCCGCCGCGCTGCGCCACGCGGTGCGGGTGATGCGCTCGCGCTCCATCGTCTTCCTGATCAGCGACTTTCAGCTGTCCGAGGCACGCGCCCGCTTCGAGACGGCCATCTCCCTCGCCGCCGCGCGCCACGACGTGGTGCCCGTGGTCCTGGGCGACCCGGCGGATGGCACCATTCCCGACGTCGGCGTGCTGAGGATGAGGGACCCGGAGACCGGCGAACTCGTCTCGGTGGATACGGGACGCGACACCGTGCGGGAGCGATTCACCGAGGATGTGCGCAACGAACGGGCGGCGTTGACGAAGATCTTCCGCCGCCTGGGCGTGGAGCCGATCGAACTGCGCACCGATCTGCCGGTGTCCACCGCCGTCCTCTCGTTCTTCCGCCGCCGCGAGCGCCGCCTCCGGCGATGAGCTTTCTGCGCGCCGCCGCCTGGGTGCCGCTGGCGCTCGCCTGCGCGACCCCCATCCACGCCCAGCCATCCGGCGTACAGGTCGGCGTCGATCCGGACACGGTGACCGTTGGCGACCGCTTCCGCGCCGCCGTGTTCGTCCCTCTCGCGGGCGGACAGGCGAGCGTCGACCTGCCGCCGGCGCCGGACGGCCGCTGGCAAGTCGTCGGCGAGGCGCAGCGGACGGACTCGGCCGGGATCGCGCGCATCGTCATCCCCATGGTCGCGTGGGTCCCGGGCCCCGGAGGAAGCGCGAACGGAGAGGTACGGCTCACCGCGCGCAGCGGGACCGTGAGCACCGTGCCGATCGCCATCCCGCTGCCTTTTGTCCGCGCGGTGCTTCCGGCGGATTCCACCCGCCCGCGCGGGCCGCGGGACGTGGTGGACGTGCCGGGGACGCCGCTGCCGTGGGCATGGATCCTGGCCGCGCTGTTCGCCCTGGCGCTGCTGGCGGGGTGGATGTGGATCCGTCGCAAGCGTGGCGGGACGCGTGTGGCGGCGGATGCGCGACAGCACGCCTTGGCGGAGCTGGACCGGGTGCGCGCGTCGGGACTGGCCGAGGCCGGTGAGCTGGAGGGCTTCTATGCGCAGACGAGCGCCGTGCTGCGCGAGTTCATGGCCTCCACCGATCCCAGGCTCGGGGTAGACCTCACCAGCCGCGAGCTGATGGACCGCCTGTCGCGCAACGGCTCGCGGCCGGCCGATCTGGAGCGGCTTGCGGACGTGCTCGCCGACGCCGACCTCGCCAAGTTCGCCCGCCGCGCCCCGTCCACCGACCGTGCGCTGGACGACTGGGGCGCGGCGCGGCGGTGGGTGGAGTCGTTCGGCCGCCACGCGACGGAGGGCGAGGAATGACGGTGCAGCTCGCGAATCCGTGGGCGCTGCTGCTCCTGCTGCTGGTTCCAGCGTGGCTCTGGTGGATTCGCCGGCGGCAGCCCGCCGCGCTCACCTTCGCCCGCGCCGGAACGCTGGGCGACGCCGCGGAAGGGCGAGGCTCGTTCCTGGGTATCCTGCCGGACGCCATGCGCGCGGGCGCCTTTGCCTGGCTGGTGATCGCGCTCGCCGGGCCGCGGACAGGCGCCGCGGTGGTGCAGGACGAGACGGAGGGAATCGCCATCGTGGTGGCGGTGGACGCGTCGGAGTCGATGCTGGCGGAAGACATGCGCCCCCGGAACCGGCTGGGCGCCGCCAAGCAGATCATCTCGCGCTTCATCCAGAGCCGCGAGCACGACCGCATCGCCCTGGTGGCGTTCGGCAGCGAGGCCATGACGCGCGTGCCGCTGACCCGCGACCACGCCGCGCTGCTGCAGTCGCTGACGGCCATCCGCGGCGCCGAGCTGGGGGTGGGCACGGCCATCGGCGATGCGCTGGCGGCCTCGGCCAACCGGCTGCGGCGCGCGCCCGAGAAGTCGAAGGTGGTGGTGCTGATGAGCGACGGCGTGAACAACAGCGGCGCCGTGGCCCCGATCGACGCCGCCCGCGCCGCGAGGGCGCTGGGCATCCGTGTGTACACCATCGGCGTGGGCACCGACACGGCGGGGCGGCGGCAGGCTGCGGAGGGAGGCGAGCGGGTGCGCTACGTCCTGCGCCAGGCCCGCATCGACGAGGGCACCATGGGCGACATCGCGCGGACGACGGGCGGCCGCTACTTCCGGGCGAGAGACACGGAGGCGCTGGGCCGCATCTACCGCGAGATCGACCGCATGGAGCGCACCCCGGTGGAGACGCGGCTCTACGTGCGGCACCGCGACTGGTACCTCCCCTTTCTGCTGGCCGGGGCGGTGCTGCTGATCCTGGAATGGCTCTTTCGCGCCACCCGCTGGGGGAGGGTGCCGTGATCCGCTGGGCCGACCCCTTTCTGCTTCACCTTATCCCGCTCTTCCCCGCGCTTGTGGCCGCCGCGCTGCTGCTCTGGTGGCGCAGGCGGCGCGACGTAGCCGAGGCGCTTGGAGACCCCGCGCTGGTGCGGCGGCTGGCGGGAACGGACCTGCGCGCCTTCCCGCGCCGCCGCGTCGCGCTGCTGATCCCCGCCGCCGCGTTCCTGGGCCTGGCCGCCGCTGGCCCGCGCTGGGGCGAGGTGCGGGTGGACGGCGTTCCGCGTGGAGACGTGGTGCTGGTGCTGGATGCGTCCAACTCCATGCTGGTGGAAGACGTGCGGCCCAACCGGCTGGAGCGGCAGCGCGAGATCGCCCGGACGCTCGTCCGCCGTCTGGAGGGCTCGCGCGTGGGCCTGGTGGCCTTCGCCGGCAGCGGCCACGTGCTGACGCCGCTGACCGACGACTTCAGCGCGCTCAACCTCTATCTAGACGCGCTGGGACCCGACATCGTGCACCAGAGCGGCTCGTCGCTCTACTCGGCGCTGGCGGAGGCGGTCAACCTGCTCGACGTCCCCGGCGCGGGGGAAAACCCGGGATCCATCGTGCTGATCACCGACGGCGAGGCGCTGGAGCCCTCGAGCATGGTCGGCCTGTCGCTGGAGCGCGCGGTGCGCCGCCGCGTGGCCATCCACACCGTGGGCCTGGGCACCGAGGCGGGAGGCCCCGTCCCCAACGTAGACCCCGAAACCGGGCGCCGCCGCGGCTTCAAGCGCGATCCCGAGACGCGCGAAACCGCCGTCTCGCGGCTGGAGCGGCCGCTGCTTTCCGCCATCGCCCGAACGACCGGAGGGACGGCGCAGGTGATGCCGAACGCGCAGGCCGTGGCGGCCCTGGCGAACGCCGCCGCGTCCGGCGAGCGCGGTCCGGGCGGGGGAGACTCGCATCCCGACAACCGCTACGAGTGGTTCCTGGCGCTGGCGCTCGCCCTGATCGCCGCGGACGCCCTCTCCGAGCACCGCCGTCCGCAGCCTCGCGCCGAGGGGCGCCAATGACGCCGCGCCTGCTGACGATCTTCGTCCTGCTCGCGATCGGCGGGGGAGCCGTGGCGGAGGGCAACCGCCACTACCGCGCGGGCGACTACCGCCGCGCGGCTGCGGCGTACTCCCGCGCGCTGGCGGAGGGAGATTCGTCTGCCGCCGTCCGCTACAACCTGGGTACGGCGCTGCTGCGGCTGGGGCGCCACGACCAGGCCCGCCCGCACCTGGAGGCCGCCAGCCGTGCACGCGACCCGCGCCCGCCTCTCCCTTTCCGGGCGGCCTTCAACGCCGGGAACGCGGATTTGGGCCCGGTCGCCGCCGGCCAGGTGCCGGACGAGGAGCGCGTCCCCCGGCTGACGCGAGCGGTCGGCGCCTACCGCCGCGCGCTGCTGGCGGACCCCGATGACGTGGACGCCAAGTGGAACCTGGAGCTGGCGCAGCGGCTGTTGGCGCGGGAGAGCGGGGGCGGGGCGAACGACGACGAGAACGACGATCCGCAGCCGCAGGGCGGGGGAGGAGGCGAGCAGCCCTCGCCCGCTGCGCCGACGCCGCAGCCGAGTCCGTCTGCGGGCGACGAGGGGCCCATGACGCCCCAGCAGGCCGAGCGCATTCTTTCCGGCGCCGAGCAGCGCGAGCAGGGGGTGCAGCGGCGGCAGCTGAAGAAGGAGCAGGAGCGGCTTCACGGGGTGAGGGACTGGTAGGCAGGGGGGAACCAGGGATCGGGGTGTTTCGATTTGATTTGGTGCGCGGGCGGGCGCCCCCCATCCCCAGCCCTTCCCCCGCAAACTGCGCGGGGGAAGGGAGCTAGTCTGGTGCTTGAGGTCGGTTCGGTGGGAGGGCTGGTACTGGAGAGAGGTCGGGGCGTTTCGACTTGGGCCGGTGCATGCCGCGGGTGGCCCCTCCCCGGCCCCTCCCCCGCATGCTGCGCATGCTGCGCATGCGGGGGAGGGGAGAATTCGATCGCGCTTCGGCAGGGGTGGCGCGCTGGACTTACCCGTGCAGTCCGCGCAGGCGGACTTCGTGATTTTCCAGCCGCGACTTCAGTCGCCCGTGACGAGGGCAGGGTAAGCGCGACGATCCTGATGGGGCTGTGAGGCGTTTCGACACGGGCTGGCGCATGCCGCGACCGCCCTCTCCCCCGGCCCCTCTCCCGCAAGCGGGAGAGGGGAGAATTCGATCGCGCTTCGGCGGGGGTGGCGCGCTGGACTGACCCGTGCAGTCCGCGCAGGCGGACTTCGGGCCCTTGTTGCCGCGAATTCATTCGCCCCAGCGCGGCCCGAGGCCCACACATCCACATGGCCAAAGCCCCGTAGCCGAGCCCCCGGTTGACAGCTCCCCACCCCCGGGGCTAGATTTCCCGATCGAATTGCAGGAAAGTGGGAACCGGCGGGTTCCCCACCTTTCGGCTCGGGCGCCACGGGCGCACGATGCTGCCAGGTCCGCAAAACGCGGAGCGACGGCCGCCTCCCCCCACGGGGAGGACGGCTTCGCTGGCGCGTGGACGGATCTGAAGGTTTCAGATCCGTCCTTTTTGTTTGTCCTCGATACCGGAGAGCGGCGTATCAACGAGAAGACGCGTGTGAACCGGCAGATCCGCATCAGCCCCGTCCGGGTGATCAGCCCCGAAGGTGAGCAGCTGGGGATTCTGTCGATCGAACGGGCGCTGGAGATCGCGGAAGATCAGGGGCTGGACCTGGTGGAAGTCGCGCCCATGGCCCGGCCGCCGGTCTGTCGCATCATGGACTACGGCAAGTTCAAGTACGAGGAGCAGCGTCAGGCGCGCGAGGCGCGCAAGAAGCAGCACCACGTGCAGATCAAGGAAGTCAAGATGCGCCCCGGGATCGAGGACCACGACTTCGACTTCAAGGTGCGCCACGCCCGGAAGTTCCTGGACGAGGGACACAAGGTGAAGCTCACCATGATGTTCCGCGGGCGGCAGATGGCCCATCCCGAGTACGGGCGGCAGGTGCTCGACCGCGTGTTCCAGCAGTTGCAGGACCTTTCGAAGGTGGAGTCGCACCCCATGCTCGAGGGACGCAGCATGGTGATGGTGCTGGCCCCCACCGCCAAGCCGCCGCAGGCCGCGCCCGCCCCCGCTTCGGCGGCGGCACCCGCGCAGCAGGCGGCCCCGGCCGCTCCGCCGGCTCCGCAGCCGGCGCAGCAGACCAGCTAATACTTCCCGCCTTCGGGCGGACCTGAAAAGGAAGTTCGATGCCGAAGATGAAGAGCCACCGGGGCGCCGCCAAGCGCTTCAAGGTAACGGCCAAGGGCCGCGTAAAGCGTGGCAGCGCGTTTCACAGCCACATCCTGACCAAGAAGTCGCCCAAGCGGAAGCGCAACCTGCGGGGCACCACCATGCTGGCCAAGGCCGACGAGAAGCGCGTAAAGCGCCTGCTCGCGTCCTGAGCCTGCCCGCATCCGCTTACACGACTTTTTCGTAACCCGGGAAGGATGAGGACATGCCTCGCGTAAAGACCAACGTGGCGCGCCTGCGCCGCAAGAACCAGATCCTGGAAGCAGCCAAGGGCTACTTCGGCCGCCGCAAGAACCTGTACAAGACGGCCAAGGAGGCCGTCGAGCGCGCGCGCAAGTACGCCTACCGCGACCGCAAGAACCGCAAGCGCGAGTTCCGCCGCCTGTGGATCATCCGCATCAACGCGGCTGCCCGCCAGAACGAGATCTCGTACTCGCGCCTGATGGACGGCCTGAACAAGGCCGGCATCGAGATCGACCGCAAGGTGCTGGCCGACATCGCCGTGCGCGATCCCAACGCGTTTACGCAGATCGCCAACGCCGCCAAGACGAGCCTGGCTGCCTGACGCAGCACGCTCGGACGGGACCAGCGGCGCCGGAGACACCCTCTCCGGCGCCGCTTTTCGTTGGGCTGGGGTAGCCAAACGGCCGCTCCGGGGTAAGTTTCGGGATGAGAGCCACGTGCGGGCGCCGGGCCCGCGGGCACACGGGAGTAACGGGGGACATGTCGACGACGACGACGGTGACCGACGAACTGATCGCGCAGCTTCGCGCGCTGGAGGCCCAGGGCGCCGAGGCCGTGGGCGCCGCCGGCGGGGCCGAGCCGCTGGAGGCGCTGCGCACGGAGTACCTGGGCCGCAAGGGCCGGCTCACGGGCATCCTCCGCCGCCTGGGCGAGCTTTCGGCCGAGGAGCGCCCCGTCGTGGGCGCCGAGGCCAACCGGGTCAAGGAGGCGCTGTCTGCCATGCTGGACGAGCGCCCCGCCTCGTTCGCCGCCGCGGCCGACGCGGGCCCCGGGATCGATCTGTCGCTCCCCGGCCGCGCGCGCTGGAAGGGCGGGGTGCACCCGGTGACGCTGGTGATCGACGAGATCTGCGAGATCTTCCGCGACCTGGGCTTCAACCGCATCGCCGGGCCGGAGCTGGAAACGCAGGAGTACAACTTCACCAAGTTGAACTTCCCGCCGAACCACCCGGCGACCGACATGCACGACACCTTCTACCTGACGGACGAGGTGCTGCTGCGCACCCACACCTCGCCCATGCAGGCGCGGGTGATGGAGCAGTTCGCGCCGCCGGTCCGCGTGGTCGTGCCCGGCACCGTGTACCGCCGCGACCCGTTCGACGCCAGCCACGCGCCGGCGTTCGAGCAGATCGAGGGGCTGGCCGTGGACGAGGGGATCACCTTCGCCGACTTCAAGGCCACCATCTCCACCTTCGTCCGCCGCTTCTTCGGGGCGGATGCCAAGACGCGATTCCGCCCGTCGTTCTTCCCCTTTACCGAGCCCTCGGCCGAGGTGGACGTGTCATGCCAGCTGTGCGGCGGCTCCGGCTGCAGCGCCTGCAAGGGCACGGGGTGGATGGAGATCATGGGGGCCGGCATGGTGCACCCCAACGTGTTCGCCGCCGCGGGCTACGATCCGGAGCGCTACACCGGCTACGCATTCGGCATGGGGCCTGGGCGCATCGCCATGCAGCGCTACGGCGTGCCCGACATCCGGCTGCTGTACGAAAGCGACGTGCGGTTCCTTGGGCAGTTCACGTAACGGACGACGGTCATGAACATCTCCTATCGCTGGCTCCGGTCCATCGCCCCGGGGCTTCAGGGAACGCCGCAGGAAGTGGCCGAGCGCCTGGCCATGCTGGGCGCGCCCGTGGACGAGATCGTATACCTGGGTGCGGACATCGGCGACGTGGTGATCGCGCGCGTCGAAGAGGTTCGCCAGCACCCCAACGCCGACCGCCTGCGCCTGTGCACCGTCAACGCGGGCGGCTCCGAGCGGCTGCAGGTGGTGTGCGGCGCGCCCAACGTGGAGGCGGGCGGGCTGTATCCGTTTGCGCCCATCGGCGCCACGCTGCCGGGCGGGCTGCAGATCAAGAAGGCCAAGCTGCGGGGCGAGGCGTCCGAGGGAATGCTCTGTTCCGCGCGCGAGCTGGGGCTGGGCCGCGACCACGCGGGGCTGATGACGCTGCACGACGAGTTCGCCCCGGGGACCGGCTTTCGCGACGCCCTGGAACTCGACGATCACCTCCTGGTGGTGGACGTGACGCCCAACCGGGGCGAGTTGCTTTCGCACCTGGGCGTGGCGCGCGAGCTGGCGCCCACGGGTGAGGACGGCGTGGAGCTTCCCGCTTTCCCGGAGCGCCGCGGGAGCTCCTTCGCCGTCCACGCCGGCCGCCGCGCGTGCGACGACCTTGGGCTGGACGTGGCGATCGAGGACGACGAGGGGTGCACGCGGTACATGGGCGCCATCGTCCGGGGCGTGCGCGTGGGGCCGTCTCCCGAGTGGCTGGCCACCCGCCTGCGCGCCATCGGGCAGCGGCCCATCAACAACGTGGTCGATGCCACCAACTACGTGCTGCACGAGCTGGGGCAGCCCGTACACGCCTTCGACGTGAACCTGCTGCGCGGCGGCCGCGTGGAGGTCCGCCCGGCCCGCGCGGGGGAGACGCTGACGACGCTGGACGGCGTGGAGCGCACGCTGGACTCCCAGGACGTGGTGATCGCCGACGGCGAGGGCGCCGTGGCCCTGGCCGGGGTGATGGGCGGCAGGGACAGCGAGGTAGGCGAGGGAACGACCGACCTGTTCATCGAGGTCGCCCTGTTCGATCCCCAGCGCGTCCGCCGTGCGGCGCGGCGCCAGGGGCTTTCGACCGACGCCTCGTACCGCTTCGAGCGTGGGGTGGACCCCGAGGGGCAGCCGGCCGCGCTCCGCCGCGTGGTGGAGCTGGTGCTGACCGTAGCCGGGGGCGAGGCCGTGGGCGCGGTGGACCTGGTGCCGCATCGCTACGAGCGGCGCGCCATCGGGCTGCGCGAGGAGCGCGTGCGCCAGGTGCTGGGCGTAGAGCTGGCGCCCGACGAGGTGCGCGACCTGCTGGAGCCCATCGGGTTCGAGGTGAACGTGCGCCCCCGGCCCATGCGCGTGCTGGTGCCCGGCTTTCGCCCCGACGTGGTGGAGGAGATCGACCTGATCGAGGAGCTGGCTCGCCGTCGCGGATACGGCAGCTTCCCGGAGGAGATCGCGCCGCACCGACCCAGCGTGGTGCCGGAGGACCCCAGCGTGGCGGTGGAGGCGCGCATCCGTTCGCTGTTCGTCCGCTGGGGCTTCCTGGAGGCGCGCACGGTGCCGTTCGCGCCCGAGTCCGCCGGGACCGTCGCCGTATTGAACTCGCTTTCGGCAGAGGAGTCGTTCCTGCGCGCGGCGCTGGTGCCCGGGCTGCTGCGCCGGGTGGAGCACAACCTTGCGCACGGTGTGCGGGACGTGCGGCTGTTCGAGATCGGCGCTGCTTTCCACGCGCCCATCGGTGGCGGGGCGGGGGAGGAGCGGCGCGTGGCCGCCGCCTTCACCGGGGCCAGCCGTCCGCCGCACTGGAGCGGCGCCGCGCCGGAGTGGGACCTGTGGGACGTGAAGGGGCTGCTGGAAGAGCTAGCGGGCGAGTACCCGGATGGTCGCGTGGATGCGGTCGACGGACGTCTCACGCTGTTCACCGGGGGTGACGAGATCGGCACGGCGCGGCAGGCGGAGGAGGGCGAGGTGGATGCGCCCGCCTGGGCCGGCCCCACGTTCGTGCTGGAGGTGCGGCTGCCGGCTGTGCCCGTGGAGCGCGGGAGCATCCAGTACCGCCCGCTCCCCGTGCATCCCGGCTCGGAGCGCGATCTGGCGCTTCTCGTCCCCACGGCGCTCGCGGCGGGCGAGGTGGGCCGGACCATCCACGAGTCGGCCGGCGAGCTGCTGGAGGACGTCTTTCCGTTCGACCTGTACGAGGGGAAGGGAATCGCGGAGGGGACGCGCAGCGTGGCGTTCCGCCTGCGGTTCCGCGCGGCGGACCGCACGCTGACGGACGCGGAGGTGGATTCCGCCGTGAGCCGCGTGCTGGCGGCGCTCGAGGAGCGGCATGGCGTCCGTCGACGCTGATCACCCCGTGATGACGTCCGCCGGGCCGGCCGCCCCCGCCGAGGTGGCGGGCTGGGACCGGCTGGAGCGCGCAGCCCGCGCCGCCGCCATCGCGTTGGACGAGTGGCGGCGGCGCGCGCAGGAGGCCGAGCAGGAGGTACAGCGGCTGCGAGGCGAGCTGCAGGACCTGACCTCTATGGGTTCGCTGCCGTCCATCGAGTCCGGCGACGAGCTGCGCCGGCTGCGGGCCGAGAACGCGGTGCTCACCAGCCGCGCCGCCGAGGCGCGGCAGCGCATCACGGGGCTGCTGGCGCGTCTGGCCATTTTGGAGAACCGCAAGTGAGCCCCCGCAAGCCACAGCCGTCGCGCCACACCGTTACGGTGGAGATCGCGGGCGAAAAGCACGTCCTGCGCTCCGACGTGCCGCCGGAGTACACCCGCGCCGTAGCGGAGCACCTGGACCAGATGATCCGGGCGCTGCCGTCCTATCCCACGCTGGAGCCGTTCCGCGCGGCGACGCTGGCGGCGCTTTCCATCACCGACGAGTTGTTCAAGGCCCGGGAAGAGATCGCCCGGCTGCGCGAGCTGATCGAGCGGGGGACCGGAGAGGTCGCGGAGCTGCTGGAGGAGGCCGTCAGCGGCACGGGCGAGCCGCGGGACTGATCACGCCGCAAGTCGGACGAGGGATCACGCGGAGGCGCGGAGAAACAGATGAGCCGCGGAGGGGGATCGGTACCCTCCGCGGCTCTTCTCTTTTCCTTCGCGGCTCCGCGTGGAATCAGCGAGGCCGGAGTCCGACTGCGGGCCGGGCCCGAAGTGCGATCAACGAAGCGCCACCCGCAGGTGTCCCCACTTCCCCTGCGTCCACCAGTGCACGACGATCTGGCTCGCGCGGGGGTGGTATCCGTCGATTTCGGAATAGGGGATGCTCACCTCGCTGCCCGGCTGCACCGCCGGCCACTCGGTGGCGGTGGGGTTCAGGTCTACGCGATGGCTCGTCTCTTCCTCGATGGCCACGTAGTGAACGGGGTGCGGCGATTCGTTTCGCAGGACGAGTGCGCTGCGCCCCGCAGTGGCGGAGAAGCCCTCTTCCGTGCGGTTCATGTTGGGCGTCAGCGGGCACCCGCAGACGCAACCCGACAGGGCGGCGCCCAGGAGCAATACGATCGCAATCCGAAGCATGGCAGGTGTCCTTTCGTCCGCGTCGGTGGTCTGCTGCGACAACGATCGAACCCGCCAATGAGTGACGGGCTAGCCACGCGGCGTGCAGCGGGCTCAGGCCAGGCGCAGGACGGCGGCGTGGATGCCCTGGACCACCATGGCCATCCGCGCGTAGTCCAGCGTGTCGGCCGTGTCGCGTGCGGTATGGTAGTGGGGATTTCGATAGAACGCCGTGTCCGTGATCATCACCGCCGCGTAGCCCTCGTCCCAGTAGCTGGCGTGGTCGGAAAAGTCCACGCCGGGAACCCACCGCGGCGCGTTGATGGAGTGCACCGGCAGCGGCGACGCCTTCCGCATCGCGCGCTTCACCCGCCGCACGGCCGACGCCTGCCCGAGCTTTCCGATCACGGTGATGAAGTTGCCCCGTGAGGGATAGAACGCCTTGAGGACGGCCAGGGGAAACTGCTGGCTTCCCTCCGCGTCGGTGAAGTAGCCGATCATCTCCAGCGACATCATCAGCCGCACTTTCACGCCCTGCGCCCGCAGGGACTTGGCGTGCACGGCGCTTCCCATGTGCCCCGTGCGGAAGAACGGCGGCTCCTCCAGCGGAAACGCCACCAGGTCCACCCGCGTCCGCAGCGATGCGGTGGACAGGAGCCGCGCCAGCTCCAGGAGCCCCGCGACGCCGCTGGCGTTGTCGTCGGCCGCGGGGTAGGGGCCCGCCGCATCGTAGTGGGCGCCCACCACGATCCGCTCGCCCTCGTCCGGCCCGAACGACGCCACCACGTTGCGGTACGTGGTGCCGCGCACGTCGAAGTCCTGCAGGGACACCCGTCCGCCGGCACGCTCCAGTTCGTCACGGATGTAGGCCGCGGCGCGGTTCAGGTTCTGGGGATGCGTGTAGTCGCGCGGAACGAACTCTTCCGAGAGCGCACGCACATGGGCTTCCAGCCGCTCGGCCGAGACCGCCGGGGCCGCGCTCATCGCCCGCCCTCCACCCATCGGCTGCACGACGTAGCAGGTGCCCGCCAGGGCGGCGGACGCCGGGAGTGCGACCGCGATGAACAGGCTCCTCGCACGCATTCCATCCCACGACAGGGTTGCCGATGATCCATGTAGTCTGAAGCAGGGCAAGCTCTGCTCCCACGGTCCAGCAGCCCGGGCGAACGTTCACGGCGTGGCGGGAGGTGCATGTTTTCTGCGGAAGCCGTATGATACAGCTCCGAGCGAGATCATCCCCCGGGACCGGTGCGCCCCCCTGGCGTGCCGTGCGCTACCTTTGCGCCGCAGCGTTCCCGGATCCTGAGGTTCGCCGCGGTCCCATCCACCCACCCCGAGGTGCACATGCACGCACGACAGTTCCGCTTCGCCCTGCTGGCCCTTCTTTCGGCCGCGGCGGGGTGCGCGGACGACCTGCCCACCCACCCCGACATCGCCGCGCCGGCGGGCGTGTCGCGGAACGCGCTGGAGCCGTACGCCGGAAAGATCCGCGTGGGCATCATCCCCGCCGCCACGTCGGTGAAGATCGGGGCCACGGTGGCGTACGACGTCCGTGAGAAGGGGACGAACGCATACCTCGTCTCCGGGCTGGCGGGCGAGCAGGCGACGGTGACGTGGAACCAGTCGGTCGGCGTCGCTACCAACAACCGGCGGCTGCAGGTGGTGTGCACCACCACGGCGGCGGACCGTGACCAGCGCGTGACGGCGGGAACCGCGGCGGGCTTTCCCTCCGCGTGGGAATACGTGTCCACGGCCAGCTGCTGGCGCGTGTACATCGGCGAGCGGCCGCTGCCCATGGACACCACGGCCGAGCGCATCTACAAGCAGAACGTGATCAACGCCGGCCTGGCGACCACGTCCGCGCTGTGGAAGACGGTGAACACCACGGTCTACGAGCCGCGCTACGTGACCACCAAGACGTCGGGAACGGCCGCCAGCTCGCGCGCACAGCCGCGCATCACCGTGGCATCCACCGCGCGCGTGACCATCGGCACGGCGCAGTACCGCGGGATCGCGGAGGTGATGAAGAACGCCGCGGGGACGCTGGCGGGCATCAACGAGGTAGGGATGGAGGAGTACCTCTACGGCGTGGTTCCGCGCGAGCTTGGGCCTTCGGTGTACCCGGAGATCGAGGCGCAGAAGGCGCAGGCCGTGGCGGCTCGCACCTACGCGCATTCCAGCCTTGGCAAGCACTGGAATAACGGCTACGACGTGCTGGCCACCGTGCAGGACCAGGTGTACGGCGGATCGGCGGCGGAGCATTCCATCAGCACCAGCGCCATCAATGCGACGGCCGGCATCGTCGCCACGTACAACGGCGCCATGATCAGCGCCCTGTTCTACGCCACCAGCGGCGGCAAGACGAGCAACGTGGAAGACGTGTTCAGCACCACCGCGTCCTACCTGCGCACGGTGTGGGACGCGCCGCCCGGCCAGGAGCTGCCGTCCGTCTCGGCGCTGCTCACCGACCTGCGGACGCCTACGTGGACCGGGGCGTACGGCGGCTTCCACAGCTACCACCGGTGGAACTACAGCTGGACGATGGCGCAGATGAGCTGCGTGGTAGGCGATTTCGCCAACAAGCCCGTGGGCAATGTGACGGGGATCAACATCCTGGCGCGCTCCAGCGCCAGCGGGCGGGTGACGCAGATCCAGTTCGTGACGGACCAGGGCACCTTCACCGAGACGGGGACGGCCATCCGCTCCGCGATGCCGTACATCAACAGCTCCGGCGTGCCCACGATGCTTCCGAGCACGCTGTTCGTGATCGAGCGGGTGACCAACTCGTCGGGCGCGCTCACCGGCTACCGCGCGTACGGCGGCGGCAACGGCCACGGCGCGGGGCTGGCGCAGACGGGCGCCGTAGGCATGGCGCGCGCGGGCCACACGTACGACCAGATCCTCAAGAAGTACTACACGGGGATCGCGCTGGAAACGAAGGTCGGCACGCGCCGCGACGGTACCTCGCCCACGAGCACCACCACCACCGACCCGTACGACTGCACGTCGGCGTGAGCCATCGGCGGTCTCATGCGGAGGTGCGGAGGTCCCGGAGAACTGCAGGAGAGTGGAAACACGACAGCCGGGGGAGCGATCCCCCGGCTGTCGCGCGTTTGGAACGGCTGATCGGCCTTACGAGGTGAGCCGGAGGTGGCGCTTCAGCCAGCGCAGCGTCTCTACCATCGCTTGGGTCCAGTGCTGCTCGGACATCAGGTGAACGGCGCCCGCGAGTTCCACGTAGCTGTGCACCGGCTCCGGGTCCAATGCGGCGAGCCGACGGTGAAGCTCGCGGGCGGCGGCGGGTGGCACGTTTTTGTCTCGTTCCGCCGTGATGGACAGCAGCGCGGGGTGCCGGAACCCGTCCAAATGCCGATGCGGGCTGTCCCCCTCCGGCCACTCCGGTGAGCCGAGGATGGCGACGGCGGCGCGGATGGAGGGCTCCACCAGCACCGCCCGATAGACGACGTACCCGCCCATCGATACGCCCACGATGCCGACCCGCTCCGCGTCCGCCAGGCCTTCATCCGCCAGCGCGCGCACGATCGACGGGACCTCGTCCGCCGTCTGCGCGGCGAGGCCGATCATGGTGCGCAACGCTTCTTCGTGTGGCGCGGCTTGGCGGGCATCCAGGTCGGGCAGGCGGCGGGCGCCGTGGCCCGCCGCGTCCACGCCCACCGCCAGGAACCCGGCCCGCGCCAGCTGCTCCAGTTCCTTCCGGTGCACCTCCTTGTCCACGCCGAACCCGTGGAACCAGAGCACCATCGGGTGCGGCGCATCTCCTGTCGATGGCAACGCGAGCAGGAGAGGAACGCCGCCGATGGTCCGCGATGCAAAGGCGATGGCGCGGTCCATCAATCGAAGTCGAAGATCTCGCCCAGGAAGCCGCCGCGCTTTTTCTTATGGCCGTATCCGCCGTGGTAGTCCTTGTCGTACTTCTTGTGCTGGCCGTATCCGGGCTGCTGGCCGTAGCCTGGCTGCTGCGGCGGGTACCCGGTCCGCGGCGGCTCAGGTGACGCCGCGGCGGGGGCCTGCGTGGCGGAGCGCTCGATGATCTTGTCGAGCTCGCCGCGGTCCAGCCACACGCCTCGGCACTGCGGGCAGTAGTCGATCTCGATTCCCTGGCGTTCCGACATCACCAGGTCGGGCTGCAGGCATACGGGACACTTCATCTTTCACCTCGAGTATGGGTTGAACGCAGGTGCTCCATCCGGCCGATGGCTATGCGCGAGTGTAGACCGATTCGACGGCCAGGTCTTCCTTTCCCTCGGGCCACACGTTGTAGTGCGTGATGCGCAGCGTGTCCTCGCCCGGAGCGACGTCGATGCGCCATCCCCAGTCCGGCCCGGGAGGCGCGGCGTACGAGCCGCGGACGGTGAGCGTGGAGTCCGCGCCGGGCGTTCCGGTGAACGCCATCGCCCCGTATCCCACGTGCCAGGTGTCGATCAGGTGCCCCGAAAGCGTGTTGGCCTTGGGATCGAAACCCACGAGCAGCGAGCCTTCCTGCGGCTTGCCCTGGTACGCCCACGTGTAGTCCATCCTCACGAAGCGCCCGCCCAGCACCGGCGTAACGGTGAGGGTGGACGCCGACTCTTCGGCGACGTTGTTCATGGGGTCCTGCAGCGTGCTGGGGCCGCTCCACGTTCCTGCGCAGGCGGCGAGCGCTTCGATCGGGTTCATGGGAGTGCGTGAGTGCGTGAGTGCGAAAGTGCCGAAGCGAGAGCTTCGGTGGTCTCTCCGTTCCTCTCTCTGCGGCTCTGCGCCTCTGCGTGAGGCCCTGCGGCGTCCGGGAATATGCTACGTCAGCGGTAGCGCTGCACCATCTCGCCCAGGCGCCGCACCCCTTCGGCCACGGCCGACTCCTCGGGGCCGAACGAGAAGCGCGCGTAGGTGCGGAACCGCGATGCACGGCCGCTGCGGCGCTTGCCCGGGTTGATGTCGAAGAACTCGCCCGGAACGCAGATCACCTTTTCCTCCAGCGCGGCCTGGAAGAAGTCCATCCCGTCGTTCAGCGGCTCGGGAAGGCCCGCCAGGTCTGCCCAGATGTAGAAGGTACCCTCGGGCTCCACGTCCAGCCGCATGCCGGCGTCGCGCAGCCCGTCGAGCAGGATGCGCCGCTTGCGCAGGAACGCGCCGCGGATGGCCGCCGTCTCGGCGCGCACCGCCGCGGGCTCCAGCAGTGCAACGGCGGCGCGCTGCAGGGGCCGGCTGCCGCCGCCGTCCAGGAACGAGCCCGCGCTGGTCACCGCCTCGATCACTGCCTTGGGGCCCACGACCCAGGTGGTCCGCCAGCCGGGGTAGCGCCAGTTCTTGGTCAGCCCGTCCATGATCACGACCGGGTCGTTGTCCACGTCGTCCACGTAGCGGGCGGCCGAGACGAGCCCGTCCTCGTCGGGCGAGGCGCACCAGGCGTAGTGCGAGTAGAACTCGTCCAGCAGCAGCGTGCACTCCAGCCGCCGCGCCGCCTCTACCCAGGATGCCAGCTCCAGCCCGCGGATGGTGCGCCCCGTGGGGTTCGACGGGTTGGAGAGCAGCAGCGCGGATAGGCCGCGGCCCATGATCTCGCGCTCCAGCCGTCCCATGTCGAAGCGGTAGCCGTCGGTGCCTTCCAGCAGGATGGGGATCGCCGTGAACATGCGGAATATGTTCAGCAGCTCCTCGTACGCCGTGTAGTCGGGAAGGAAGTGCCCCAGGTTGATCTCCCCCAGCGCCGCCACCGTGCGGGTGAGCCCCAGCCGGCCGCCGCCGCAGATGCAGACGTTGTCGGCGGTGTACTGCGACGCCTTGCCCTGCCGGTACAGGTGGTTGTACAGGTCGGCGACGGCGGTGCGCAGCTCGGGAATGCCGGCCACGGGCGCGTACTCCTGGTCCGCCGTGCTGATGGGTGCTTCCAGGATGCGCGGTGGCGCTCCGGGAAGGGGGCCGGTCTCGGGCATCCCCTGGCCCAGGTTGCACCAGTCGGGGTGGCCGTATGCGTAGCCGCGCTTGGAGGCCTCGGCCATCACGTAGATCACCCCGGTGAACGGAACGGCGCGGAAGCCGGGGATGTGGGGCGGCGCGATGTCGATACGTCTGCGGTCCATCAGGTCAGGCGATGTATGGATTCGGGGGGCGATCGTCGGAATCGGGTGCCGCACAGCAATGAACGATCCGTTCCGCGGCGGACCAATCCACCGCACCCTGTCATCCAGAGGCCCAGGCGCACCGTACCAGCACGCAGCACATCCCGTGCGGGCCGAAGGATCTGGCCTGGGGCGCGTACAGACTCGGGCGCGGCAGCGGTTACCGGAGCCGAGGCCTCGGCTGCCGTGGGGCCCTCACCCGTCCTCGCTTATGCTCGTCCACCCTCTCCCACAAACAGCGTGGGAGAGGGGGTACACTTCCGGGTGGGGTGCGTGGTTTCAGGTTTGGTGTTCGGGCAGGCGCCCCCCATCCCCAACCCTTCCCCCGCAAACTGCGCGGGGGAAGGGAGCCAGTCGAGTGCGCCAGTCCGGCCGAAGCGCGATTCACGTCTCCCCCTCCCCTGCGAAGCGGGGGAGGGGGCCGGGGGGAGGGGGCTCCCAGGGCATGCAAGGCAGCCTGTCGCCCCTCGATCGAAGTTCTCCCCTCTCCCGGCGCAGTTTGCCAGGGGAGGGGCGGGGGAGGGGCCCCCCGGCGGACGCGCCTCAAGTCTGGGTGCTCGCTGCCGCGCCCCGACCTGGAAGTGTCGCAGGCTAGATCCTTCGGCGCGCGTGGGATGCGGTACGGGCCGGTTCGGTGCGCCTGCGCCTCAGGATGACAACACGGTGTCTCCCCTCTCCGCACAGCAGTTCCGTGCGGGGAGGGGCCGGGGGGAGGGGGCTCCCAGGGCATGCGAGGCAGCCCGTCGCCCCCGATTGAAGTCTCCCCTCTCCCGCGCCGTTTGCGGGGGAGGGGCCGGGGGAGGGGGAACCTACTCCGCGGCGGCTCGCGGCTCGCGGGGGAGGGTGAAGAAGAAGGTGCTCCCCTTGCCCCACTCGCTCGCCACCCAGACGCGCCCCCCATGCTGCTGGACGATGCTGCGGCAGATGGCCAGCCCCAGCCCCGTACCGCCCTTGTCGCGGGCATCGGAGCTGTCTACCTGCCGGAAGCGCTCGAAGATGGCGTCGAGCTTGTCGGCGGGGATCCCCCGGCCGCGGTCGCGCACCTGGAACAGCGCCTGCTCGCCGCGGTTCTCGGCGACCACCTCCACCACGGCGCCAGGCGGGGAGAACTTGGCCGCGTTGGATAGCAGGTTCACCAGCACCTGCACCACCCGGTCCGGATCGGCCCAGACGTCCAGCCCCGGGTCGATCCTGGCCTCCAGCGTCACCTGCACGCCCGTCGCCGCCCCCTCGACGGCGTGCATCGACTGCTCCACCAGCCGGGCGACCTCCACCCGCGCCGGGTTCAGCTCCAGCCGTCCGGACTGCAGGCGATCGAGGTCCAGCATGTCGTTGATCAGCCGCACCAGCCGGTCGGAGTTCTGCGCCGCGATCTCCAGCATCCGCTGCGCCTGCGGCGTTCCGTTCAGCCGTCCGCTGGCCAGAAGCCCCAGGCTGCCGCGAATGGAGGTCAGCGGCGTGCGCAGCTCGTGCGCGACGATGGACACGAACTCGTCCTTGAGCCTGGCGATCTGGCGGCGTTCGGCCACGTCCAGCCGCAACTCCACCTCGGTGGTCACCGACGCCGCCAGGTCCGCGAGCAGCCGCACCTCGCGCTCCGTCCACTCGCGCGGCTCGAACCCGGCCACGCAGAGCGTTCCCAGCGCGTGGCCGTTGGAAAGGATCAGCGGAACGCCCAGGTAGCTGACCAGGTTCAGGTCGCGCAGGAACACGCTGTCGCGCACCCGCTCGTCCTTTCGCGCGTCGGAGATCACCACGGGCTCGCGCTCGATGATCGTCCACCGGCAGTACGACTCCTCCACGGGCGAGTTGGGGTCGTCGGGCCAGCCTGGCGGGGCGAAGCAGCTCTTGGCGAACTGCCGCTGGTCGTCCAGCAGGTTCACCAGCGCCAGCGGCGCGTCCAGGAACTCGGCCGCGATGCGGGTGAGCCGGTCGAAGGACTCCTCCGGCGCGCTGTCGAGCAGCGCCGTGGCGTGGAGCGCGGCCAGGCGGGCGGGATCGCGCAGCGGGTCGGCGCCAGGGTCCTGCGGCGGCTCGGAATCGCGGCTCATGCAGCTTCGCGTTGGTCGGTGGGGCGTGGGGGCCGGAATGGGCACCGCTCCGCCAGAATCCGCGTAATTTCGCGCACGCGGGCGATCCGGCAAGGGCCGGACGCACGATGGCCGTCTGGACGCGCGCCCTCCGCCGCGTAAGTTCACGCGTGGCGGCACGGCGACAGGCCGCTCCGGACGAACCACCACCTGGAAACATCCATGCAGAACGGCATCGACCCGGCTGTCACCTCCCCGGCGGAGTACCGGCAGCTGGCGCGCGACATTTTTTCCGAGCTGATCGCCATCGACACCACCGAGGCCAACGGCGACGTCACCGCGGCGGGGCAGGTGGTCGCGCGCCGCTTGCTGGCGGCGGGGCTCCCGGAGGACGACGTGACGCAGGCCGGCCCGCATCCCCGCAAGCTGAACCTGGTGGCGCGCCTTCGCGGCAGCGGCGCGCGCGGGCCGCTGCTCCTGCTGGCCCACCTGGACGTGGTGGATGCCGACCCGGCGGAGTGGTCCACCGATCCTTTCGAGCTGGTAGAGCAGGACGGCTTCTTCTACGGCCGCGGCACCAGCGACCAGAAGGCGATGGCCAGCATCTGGGCCGCCAACCTGGTGCGCCTGCTGAACGAGGGCGTGGTGCCGGACCGCGACATCATCCTGGCGCTGACGGCGGACGAGGAGGGCGGGCCGCAGAACGGCGCCAAGTGGCTGACGGAGAACCGCCGCGACCTGGTGGATGCGGAGATGGGGATCAACGAAGGGGGAATCGGGCGGATCAAGGAGGGGCGCCGCGTTTCCAACAACCTGCAGGCCAGCGAAAAGGTGTACGTCGACTTCGAACTGTGCGCCCGCGGCGCCTCCGGCCACAGCTCGCTGCCCACCCCCGACAACTCCATCTACCACCTGGCCGCCGCGCTGGGGCGCATCGCCCGGTTCACCTTTCCCGTGCAGCTGGGTGAGGTGGCGCGGGCCTTTTTCGAACGCATGTCGCGGATCGAGGCGGGGCCGATGGCAGACGACATGCGCGCGCTGCTGGACACGGGCGATGCGGACGCCGCGGCGCGGCTCAGCGAGGTGCCGCAGTACAACGGGATGATGCGCACCACCTGCGCGGCCACGCGGCTGGATGCGGGGCAGAGCAACAACACGATTCCGCAGTCCGCGCGCGCCATCCTCAACTGCCGGCTGCTTCCCGGGACCGATCCGGACGAGGTGGCGCGCCAACTGGTGGAGGTGATCGCGGACGAGCGCCTGGTGCTCACCCAGGTCAAGGCGGGCAAGCCCAGCGCGCCGTCGCCCCTGACGCCGGAGGTGGTGGGGGCGGTGGAGCGGATCACCGAAGAGATGTGGCCCGGAGTGCCGGTGGTGCCGGTAATGGGCATCGGCGCCACGGACAGCCTCTACTTCCGCGCCGCCGGCATCCCGATGTATGGCGTGTCGGGGATCTTCTTCGACGTGGACGACGTGCGCGTCCACGCGCCCAACGAGCGGATTTCGATCAGCTCCTACTTCGAGGGGCAGGAGTTCCTGTATCGGCTCGTCCGTGCGATGTCGGGCCAGGGCTGACGCAGCGGGGTCTCACACGGAGGGCACGGAGAACACGGAGGAGGGCTTCCGCGTCCCGCCGTGCCCTTCGTCAGCTGGCGAGAAGGCCGCACTTCGGCGTGGGGGACGATTCGTCGCCCGCCGAGAACAGCGCTCCGGTGGACGGGTTCTCTCTCGGAAGCCACGCGGCGGCGGCGGCGCCTGCGTCCGCGTCGATGCCCAGGGATCGCAGCTCCTGGCTCATGATCCCCCGCATCCGCGAGCGCGCGGCGCGATCGACCATCGCGCGGACGTCCCTTTCGCCGTCCGCCCCGAGCGAGAGGAACGGGTTCGCGCAGATCATGGCCTCGCGCTCGGCGAGCAGCTCGTCGCGCGTCTGCTGCACCCGGGCGATGCGCGCGCGGGCGGCGTCGGGAAAGGCTTCCAGGTCCGCCAGGCTGCGCCACTCGTCCACGCGCTCTGCAATCGGCCGCTGCCCGCCCGCGGCCGCCACTTCGGCCACCATGCCCAGCGGCCCCAGCGCCGGTCGGGGGCCCCACAGCCCCTCGAACTCGCTCTGCAGGGGGATGGGCAGCGGCGATGCTTCCATCATCAGCGGGCGGAAGACGTTCAGCACGCGGCCGCGCGCATCGGGAGGCACGGCGGTCCCGTGGCCGGCCAGCACCTCGTCCTGGTACGACGACAGGTAGCCGTTGCTGCGCCCGCGCGCGGCCAGCGTCGCCGTCACGTAGCCATCCAGCAGCCGCGCGAACGTCTCCGCGGGGCGTGTCTCGTAGTCCCATCCGCCGCTGCGGCCGGCGCTTCGCCCGGCGACGGGCGCTGTGGGCAGGCTTCGCACGGCGGCGGCGAACTCGTCCGTTCCGCTCGTCCGCAGCGCCACGTCGGTTCCGTAGGCGCCCTGGCCGCGGTAGCGCCTGCGCGCCACCTGCCAGTCCAGGTCGTGCGCGATTTCGTGCATCAGCGTGCCTGGGCCCGTGGCGGGCGGAACGTGGATGCGGCGGCCGTACGGATCGTGGATGGCGAGCGCCGAGCGTTCCTTGCCCGTCCGGCCGAACTGGATCGACAGCCCGCGAACGTCCATTCCGGGCAGGATGGCCTCCATCTCCGCCAGCGCGCTCCCCAGCATGCGCCGGTAGTACGGGCGCCACGCCATCGGCACATCCGCGTCGAAGTCCACCGCCTTGAGCCCGTAGCACCGCTTGAGGTCCGCCGTGGACGGGGCGGGAAAGCCCGGGTGCCACACCGCTTCCTGCGCGTAGGTGCGCATAGCGACGGCGGATTCCAGCGCGGCCTCGGCGAGCGGGGCGGCCGGGTGCGAGGCGCGGATGCGGGTGTACGCGGCGGCAAAGTGCTCCTCGTCGCGCGCGGATTCCACGAACCGGCGCCCGTTCGCGCGTCCCGTCTCCGTCGGTCCCAAGGCCTGCTGGATCGCCCGGCTGTAGCGCTCCAGCGAGACGGCGATCGGTGCCACCGGGGGCGGCTCGTGGCGGTCGGCCAGTTCCATCAGCCGGCGCGCCGCCCTGCGGGAGAGCAGCGGGGCGGGCGCGGGCGCGGAGCCTTCGACCGCGGCACGCGCGGGGACCGTTGCGATGGCGCCCGCGAGAGGGATGGCGGCGGCGCCGGACGCGGCCTCGCGCGACTCGCTCCGCCACGCACCCGCGGGGGATTCCACCGAGAAGCGCCGGGCCGCCCGCCACTCGCGCAGCAGTGCCAGCGGGTGGCGGTGGGTGAGCGCCGCCTCGTCCAGCAGGGCGCGAGCATCGTCGCGCGCCATCCGCCGGTCTGCCGCGAGCGCCGCCGCCCGCGCAACGAGCGGGGGCGAATGCGCGGGGACGGTGCCCTCGGCGGCGGCCAGCGCGTAGGCCGCACGAACCGTCAGCTCGCCGCCGCGCGGGTCCGCCGCGGTGGCGACGGCCTGCTCGACGATGTCCAGGTGCAGGCGCGCGGCCCGCATCCGCTCTTCGAGCGAGCCGTGCGACACGGTCGACAACGCGAGCGGGTCCAGCACGTATCCACGCGCTGCCGCCGTGACCGACAGGAGCGCGGCGCCGGCCCTACGGCGGGAGGCGGGCGTCAGCCGGGGGTCCTGCAGCGCCAGGTCCGTCAGCCGGAACGGGCTGCCGAGCCCCAGCCGCAGCCGCTCCAGGTATCCCAGCACGATGACGTCCTCGTCCGTCAGCGCCACGGCGCGGGTGCCCGCGAGGCGGACGATGGAATCGGCGTATGCGTCCGCCCGCACCAGCTCGACGTCAACCGCGGACAGCGGCTGCTCGCGCCGCTCTCCGCAGCCCGCGAGCATCGGCAACAGCAGCGCGAAGAGGGCCGCGCTGGCGGCTCTCCATCGTGCGGTGCGTCGGGTGTTCGTGGTCGCGTTCATGGCCGCTCCGGGTCGGGCGTATCGGCGGCGGCGACCGGGCCTGGTGTCGCCCCGCCCATCACCGTACGGCGGAAATGCCCTCGGTGTTCCGTCGTAAGTTGCTGCGGCACAACATCAAACGAGCGGAAGGCGCGGAGAATCGTCTCCGCGCCTCCTGTTTTGAGCGCCCCCGAGCCTGGTCGGGCGAATGAATTCGCGGCAACAACCACACGATGTCCACCTTCGTGGACTGCCTGCCGCGGTGTTCGTTATCGCTTGTGGCGCGACCTTGGTGTCGTCCGCCCGCCGCTTTCGATTGGTCAGTCCGTCGCTGTGGCCGACGCGGGCATGGAGGCGTGGAAGTCCTCGCGGACGCGGTGCATGTACGAGCCGAGCAGTTCCGCGACACGGTCCGGGCTGGGTGAGGCCAGGATCATCCCCACATGGTGGCGCTTGTTCATCCGCCACACGATCTCCGGATCGTCGTACGCCGACGTGTCCGGCCACTCCTGCCGGGCCAGCGACACCAGCAGCCCCGCGTAGTCCTCCCTCGTCGCCGGCAGTGTGTAGGCATCGCCTCGTGCATCCGCCACCTCAATCCGCGCCCATTCGCGCCACAGGTTGATGCCCGTGGCGGCTTCCACCATCTCTACGATGTTCGCGCCGCCCACCCGCGCCGCCGTTTCCAGGAAGTAGAACTCGCCGTCCTCGTCGCCGCGGATGAACTCGGTGTGCAGCGCGCCCCGCACGATGCCCAGCGCCTCCCGCACCCGTGCATCCTCCTGCTTGAGGGCGCGCGCCTCGTCCGAGTCGCGGGGCAGGGTGCGCGTGCTGAACAGCCCGCCGCCGTGGTACACCTCGAACGGCGGGCTCACGTAGCCGTTGGCATCCGAGAACACGATCTCCCGATCCCACACCAGCGAATCGACGTGGTACACCGACCCGCGGACGAAGCGCTCCAGCAGGTGAAAGCTCCGCTTGTCGCCCAGCGACTCGATGGTCCGCCACACCTGGTCGGGATCATCCAGCTTGTGGATGCCGATGGCCGACGCCGAAAAGCGTGGCTTGAGCACCCACGGCGCGGGCACCGTCTGCAGAAAGTGGTTGATGTGGTCGTTGTGCAGCACGGGCGCGAAGTCCGGGACGCGGATGCCGGCTTCGCGCGCCCGCATGCGCATCGCCAGCTTGTCGCGATAGTGGCGGACGGTGGTTTCGCCCATGCCCGGCACGCGCAGGTGCTCGCGCAGCGCCGATGCGATCTCCAGGTCGAACTCGTCCAGCGGCACGATGCGGTCGATGTGCTCCGTGCGCGCCAGCCAGCTGATGCCGTTGATCACGTCGTCCCGCTTGAACAGGTCCGGCATGTACAGCATTTCGTCGATGGCGTCGCGCGGCCACTCGGCCTCGCGCAGCTTTTCGACGGTGATCAGCAGCACGCGGCAGCCCTGCCGCTTGCACTCGCGGAGGAATTCCTCGCCCTTGAGGAAGCTCGAAAGGCAGACGATGGTGACGGGTCGGTCGGTCACGGGCCGATGTCCGGTTCAGGTGCGGGAAATTGCTCGCTTTTCGCCACGTCACATCCTGTGCCCCGGATGCGTGCGGGGCAAGGCCCGCGGCTGGCCTCATATCACGAGGGTGCGCCAATTCTGTCATCCACAGGCCCAAGCGCGGTACAAAGCCGGGAGCCGCGCGAGGCCCCCCTCTGTCATCAGAGGCCAGGTGCACTGCTCATCCTTGGCCGCACGCCCATGCCTGTCATCCAGAGGCCCAAGAGCACCACACTTGCCCGTACGCCGACCTGTGCGGGCCGAAGGATCTTGCCTGAACCACGAACAAGCCTGGGCGCGGCAGCGGCACGGATCCCTGAGCCGCGGATCCCCGCACCGTCGGGTGCAGAACCTGGGTTCAAGCCGACCCTTAGCCTGCACGGGCGAATGAATTCGCAGCAACGACCACACGAAGTCCGCCTTCGCGGACTGGCTTGTCCTGGTGTGGGTTACACCGTGTGGCGCGCCCTGGCGAGAGTGGTCTCGGTTGGCGCCGAGTCGCTTACCTCACGCCGGAGGCAGGTGCCACTTGATCCGCGTGTAGGCGATGCGGAAGCCCTGGCGCTCGGCGTTGCGCTGCGACGCGCTTCCGGGCTCCGCACCCATCATCGCCAGGTCGCATCCGTGCTCCGCCGCGTATCGAAGCCGCGCCTGCAGCAGAGCGCGCTGCGCTCCCTGCTTCCGCGCCGCGGGGACGGTGCTCGCCCCCGCCAGCAGCGCCACGTCGCCGTGCATCGCCAGGGCTCCCGTGGCGACCGGCTCCCCATCGATCTCTGCGAGGAACGGCACCGTGCCCTCGGCGCGCGCGGTGATCGTTCCGAAGGCACGCATGAACTCCGCGACTTCCGGCGTTTCGCCCCAGCCGCGGGCCGCCGTGTCTGCCCACAGGTCCACCTCTCCGGGCTCGATCCGCCGCACGCGTACCTGTGATTCGGCGCCGGGGACGGCGATCGTCGTGGGCCGGTGCATCACGCTGGTCAGTTCGACGGGCCAGTAGCCGCGCGCCGGCAGCAGTAGCAGGAGGGACGAATCGGCCAGCGGACTCACTTCATGGTACACGTGCGCGCCGCGTTCCTCCATGAATGCCTCTATCTCGCCCAGGGTACCGTCATCGGCGGTGCCCAGGGTGCCGAGTCCGAACGTCTGCGTGAGGGGCGATCCCACGCCGTCGAACATCACCAGTGTTCCGGCGACTTCCTTCCACGTGGCCCCCACCTCCGGCTGCAGCCGGGCGCGACTGGAGACGAACGCGGCGTTCGCGCGCCCCTCCGCGGCCTCCAGGCGACGCGCGAGGGCCAGGTCGGAAAGCGGGTACTCGGGATCGGAACGGGTCATGGGACGATAGGCCGGGTGCAGATGGATCGAACGGATGCACTAAAGTGTGCGCATCGGCCGATCCGCGCACGGGTCAGGTGACCCGCGCGGGTACCCAAGCAGGGTCGGGTGCGCGACGAGGAGAGCCGGTGCGTGCCGCGGGCGCCCCCCATCCCCAGCCCTTCCCCCGCAAACCGCGCGGGGGAAGGGAGCCAGTGTCGTTCGCGTCGGCGGGTTGGGTGCTCGGGCTGGCAGCCCTGGCGGAGTCGGGTGCGTGGCGACGCGGGGCCGGCGCATGCTCGGCCGGCTGCCTTCTCACCCGGCCCCTCTCCCGCAAGCGCCCGCAAGCGGGAGAGGGGAGAATTCGATCGCGCTCCGGCGGGCTTCGGTGTGCATCACCGCCGATGCGCGCCAACGTCGCACGCAAGGTCGCGCCCCAGGCCCCAACCCACACCCGAGCAAGCCAGTCCGCGAAGGCGGACTTCGTGTGGTCGTTGCAGCGAATTCATTCGCCCGTGCAGGGTTTGGGTCCGGCTTGACCCCGGGGTTCTGCACCCGACTTCGGTGCGGAGATCCGCGACTCGGAAATCCGTGTCGCTGCCGCGCCCAAGCTGGTTCGTGGTTCAGGCAAGATCCTTCGGCCCGCATGGGATGATGTACGGGCGAGTTCGGCGCGCTCGGGCCTCTGGATGACAGACTGCGGGCGCCAGCGGGAGCCGCGGCCCACGCACGGACCCCTGTTCCAACCGCCCTCGGGCGACTATCGTGTACGTGCTGCTAATTTAGCATCCGTAAAATCACCAGATCCCCGCAAGGAGTCCTCATGCTGCGTCGTTCCGTGCGCACCCTCCTGCTGCTCGCGCCGTGGCTGGCCGCCGTGCCCGCCGCCGCGCAGACCGCGCGCGACCTGCCGCCGCCGCCCGTGGCGCGCGTGATCCCCAAGACCGACACGCTGCACGGCGACGTGCGCGTCGACAACTACTTCTGGCTGCGTGACAAGCAGAACCCGGAGGTGATCAGCTACCTGGAAGCCGAGAACCGCTACGCCGATTCCGCCATGGCGGGGACGAAGGCGCTCCAGGAAACGCTCTACCAGGAGATCCTGGGCCGCATCCGCCAGACGGACCTGTCGGTGCCGGACCGCATGGGCCCGTACTACTACTATTCGCGCACCGAAGAGGGAAAGCAGTACTCCGTCCTGGCCCGCAAGCGCGGAAGCCTGGACGCCCGCGAGGAAGTGATCCTGGACCTGAACCAGATGGCGGAGGGCAAGCGCTACTTCAGCCTGGGCGCCTACTCCATCAGCCCCGATCACCGGCTGGTGGCGTTTTCAGTGGATACCACCGGGGCCGAGCACTTCACCATCATGGTGAAGAACCTGGAAACCGGCGAGATCCTTCCCGACCGCATCGAGGACGTGTCGTTCGGCGCCACGTGGGCCGCCGACAACCGCACCCTGTTCTACACCAAGACCGACGAGGCGCAGCGCCCCGACCGCGTGTTCCGCCACACGCTGGGCACCGCTCCCGCCACGGACGTGCTCGTGTATCACGAGCCCGACGTGCTGTTCCGCGTGGGGATCAGCCGCACCAAGGACAACCGCTACATGGTGCTGTCCACCGGCAGCTACACCAGCAGCGAGGTGCGCGTGGCGCCGGCGGACCGCCCCACGGAGTTCCGGCTGGTGGCGGCTCGTGAACGGGACCACATCTATTCCGTCAGCCACCAGAACGGCCGCTTCCTGATCCGCACCAACACCGGCGGCGCCAACAACTTCAAGCTGATGGAAGCGCCGGAGTCCAACCCGTCGCGGTCCAGCTGGCGCGAGGTGGTGCCTCACCGCGAAACGGTGCTGCTGGACGGCTTCGACGTGTTCCGCGACCACCTGGTGCTCTTCGAGCGCACCAACGCGCTGCGGCAGATCCGCGTCCGCAACATCCGCAACGGGCAGGAGCACACCATCGAGTTCGCCGAGCCGGTGTACACGGCCTCGCCGGGGAGCAACCCCGAGTACGACACCGGCACCCTTCGCTTCGGGTTCACCTCGCTGGTCACGCCCTCGTCGGTGTACGACTACGACATGAACACCCGCCAGCGCACGCTGAAGAAGCAGACCGACGTGCTGGGCGGATACGACCCCTCGCAGTACGCCAGCGAGCGCACCTGGGCCCGCGCCCAGGACGGCACCATGGTTCCGGTGTCGCTCGTGTACAAGAAGCCGCTGGTGCGCGACGGCTCGCGTCCCATGCTGCTGTACGCGTACGGCAGCTACGGCAGCAGCACCGACCCGGCGTTCAGCACCGCCAACCTGAGCCTGCTGGATCGCGGCGTGGTGTACGCCATCGCGCACATCCGCGGCGGCCAGGAGATGGGCCGGTCCTGGTACGACCAGGGCAAGATGATGAACAAGCGCAACACGTTCACCGACTTCATCGCGGTGGCCGAGCACCTGGTGAACGAGCGCTTCACTTCGCGCGAGCGGCTGGGCATCCGCGGCGGCAGCGCGGGCGGGCTGCTGATGGGCGCCGTGGCCAACATGCGGCCGGACCTGTTCAAGGTGGTGATCGCCGACGTGCCCTTCGTCGACGTCATCAACACCATGCTCGACGCGTCCATTCCCCTCACGGCGGGCGAGTGGGAGCAGTGGGGCAACCCCACCAACGAAGAGCACTATCGCTACATGCTGTCGTACTCGCCGTACGACAACGTCGAGGCCAAGGCCTACCCCACCATGCTGGTGACGACGGGGCTGAACGACCCGCGCGTGGCGTACTGGGAGCCGGCCAAGTGGGTCGCGCGGCTGCGCGCCACCAAGACCGACGACAACCTGCTGCTGCTGCGCACCAACATGGGCGCCGGCCACGGGGGCTCGTCGGGCCGCTACGACGCCCTGCGCGAGACGGCGTTCCGGTACGCGTTCCTGCTGCATCACCTAGGCGTGGCGCACTAGGCGGGAGATGAGCCCCAAGAGGCGGGCCTGGGCGGAAGCTCGGGCCCGCCTCTTCGTTTGAGCCCCGGCCCTCGCCGAGCCTGCACGGGCGAATGAATTCGTTCCCATCCGGAAACGTGGAGACGGAGTCGGAGAGCCGGAAAAGCGGACGAATAAAACAGGCGCACCCGGGTGTGTTGAATCTCGCGCGAAAGGAGTAGGTTTGGCTTTGCCGAACAC
>NZ_DASVSF010000111.1 GCF_036388275.1 Longimicrobium sp.
GTCCCGAAGACCACGTCCTCCCGGCCGCTCAGCCGCGCCAGCACCTGCGCCCACGCCAGGTGGCACAGGCTCGCCGCGCTCACCCCCAGCGCCCGCGCCCGGAGGCGCAGCCGCGCGCCCAGGTCGGCCGCCACCGGCAGCACCGCCTCCGCGATCCCATGTCCCTCCCCCCACACGTCCATCAGCCCGTACGGCGCCGTCGGCTCCTCCACGTCGCCCAGCATCCCCCGGAAGAACCGCTCGTGCTCCTCGCGGCTCACCCCCAGGCGCGCCTGCGCCACGTAGTTGCGGAAGGGCAGCGGCGCCGGCAGCTCCGACTCCAGGCCCCGCAGGTGCGCCGAGAGCTCTTCCCGCAGCACCTCCAGCGACTCATGGTCGGTCGCCAGGTGGTGCGTGAGCGTGAGAAGCAGCCACCGGCCACTTGCGCGGTCTTCGGCGATGCACGCCTGCAGCAGCGGCGCCCGCCCCAGGTCCATCCGGTAGTGCCGGGGATCGTAGCGCCGCCACAGCTGCCCGTCTGCCCCGGCCCCCGCATCCAGCTCCACCTCCTCCACCGGCAGCGGCGCGTGCCGCAGGACGACCTGCACCGGCTCGCGCAGCCCTTCCCAGGCCACGGCCGTGCGCAGGATGTCGTGGCGATCGATCACCGCCTGCAGGGCCGCCAGGTACTGCTCCAGGCGCGCGCGGGTGTCGAACTCCGTCACGCTCGACATCAGGTACGGGTCCCCGTCCCGCGACAGCAGGTGGTGGAAGAGGATCCCCTCCTGCAGCGGGGCCAGCGGGTAAACGTCCTGCACGTTCGCGGCTCCGCCCGGCACCCCCGCCACGATCCGGTCGATCTCCCCCTGCGTGAGCTCCACCAGCGGCAGCATCTCCGGCGTGATGGACCCGCACCCCTCCGGGATCCCGTTCGGCGGGACATCCACCTCCGAAGACGCTCCGCCGACGGCCAGGGCCAGCTCGGACAGCACCGGCGTGGTGAACAGCGCCCGCACGTCCATGTACAACCCCACCCGCCGCATCCGCTCGATCAGCTTGATCGCCAGGAGCGAGTGTCCGCCCAGCTCGAAGAAGTGGTCCCACCGCCCCACCCGGTCCACCCCGAGCACCTCTGCCCAGATCTCCGCCAGCGCCGCCTCCACCTCCCCCAGCGGTGCCTCGTAGCTCCGCCGCGCGTACGCATCGTCTTCCGGGGCCGGCAGCGCCTTGCGGTCCAGCTTTCCGTTGGGAGTCAGCGGAAGCGCGTCCAGCGGGACGAACGCCGCAGGGACCATGTACTCCGGGAGTTCGCGGAGCAGGTGCTCGCGCAACACGCTCGCCTCCACGTCGCCTACCACGTACGCCACCAGCCGCGGGTCGCCTGCATCCGCGCGCGCCATGACCACGCAGTCGGCGACTCCCTGGCTCCGGCGCAGCACACCCTCGATTTCGCCCAGCTCGATGCGGAAGCCGCGCACCTTCACCTGGAAGTCGAGCCGGCCCAGGTACTCGATGGCGCCGTCCGCCCGTGAACGCGACTTGTCGCCCGTACGGTACAGGCGCGCGCCCGGATCGGCGGAGAAGGGATCGGGGATGAACCGCTCCGCCGTGAGGCCGGGACGATCCAGGTAGCCGCGCGCCACCTGCACGCCGCCGATGTACAGCTCGCCCGGCACGCCCACCGGGACCGGCTGGAGCGCCGCGTCCAGCACGTACAGCCGCGTGTTCCAGACGGGGCGGCCGATCGGCACCACGCCGGCCGCTTCGTCGCGCGGGCAGGTCCAGCAGCTCACGTCCACGGCCGCCTCGGTCGGCCCGTACAGGTTGGTGAGCACCACCGGGCCGGCGAGGCGGTCGTAGAAGCGCTCCACCAGCGACGGCGGCAGCGCCTCGCCGCTGCAGACGACGTGGCGCAGCGAGCCGCAGCGGCCCGCCTCCACCGTCTCCACGAACGGCTGCAGCATGGAGGGGACGAAGTGCAGCGTCGTCACACCCTCGCGCTCGATCACGTCGCGCAGGTAGGCGGGGTCGCGCTGCCCGTCCGGGCGCGCCATCACCAGCCGCGCCCCCTGCTGCAGCGGCCAGAAGAACTCCCACACCGACACGTCGAAGGAGAACGGCGTCTTCTGCAGCACCACGTCGCCGGCGCCGATGCCGAACTGCGCCTGCATCCACACCAGGCGGTTCACTACGCCGCGGTGCTGGTTCATCACCCCCTTGGGCCGGCCGGTGGAGCCGGAGGTGTAGATGACGTACGCCACGTTCGACGGCGTCACGGCGGGCGCGGGGTTCTCGGCGCTTTCCCGCGCGACCGAATCCCACGCCGCGTCCACGTCCAGCGCCGGCACCCGGGAGGCGGGGAGGATGCCGCGCAACCGCTCCTGGGTGAGCACCACGGCGACGCCGGAATCCTCCAGCATGTACGCCAGCCGCTCCGGCGGATAGCCCGGGTCCAGCGGCACGTACGCGCCGCCCGCCTTGAGCACGGCCAGGATGGAGACCACCATCTCCACGCCGCGCTCCAGGCAAAGGCCCACGCGCACCTCCGGCCCCACGCCGCGGCGAGCCAGGTGGTGCGCCAGCTGGTTGGCGCGCGCGTTCAGCTCCGCGTACGTGAGCGACGCCTCCTCCGCGGTCACGGCGGCCGCGTCCGGCGTGCGCGCGGCCTGCGCCTCGATGAGCTGGTGGATGCACTGGCCGGCGGGAACCTCGGCCGCCGTGCGGTTCCATTCCTCCAGCACCAGCGCGCGCTCCGCATCCCCGAGCAGCTCCAGCCGCGAAAGCCGCACGTCGGCGTCCGCGGCGACCTGCTCCAGCACCCGTCCCAGGTGGCCGAGCATCCGGTCGACCGTGCCGCGCTCGAAGAGGTCCGTGGCGTAGGTCAGTGCGCCACGCAGCCCCTGGGGGGTCGCCGCGAGCGTCAGGGAAAGATCGTACTGGGCGCCCTCGAGCTCCGCACCGGCTCCGCTCACGTTCAGCCCCGGCAGCGCGGCTCCCGCGCCCCCGGCGTCCTGCAGGGTGAACATCACCTGGAAGAGCGGCGAGTGGCTTAAAGACCGCTCCGGCTGCAGCTCGGCCACCAGCTTCTCGAACGGCACCTCCTGGTGCGCGTACGCGCCCAGCGTCGCCTCGCGCACCCGCCGCAGGGTCTCGCGGAAGGTGAGCTCTCCACCGAGGTCGGTACGCAGGACCAGCGTGTTGACGAAGAAGCCGATCAGCTCCTCCACCTCCCGGCGCGTGCGCCCGGCGATCGGGCTTCCCACCACCACGTCCTCGCTGCCGGCGTACTTCGAGAGGAGCACCTGGAAGGCGGACAGCAGCGTCATGTACAGCGTCGCGCCCTCGCTGCGTCCCAGCGCCTGCAGCCGCTCCAGCAGCTCCAGGGGGAGCCGCACCGGAACCGACGCGCCCCGGTACGTCTGCACCGGCGGACGGGGATGGTCCGTGGGCAGCTCCAGCAGCTCCGGCGCGCCCGCCAGGCGCTCCTTCCAGTACGCCAGCTGACGGTCCAGCACCTCGCCCTCCAGCTGCTCGCGCTGCCACATCGCGTAGTCGGCGTACTGCACCGCCGGCTCGGGCAGCGGCGACTCACCGCCCGCGCGGTACGCCGCGTACAGCGCGGAGAGTTCGCGGAAGAACACCCCCATGCTCCACCCGTCGCTGACGATGTGGTGCATCGAAACCAGCAGCCCGTGGTCTTCCTCGCCCAGCCGCAGCAGCACCGCGCGGAAGAGCGGGCCCGCCGCGAGGTCGAACGCGCGCCGCGCCTCCTCGCCGGCGCGCCGCCTGAGCGCCGCCTCGTCCATCCCCGACAGGTCCTCCACCGGCAGGGCGAACCCGCCGAACGGCGCGATCACCTGCACCGGCGAGCCGTCCACCTCGGCGAAGACCGTCCGCAGCGCCTCGTGGCGCCGGACGACCTCGCCGAGCGCCCGCTCCAGCGCCGCCTCGTCCAGGGCTCCGCCCAGGCGCCACGCCGCGGGGATGGTGTAGGTGGTGCTCCCCGGCTCCAGGTGGTCCAGGAACCAGAGCCGCTCCTGCGCAAAGGAGAGCGGCAGCGGCCCGGTGCGCTCGGTGGGCACCACCGGCGGCAGCACCGGCAGCCCAGCGCGGCGCATCTCCTCCACGCGCCCGGCCAACTCCGCCACGGTGGGTCCCTCGAAGAGCGCCCGCAGCGGCAGCTCGATGGCGAACAGCTCCCGGACGCGCGAGACCACGCGAGTGGCGAGCAGCGAATGACCGCCCAGGTCGAAGAAGCTTTCCTCCACCCCCACCCGCTCCCGCCGCAGCACCTCCGCCCAGACCCCCGCCAGCACCTCTTCGGCCGGCGTACGCGGCGCCACGTACCGGTCCTCCGCCGACGCGAGCTCCGGCGCCGGCAGCGCCTTCCGGTCCACCTTGCCGTTGGGCGTCAGCGGCAGGGCCTCCAGGCAGACGTACGCCGCGGGCACCATGTGCTCCGGCAGGCTCTGGCGCAGGTGGGCTCGCAGCGCGTCCGCCTCCACGGCGCCCATCACGTACGCCACCAGCCGCCTGTCCCCCGGCACGTCCTCCCGCGCCAGGACGACGGCCTCGCGCACCTCCGGGTGCTCGGCCAGCCGCACCTCGATCTCGCCCAGCTCGACCCGGAATCCGCGCACCTTGACCTGCGCGTCCAGGCGGCCCAGGTACTCCAGGTTCCCATCCGCCATCCACCGCACACGGTCGCCCGTGCGGTACAGGCGCCCGCCGGGCTCGGCCGCGAACGGGTCGGGGACGAAGCGCTCGGCGGTCGCGGCGGGGCGGTGCAGGTAGCCACGCGCCACCTGCACCCCGCCCACGTACAGCTCGCCCGGGACGCCGACCGCCGCCGGCCGCCCTGCCGCGTCCAGCACGTAGCAGCGGGTGTTGGAGACCGGCTTCCCGATTGGCACCCGCGAGACACCGCCGCCCTCCGGCGCTTTCCAGAACGTCGCGGCGATGGTGGTCTCGGTGGGCCCGTAGCCGTTCAGCAGGCGCACCCGTCCGCCCGCCGCGGCCTGCCACGCGCGCACCCGCTCGGGGAGCGCGGATTCCCCGCCGATCACCATCAGCCGCAGCGAAGCCGCGAGCGCCCCGGGATTCGCATCCAGGTGGGGCGACACGTGGTGCCACACGGCCGTGGGCAGATCCAGGACGCTGACGCCCCACCGGTCGCAGGCCTCCCAGAACGACCCCAGGGTTTCGAGCATCTCCTCGGTGCGCAGCACCAGGGTCGCGCCGGAGAGCAGGGTCGGGAAGACCTCCTCCGCCGCGGCGTCGAAGCTGATGGAGGCGAACTGAAGGACCCGGTCGGCCGGCCGGAGCGCAAACTCCCGGGCGATGTAGGCGGTGTAGCTGACGAGCGCGCGCTGCTCGACCGCGACACCCTTGGGAGTCCCCGTGCTCCCGGACGTGTAGATTACGTATGCCAGCGAGCCCGGCCCCGCTCCGCTCTCGGGGTTCTCCGCGCTTTCCCCCGCGAGCTCCGCCTCCGCGGGCTCCACGCTCACCACGTCCGTCCCTGCCCGCGCCGCGAACGCGCCGCGCAGCCTCTCCTGCGTCAGCAGCACCGCCGCCGCCGAGTCGGCCAGCATGAAGGCCAGCCGGTCGGCCGGGTACGCGGGGTCCAGCGGCACGTAGGCGCCCCCGGCCTTCAGCACCGCCAGCAGCGAGACCACCATCTCCGGGCTCCGCTCCAGGCAGATTCCCACCCGCACCTCCGGGCCCACCCCACGCCGCCGAAGGGAGTGCGCCAGCCGGTTCGCGCGCTCGTTCAGCTCGCGGTACGTGAGCGCCTCCTCCTCGAAGCGCACGGCCACCGCGTCCGGCGTGCGCGCCGCCTGCGCCTCGAACAATTCGTGGATGCAGGCACCCGCAGGGTACTCCACGTCCGTGCGGTTCCACTCCTCCAGCACCAGCGCGCGCTCCGCCTCCGGCAGCACGTCGAGGCTCCCGATCGCCCGGCCGGGAGCAACCTCCAGCGCCTCCACCAGCCGCTCCAGCGCCGTGTGCATCATTCGGCACACCCTCTCCGCTTCCGCCGGGGCCGCCACTTCCGCCGTGAGCGAGAACGCCTCCCCCCGGTCGTCCACGGAGAGCGCCACGGGGTAGTTCGTCCGCTCCTCCGCGCGAATGCCCCGCACGCCCTCTCGCGGCTGCCTCGCCCCGGAGGAACGCCCGGTCCCACCCACATAGCGATAGTTCAGCAGCGAGGTGAACAGCGGCGCGGGTGCCGCCACGCCGCTGCTGCGCTGCGCCAGCGCCAGCGAGGCGTGCTCGTGCCGCAGCAGGTCCGCCAGCAGGGCGTGCGTGCGGCGCACCGCCGCCTCGGCCCCCTCCTCCCCCACCCCGATCCGCACCGGCAGCGTGTTGATCAGCGGGCCCATCACCCGGTCCGCCCCCTCGCCGCCCTGCATCCGGCCGAAGAGCAGCGTCCCGAAGACCACGTCCTCCCGGCCGCTCAGCCGCGCCAGCACCTGCGCCCACGCCAGGTGGCACAGGCTCGCCGCGCTCACCCCCAGCGCCCGCGCCCGGAGGCGCAGCCGC
>NZ_DASVSF010000112.1 GCF_036388275.1 Longimicrobium sp.
AGCTTGAGTTTGCACGTGCCGTGACGCTGGCGTCATGAGGCGTGGATCCAGAAGAAGCCCTCGCTGGCGATGAACTCGAGGGCTTCCTCAAGGGGCATGACCTCCCGACCGAAGGGGCCGGGATCGCTCCAGGCGTCGCGCCGCCACCACAAAACCTGAACCTTGTCGCCCTGACCGGTGGGGCGGAGCCGGGCGACGGGTCCGCCGGTGCGCAGGCTGTAGAGCGTGTAGCCCTTGTTCGCCCGCACCACCTCGACGCCGCCGCGCTGCGGTGGCCAGGGATAAGCTTCGATGCGCGTGCGCATCTCATCGGGGCTGCCAGGCATGGCGCCTCTCTCCTGCGCGGCCTGCGGCGTTGTAACACCTCGGGGCTCCTGGGCGGAGGCAGTGGGCCATGATGCCGAGCGTGGTTCCCGCCGTGCTGGACGGCTGGATGCAGCCCTTCCGAGGCCAGTTCACCGCGACCATCTGGCGCCATGTACTGGTGCTGGTCTGCGGTGCCCTGCTGGCGCCAGGACGACGGACGGTGACCGCGGCCCTGCGTGTGATGGGTCTCGGCGAGGCGGCTGGCTTTGCCGTCTACCATCGCGTGCTGAGCCATGGGCACTGGTGCTCGCGCGCCCTGGCGCACCGCCTCCTGCTGCTGCTGGTCGCCGCCTTCGTGCCGGACGGCCCGGTGGTGGTCGGTCTCGACGACACGATCGAGCGCCGGCGCGGGGCATGCATCGCCGCGAAAGGGATCTACCGTGATCCGGTCCGCTCCAGCCGGGGCCACTTCGTCAAGGCGAGTGGCCTGCGCTGGCTCTGCGTCATGCTGCTGGCGCCTGTCACCTGGGCCGGCTGCGTCTGGGGCCTGCCCTTCCTGACCGTGCTGGCCCCCTCCGAGCGCTACGCGGCCGAGCAGGGCAAGCGGCACAAGACCCTCACGGAGTGGGGCCGGCAGGCGCTGCTGCAAGTGGCGCGCTGGCTGCCGGGGCGGCGGGTCATCGCCGTGGCCGACAGCAGCTTCTCGGTGGTCGCCCTGCTGCGCGACCTCGCGCCGCACCTGACCGTGGTCACCCGCCTGCGTCTGGATGCCCGCCTGTACGACCCACCCCCGCCCCGCCGGCCGCGGCGGCGCGGTTGGCCACCGGTCAAGGGGGCACGGCTGCCCAGCCTGGCCGAGCGCTTGCGCGATCGGCGCACGCGCTGGCGCCGGGTTGTCGTGGACGGCTGGTATGGCCGGCGTCGCCGCCGGCTCGAGATCGCCACTGGTACCGCACTCTGGTCGCACCGCAGGGCGCGGGTGGCGATCCGCTGGGTGCTGGTGCGCGACCCGAGCGGCGAGAAGGAGCCGCAGGCCTTCCTCTGCACCGACCCGCAGGCCGAGCCGGTCGACATCCTGCGCTGGTTCGTTCGCCGCTGGCGAATGGAGACCACCTTCGAGGAAGCCCGTCGGCACCTCGGCATGGAGACCCAACGGCAATGGTCCGACCTGGCCATCCTGCGCACCACGCCGGCGCTCCTCGCGCTGTTCTCCCTCGTGACCCTGTGGGCGAGCCAGCTTGCCGGCGAGCGCGGACCGGTGCTCGAGTGCGTGCGCTGGTACCCCAAGCCGCTGCCCACCTTCAGCGATGCTCTTGCGCTGGTCCGGCACGAACTGTGGACCGCGCAGATTTCCGCTACGTCGCCGACTACCGGGACATCACCAAATGCCTCGGCGGCTCTCATCCACCGTCTTCTGCTCGTCGCATGCCGGCCACCATGACGCACACTGACGCTGCGCGCGCGTCACGGCACGTGCAAACTCAAGCTAAGGGTGTGACGAAGTTTGCGGTGGAGAACACCGCCTGGGCGATCATCGTCGGCAACTCCGGCATGGGCTCGGTGCGGGTCACGGGCACGGCGGTGGATCGCCGCATGTCCATCGTTCGGATCGACCGCACGCTGGCCTCCTGGGTACGGGAGCGCCACGCTGCGGAGATCAGCGAGGACAGTGACGCGGCGGCGCAGGTGTGGATCGGGGAAACGGGGCTGCCCGCGCTGCGGGACCGCGAGCAGGTCGGCCGCTGGCTGCATGCCCTGCTGCGCCGGCACGGCGCCGTGCAGCACGTGGAAGCGTTCCACGGCGAAGCCTACCGGGAGATCGTCGAGAGCCAGAAGCCCTTCC